>CANFSY010000001.1 GCA_947449875.1 Paracoccaceae bacterium
AAACCCATCCGCCTGCGTCATGCGGCCCATGCCGTCAGGCTTTCCGGCCACAAACTGGCCTTGGTAGGATTGGCCATTGGCATAGACCGCCTTGCCCAGCCCCGAGATTTCGCCCGAAGCCCAATTTCCCTCATAGGTCGATCCATCGGCATAGGTGATCTTGCCAAAGCCATTCGGCTGATCGGCCTGAAAGGCGCCCGCAAAGACCGACCCGTCGGCATAGGTCATCTCGCCAGCCCCTTGCATATGGCCTGCCACCCAAAGTCCGCTGTAGCGCGCGCCGTCGGTTGCAATGAAAATGCCCTGTCCGTTGCGTTCATCTGCGGCAAAGAGGCCCTCGTAGGTGTCGCCGTTGGCATAGGTCAGCTTGCCCGTGCCAACCCGTTGTCCATTGACAAACGCGCCCACATAGCTGTCGCCGTTGGCTTGGGTCAGCGTGCCTTGGCCGTTGATCTGCCCACCCACCCAGCTTCCGTCATAGATCACGCCGTCGGGCATGGCCAACTTGCCCGAACCCTCGGGCGCGCCGGCTTTGAACCCGCCTTGGTACACGGTGCCGTCGGCATAGGTCATCTTGCCTTGGCCCTCTTTCACGCCGCCAACCCATGCGCCGTCGTAGATGGTGCCGTCAGGGTCGGTCATCACCCCTTGGCCGTCCTGTTTGCCCGCCACAAAGCTGCCTTTGTAGGACGCGCCGTTGGCGTAGGTCGCTTCACCCTCGCCTGTCATGACACCGGCTATCCAATCGCCCTCATAAGTGCTGCCATCGGAAAAGGTCATCTTGCCGCTGCCGTCTGGCTTTCCCTTGTCAAACGTGCCGACATAAAACGACCCGTTGGGATAGATCGCCTTGCCCTTGCCCTTGATCTCGCCCGCCACCCAGTCGCCGGTATATTGGAAGCCATTGGCCAGTTGGTAGGTGCCCGTGCCGTCCTGCCGCCCTTCCTTGAAGGTGCCTTCGTAGATCGAGCCGTCGTCATATTGTTTGCGCACGACCTCTTGGCCGCAGGCAGGCATCGCCCCCAGCGCCAGCGCCAAGCCCAAGCCCAAGACCCACGCGCCAGACGTCATGCCATATCTCCACATTCCTACCGCGCCAAACCCTAGCCTCAGGCCTAAGGCCTGACAAGCGCCGCAGGTGCTGCTTTGGCTTTTCCTTGGCCCACAACCTGCTAGAACCACCCCAAGCGATGGAGAGTACAATGCCCGCAACCTTTCGTCTGACCCTTGTGCAAGCCAATCCCGCCGTCGGGGATTTGGCGGGAAATGCAGCCCTTGCCCGTCAGGCTTGGGCCACGGGCAAGGCGGCGGGGGCGGATCTGGTGGCGCTGACCGAGATGTTTATCACCGGTTATCAGACCCAAGACCTGATCTTGAAGCGCGCCTTTGCCGAGGCTGCCTTGGCCGAACTGGCCCAGTTGGCGCGCGCGTGTGCCGATGGCCCCGCCTTGGGCATCGGCGGGCCCGCGCTGCGCGAGGGCAAGCTGTTTAACGCCTATCACATTCTGCAAGGCGGTCATATTGCGGCGACCATTCTGAAGCACGAACTGCCCAACGACAGCGTGTTTGACGAAAAGCGCCTGTTTGCCCCTGCCGATATTCACGGCCCCATCCCGATCGGCCCTGTGCGTCTTGGCATTCCGATTTGCGAGGACGCGTGGCACGCCGATGTCTGCGAGACTTTGGCCGAGACGGGGGCAGAGATTTTGCTGGTGCCCAACGGCTCGCCCTATCATCGCGGCAAGCCCGAGGTGCGCTTGAACCTGATGCTGAACCGCGTGGTCGAGACGGGGTTGCCGCTGGTCTATCTGAACATGATCGGCGGTCAGGATGATCAGGTGTTTGACGGCGCCTCGTTCGTGCTGAACCCGGGCGGGGGGCTGGCCTGCCAGTTGCCGCAGTTTGAAGCGGCGGTGGAGCATTTGGATTTTGCCCAAACGGCCGACGGATGGGTGGCTATGCCCGCCCGCCTGTCACTGCTGCCCGACGCGCAAGAGGCCGATTACCACGCCATGGTGTTATCGTTGCGCGATTATTGCGCCAAGACCGGATTTGGCAAGGTGCTGTTGGGCTTATCGGGCGGGGTGGACAGCGCCTTGGTTGCGGCGGTTGCGGTCGATGCGCTGGGGGCGGATAACGTGCGCTGTGTCATGCTGCCCTCGCGCTATACCTCGGCCCATTCGCTGGAAGATGCTACGGCTGTGGCGCGTGCCTTGGGCACACGGCTAGACACAGTGCCGATCACTGGCCCGCAAGAGGCGGTGTCAGACGCCCTGTCGCCGTTGTTTGCAGGCACCCAAGCGGGCATCACCGAAGAAAACATTCAATCCCGCCTGCGCGGGCTGTTGTTGATGGCGCTGTCCAACAAGTTTGGCGAGATGCTGTTGACCACGGGCAACAAGTCGGAAATGGCGGTGGGTTATTGCACGATCTACGGCGATATGAACGGCGGGTATAATCCGCTGAAAGATATGTACAAAACCCGCGTCTTTGCCACCTGCCTGTGGCGTAATGCCACCCACCGCCCTTGGATGCTGGGGCCCGCAGGTGTGGTGATTGCGCCGCGCGTGATCGAAAAGCCACCCTCGGCCGAACTGCGCGACAATCAGACCGACCAAGACAGCCTGCCCCCCTACGAGGTGCTGGACGCTATTTTGCACGGGCTGGTCGAGGAAGATCTGTCCGTGGCCGAAATCGCCGCGCGGGGCTTTGATTTGGCCACCGTGCAGCGGATCGAGCATCTTTTGTACATCAGCGAATACAAACGCTTCCAATCGGCCCCCGGCACGCGGCTGACCCCAAAGGCCTTTTGGCTGGATCGTCGCTATCCCATCGCCAACCGCTGGCGTGATCGGCCGTGAGCCTCGCACTTTATGCCCTTGCCGCTTTGGCCGAGATTGCGGGGTGTTTTGCGGTGTGGAGCTGGTGGCGCGGCGCTTCGGCGCTGTGGCTTATTCCGGCAGCGGCCAGCCTTGCGGGTTTTGCCTATCTTTTGGCGCTGACACCCCCCAGCCACGCCGGACGCAGCTATGCGGCTTACGGCGGGGTTTATATTGCGGCCTCGCTGCTATGGCTTTGGACGGTGGAAGGCGTGCGGCCGGATCGGGCCGATCTGGGCGGCGCGGCTTTGGCCTTGGTGGGGGCGGCGGTTATTCTGCTGGTGCCGCGCGGCTGAGCCCTTTGCCTCCGGCGGGGATATTTGGGCACATATGAAAGGGGGGGGGTGCGGGGGGTTAGATTTCGGTGATCACGCATTCGGGCAATAGGCGGCGCACATCTTCGGCTTTGCACAATTGGGTGGCATCGCTTGTCACCGCGGCCGAGGCTGCGGCGGTGCCCAAGGCCAGTGCGCGTTCCGGCCCTTCTCCCCGCGCTAACGACAGGATCAATCCCGCGACAAAGCTGTCGCCTGCGCCGACCGTGCTTTTGACTGTGACCTTGGCGGCCTTGGCAAAGATGCGCCGATCCTGATCGACCAGCACCGACCCATCCGCGCCGCGTGCCACCACCACACACCGCGCCACGCCGCGCGCGACCAAGGCGGCGGCAAAATCCGCCGAATCGCTGCGCGTGGTCAGGGGGTGGCCTGCAAGGCTTTCAGCCTCGTCCCCGTCCATCCGCAAGATCGCCAGACCCGCGATGGGATGGGCCACCGCCTGTGCCAAGGCAGGGCCAGATGTGTCGAGCACCACCTGTAGGCCCGGCATTGCTTGCGCTAGGCTGGCAGGGAAATCCACCGGAACCCCCGGCGGCTGGCTGCCCGAGATCACGCCAAAGGCCCCCGGGCGGGCCGCAGCGCGCAGCAGGGCAAAGACGCGCTCTTGGTCTGGAACGCTCCACTTCGGGCCGGGCAGCATGAAGCGGTATTGCCGCCCTGTGGAGGTTTCGGTCACGGTCAGGCTTTGGCGCGACTCGCCGGGGGCGGTCATGGCCAAGAAGGGCACGCCCTCGTCGCGGATCAGTCCGGCCAGCTTGTCGCCCGTCAGCCCGCCCAAAGCCACCAGCGCCAGACTTTCCCCACCCAAGGCGGCGATGGCACGGCTGACATTCAACCCGCCGCCACCCGGATCAAGCAGGGGTGCCGTGCAGCGCAGTTTGGTGTCGGGGATCATGGCTGCAACCGTGCTGGAGAGATCCAGTGCGGGGTTCAGCGTCAGGGTGACGATCGGCGTTTGCAAAGCATGCCCCTTTGCGGGCTGTGGGAAAGCGGCTGACCTGTCGCGGGGTCTGAACGTGCAGACCGCAGGTGCCAGTATAGGCCCCCGCCTGCCATCCGTCGAGCACGCAGGTGCCGCCCCCTTTCGCCCCATCCCAACTGGACATTTCTGCCCCGCCATGTCAGGGAAGATCGTTGCTGGAGGCTCCTATGACCCAACGTCCGACTGTCACGCGCTTTGCGCCCTCGCCCACGGGCTACATCCATGTGGGCAATTTGCGCACCGCCCTGATGAACTACCTGATCGCCCGCAAAACTGGCGGGACTTTTATCTTGCGGCTGGATGACACCGATCAGGAACGCTCCAAGCAGGAATACTGTGACGGGATCATGCAGGATCTAGAGTGGCTGGGCCTGCATTGGGACAGGGTCGAACGCCAAAGCCTGCGTTTTGACCGCTACCGCGAGGCTGCCGAAGAGCTCAAAGCCAAGGACCGCTTCTACGAATGTTTCGAAACACCCGTCGAGCTGGACCTGAAGCGCAAAAAGCAACTCAACATGGGCAAGCCGCCGGTTTATGACCGCACCTCTTTGCACCAGTCGGCGGACGAGAAAGCCGCCCTGCGCGCCGAGGGGCGCGAGGGCTATTGGCGTTTCAAGCTGGATCTTGCGCGGATCGAATGGAATGACGGCATCTTGGGCCCAATCTCGATTGATGCGGCGTCTGTCTCTGATCCGGTGCTGATCCGCGCGGATGGGCAGATTCTGTATACGTTTGCCTCGTCGGTGGATGACATCGACATGGGGGTCACCAACATTGTGCGCGGGGCGGATCATGTGACCAACACCGCCACGCAGATCCAGATCATGCAGGCCATGGGCGGCACCCCGCCCGATTTCGCCCACCACTCGCTGCTGACCGGCCCCAAGGGCGAAGAACTGTCCAAACGCCTTGGCGTGCTGGCGCTGCGCGATCTGCGCGCAAGCGGCATTCAGCCCATGGCGCTGCTCAGCCTGATGGCGCGGCTTGGGTCGTCTAAGCCGGTGGAATTGGCGCAGTCGATGCAAGACCTGATCGACGGCTTTGACGTTGGCAGCTTTGGCGCGGCCCCGACCAAGCTTGACGCTGATGACCTGCTGCCGCTGACACGCGCGCATAACCAAACCCTGCCCTTCGCCGCTGTGGCCGAGCGGATCGCTTCCCTCGGCGTGCCCGCTGACCAAGCCGAGGCGTTCTGGGCTGTCACGCGCGAAAACATCACTGTGCTGTCTGATCTAGATGCATGGTGGGCAATGTTCCGCGACGGGGCCGACCCGCTGGTTGATCTGGAAGACGCGCCCTTTGTCGCCGATGCGATTGCCATGCTGCCGCCCAAACCGTGGAGCAAAAGCACTTGGTCTGAATGGACCGATGCTGTCAAAGCCGCCACGGGCCGCAAGGGCAAGGGCCTCTATCGCCCGCTGCGCCGCGCCCTGACGGGCCGCGATGCGGGGCCGGAAATGGCCGATGTGATGCCCTTGTTGCAGGTGATCAAGGCGGGCTAAGCGGGTTTGGCGGGGGCGGCGCAGGGTGGTGCCACGAGCGATGACGCAGGAACGATCTTCTGGTCTGGCCGGAGTTCAGGCGGTTATCCCCTTGGTCTTGGGGTACTTTCCCATAGCCTTTTCCTTTGGCGTCGCCGCCACCCGCAGCGGCTTGACCCCGATTGAGGCGTTTTCGTTGTCGCTGATCGTGTTCGCGGGGGCCGCGCAGTTCTTAGCGATTGCGCTGCTGGCCAGTGGTGCGCCCGTGCTGGTGGCGGGGTTGACCTTGGCCGCGATGAACCTGCGCCATGTGCTGTATGGGCCGACGCTGCTGCAACGGGCCGGCGAGGATCGGGCGACACGGTGGGGGTGGCTTTGGGCCTTTGCCCTGACGGACGAGGTCTTTGGCGCAGCCCTCGGGGCCATGGCCAAGGGGCAACGCTTTTCGGAACCTTTCATGATGATCGTGGGCTTTGGCGCCTATGCGTCGTGGTTGGCTGGCACCGTGGCGGGCGCTTGGGCGGGGGGCGGAGCGTTGGACGCTTGGCCCGCTATTGGCGCGGGGTTGGATTTCATGCTGCCTGCGCTGTTTCTGGCGCTGCTGTTGTCGATCCTGACCGCGCGGCAGGTGCCTGCCATCGCCATTGCCGCTGCGGCAACGATGCTGGGCACGTGGTACGGATCGGCCACGCTGGGATTGTTTGCGGGCATGATCGCGGGGGCGGTCGGGGGGCTGTTCGCGCCCAAGACGGAGGCGGTTGATGCGGGCTGACGTGTTGCAACTGGCCCTGTTGTCAGGTGGCTTGACCTATGTGTGGCGCTATGTGCCGCTGCGGCTGACCTTGGGCGATATGCCCAAAGACGGCCTTTTGTCGCGCTTTCTGGCCGCCACGGGCCCCGCCGCGATTGCCACGCTTTTTGTGGCCGAAATGCTGCCCCTTTTGCACGGCACGCAGGCGGTGCAGGGCAGGGCGGGCGTGGGGGTCTTGGCGGTGATCTTGGCCTTTTCATGGCGCAAATCGGTTGTCTTCGCCACGCTGGCAGGGGCTTGCGCCTGTGGGGTCGCGGCTGCGCTGGGACTGTCGTAACAGACTTGCGATCTGGGTTGGCACCTGAAAAAGCGTCATCGACGGCAGGCCGAGCGTCCTAAAGGGGGGGCACATGGCTGCGGCCGCAAGCAGGACGCGCCGCTTTGCTGATGACTGCTACGCCGTAAATCCTTGACGGCATGACCAGAACGACTGTGCCCTTTACGCCAAATTCACCCTTGGCAACAATCCCTTGGCATTGGCCAACAGCGCCTCGCGCAGGCGGGGGCGGTCGGTGGCGTAATTGCGGGTGATGGCGGCGCTGCGTTGATGGGTTGTCCAATCGTTGGCGGCCAGCAGCGGGGCGTCCGGGGCTTCGGGCAAGTGGCGGGCACGGATCAGGTCGGCCATGCGTTCGGCCATGACCAAGGTCGGCGCGTTCAGATCGCCCGCTGTCGCCTGCGGCATAACCGAGGCATCAACCACCCGCAGCCGCGCGATCCCGCGCACGGTGCCATCGGGGCGTGTGACATCGGCAGGATCACTGCCCATCTTGCAGGTGCCGCAGGGGTGATAGGCACTTTCCAGCTTTTGGCGCAGAAAGTCGTCCAGATCGTCTTGGGCCACGCGCCCATCGCCGGGGGCAAGCTCGCGCCCGCGGTAGGGGGCAAGGGCGGCTTGGGCAAAGATCTCGCGGGTGTGGGCGATGCAGGCGCGAAATTCCAGCCAGTCGTCCTCGTGGCTCATATAGTTAAAGCGCACGCGGGGCAGGCTGGCGGGGTTGGCATCGCGCAAGCGCACCCAGCCGCGACTTTTCGAGCGTTTGGTGCCGACATGCACCTGATACCCGTGGCCAGAGGCCAAGGTCTTGCCATCGTAGGAAATCGCCAGCGGCAGGAAGTGGTACTGGATGTCAGGATACACAATCCCCGCGCGGCTGCGGATATGGCCGCCGGTTTCGAAATGGTTGGTGGCCCCAAGGCCCTTATGGGTCAGCAGCCATTCCACCCCGATCTTGGCCTTGCCCAACAGGCTGACATTGGGAAACAGGCTGATGGGCTGGGTGCATTCTTGTTGGATATACAGCTCCATATGATCCATCAGGTTTTCGCCCACTTGGGGCGCATGATGCACCACCGAAATCCCGTGGTCGCGCAGCTCCCCCTCTGGCCCGATGCCAGAGCGTTTGAGCAAGACCGGCGACATGATCGACCCCGCCGACAAGATCACCTCGCGCCCGGCGCGGGCTTCGCAGGGCTGGCCCTTGACGCTAAAGCGCACGCCGGTGGCGGTTTTGTCGGTTGTCAGCACCTTTTCCACCAAAGCGCCGGTGATGACGCGCACATTGCCCCGCGCCATGGCGGGGCGCAGGTAGCCTACGGCGGCTGAACAGCGTTGCCCTTGGCCCACGTTCATCTCCATCGGGCCAAAGCCTTCGTGCTGGCGTTGGTTCATATTGGCGCTGGCGGCATAGCCCGCCTGAAGGCCGGCCTGCACAAAGGCGTGGTAAAGCGGGTTCTTTTCCGGCCCGCGGGTGACTTTGATCGGCCCGTCTGTGCCGCGCAAAGGGCCGCCTTCGCGCACCGATTCCAGCCGTTGGAAATAGGGCAACACGTTGGACCAGCGCCAGCCTTCGGCGCCCAAAGCCTCCCACAATTCATAATCCATCGGGTTGCCGCGCACCCAGCACATGCCGTTGATGGAAGATGACCCCCCCAAGCCCCGCCCGCGTGGCAGGTTGATCTGCCGCCCGCCAAGGCCCGGTTCGGGTTCGGTTACCATACCCCAGTTGAACCGTGCCGTGTTCATCGGGATTGTCAGCGCCGAGGGCATTTGCACCATCACCGCGCGATCATCGCCGCCCGCTTCCAGCACAAGGATGCGGGTTTTGGGGTCTTCGCCCAAGCGGTAGGCCAAAACACAGCCCGCCGATCCTGCGCCGATGATGATGTAATCGTAAGCGCCTTCGTCGCGGGGGGTCATGATACGATCATGTAGTATTTCAGCATCTCGCCCGGTTGCCGCCAATAGCCGCGAAAGCCTTTGGGGATCAAAAAGCTGTCGCCCGCTGTGTAGGTGGCGGAAAAGCTTTCATTTTCCACAGTGACTTCGCCTTCCAACACCACCATGAATTCATCGCAGGGGTAGCTTTCGTAAAACTCGGTATAGCCGCAAGAGCGCCAGATACCGGCTTTGACATCGCCGCGTTCATACCACGCGTGATCCAACCCCACGGGCTGGCCTGAAATCAATTCCGCCGTGGCCAAGGGCGCACCGGCAGCGGTCAAAAAGCCGGTCGGGCCGGTGGGGGTAAAGCGGATGGGATTGGGCATGGGTTAACCTGATTTGATATCTTGAAAGATGCGGGTCAAAGCGCGGTCTTGGTCTTCGTTCAGGGCCTTGGGGGCCCACAGGCGACCGCGCGTTGATGCATCCGGGTAGATGGCCGGATCGGCCAGAACGGCGGGGTCAACAAAGGCGTTGGCGGCCTGGTTGGCATTGGCATAGCCGATAAAGTCGGTGCATTTGGCAATGACCTCGGGCTTCATCAGGTAGTTGAGGAAAGCATGGGCATTGGCCTTGTTGGGCGCATCGGTTGGAATGGCCATCACGTCAAACCACAAGGGCGCGCCGGTTTTGGGCACGGCATAGGCAAGGTTCAGAGCAAGACCCGCACTTTGCGCACGCGCTTTGGCCACGGCGTAATCGCCCGACCACGCCATCACCGCGCAGACATCGCCATTGGGCAGGCCGTTGAGGTAGTTTTCATTGTCAAAGGCCGTGACATATTGGCGCATGGCTTTGATCAGTTCGGCGGCCTTGTCATATTGGCTGACATCGGTCGTATCAGGATCAATCCCTAGGTATTTCAGCACCATCGGGATCAGATCGCGCGGGCTGTCATGCAGGCTTAACCCGCAATCCGCCAGTTTCGCGGCATTTTCGGGTTTGAAGATTGTGTCAAGGTCGGTCAAATCGGCATCTGGCAACCGCGCTTTGACCAGATCGACGTTATAGGCAAAGCCCACCGAGCCCCACATATAGGGCGCGCAATGGGCAACGCCCGGGTCCCACGGATCAAGGACCGCCAACAGATCGGGGTCAAGGTTTGACCACAGCGGCAACAAGCTGCGGTCAAGCACGTCAAAAAGACCCGCCTTCACCAGCATTGGCATCGAGCGGCCTGCCACATCGACCACGTCATAGCCGGTAGACCCTGCCAGCAACTTGGCCTCGCCGTCCTCATAAGAGGAATAGGTGTCATAGACCGGCGTGATCCCTGTTTCGGCTTCAAAATCGGCAAGGGTCGTCTCGCCGATGTATTCGGCCCAGGAATAGATATTCACCGACCCCGCCGCCGCATAAGAGGGCCTGACCCAAGGCAAGCTCAATGCCGCCCCCAAGCCTGCCAAGGTCGCGCGTCTGGTGAGTGTCATGTCATCCTCGCTGTCAATGCACAGGCCCCAAGCGTGCCAAAGCTTGCGGCGGGCTGACAAGTGACAAGATTTCTGGTAGCGTGACTTTGGGTTAACGGTTGAAGGGCATCTGTATGCGAAAACTGCCGTCACTGACCGCGCTGCGCGCCTGCGAAGCCGTGGCCCGCACGGGCAGCGTTTCGGCCGCCGCCGCAGAGCTGCATGTGACGCGCCCCGCCGTTTCCAAGCAAATCGCCTTGCTGGAAAAGGACTTAGGCTGCCCGCTTTTTGACCGCAGGGGCAACCGCATCACCCCGACAGCGGCGGGGGCCGCGCTGTGTGCGGGGCTAAACCAAGCCTTTGATCTGATCTCTGCCACAGCGCAAAGTGTGGCGAACACGGCCAAAAGTGACCAAAGCGTGCGCGTGCTGGTCTGCCGTGATTTCGCGGCCAGTTGGCTTGGCGCGCGGGTCGGGGCGTTTTTGGTTGCCAATCCGGGCATCTCGGTCGAGATCACTGCCGAAAAAAACGGCACATTCCGGCTGGAGCAGGATTTCGACTTTCGCATCTTTTATGGCCTGCACGGCCAACACGCCAAAGGCCCGCTGATCGAGACGGAGCTGTGTCGATGGGTTGACATGCCGGTGTGCACCCAAAGCTTTGCCGATGCCTATTTGCAGCCCGGACAAAGTGCCGAAATTCCGCATCTGGTCGATGCCAATTACAACGTGTTGCAAGAATGGATGCAGGCCGCGGGGATTGATTTTTCACCGCGCCGTTTGCGCAGCACGTTGTTTAACGAATCCACCCTGCCGATATCGGTCGCGGCTTCGGGCGGGGGGGTGGCGATCGGGGACAGTTTTCTGACGCTGCCGCTGATCGCGGTGGGAAAGTTGATTGTGCCCTATAAGGTCGGTTTGGTCAGTGCGCAGACCTATGCGCTGTTCACCGCCAACCGAGCCCCCCGCAAAGCTGCCGACCGCTTTGAACGCTGGCTGCGCGGCGCGGTCGCGGCCTATCAATCAACGGTGTTCGAAGAACTTGGCCGTCACGGCATCAAAGTGCTGGAACGCGGGGGCTAAGCCGAAAGCGTCTTGGGCAAAGCCGGCAGGTTGAACGGGCGCAGCGCGGTGAGAAAATCGCGGCGGGCACTTTCCAGCGCCTCGACGGTGCCCACATCGCGCCAGTAGGGCGTGATCTTGGGATTGGGATGGGCAAAGCAGTAAACGCCCACATCGCCACGCTCGACCGCCTTGGGCAGGATGTCATGGCCAAAATCCATGGGCACGGGGCTGTCTTGCAAAATCTGGCGCAACCAAGGCCACTGTGTCACATAGATGCCCATGCTGGCCAAGGCACGGTCTGGATGATTTGCCATCGCGGGCGGGGTGCTTGGTTTTTCGATAAAGTGCCGTGCATGGCACGCGCCTTCCACGTCAAAGACGCCAAAGCCCCGCGCCTCGGACAGGGGCACGGGAAGGCTTGCGACGGTCATGGGCTTGCCCGTGGCGCGATGCGCGCCGACCAGATCGCGGTAGTCCATCTGATACACATGGTCCGCTGATAAGACGAGCAGGTCTTTGACCCGCGCTGCGTCAAACTCCCCCGCCAAGCTGGCCACCGCGTGGGCTGTGCCTTCAAACCCCAAGGGGCCTGCGACATCGGGGCCGTGGCGAAAGGTCAGCCCGTCGGCAAATTCTGCCGCCCAGTGGTTTTGCAAATGGTGCACCAAGCCGGTCGGGGCCCATTGGGTGCAAACCGTCATCGCACTGACGCCCGAGGCAAGGGCATTGGCCATCACAAAATCGACAATCCGCAGATCGCCCAGAAAGGGCACGGCGGGTTTGCTTTCGCTTTGCGTCAGCGCACCCAACCGCGTGCCACGACCGCCTGCCAAAAGAACGGCGACAAGGCCGCCGTTCCCGCAGGTGATCTTGGACGCTGTGGCTGACAGGACCATCTTTGTACCGTTCAGCGCTTGGCTTCGATCATCTTGATCAGGGTCGAGGCCAGCAAATGCGCGTGCCCGCCGGTGCGTGCGGTGACCAGATCGCCGTCAACCACGACATCTTCGTCGACAAAGTTCGCACCGTAAGCCAAAGCGTCGCCGTGCAGGTTCGGGTGGCACGTCAGGCTGCGACCCTTGATCACCTCGACCACGGGGGCGCACAGCCACAGGCCGTGGCAGATGATGCCCTTCAAAACATTCGGCTTTGCAAACGCGCGCTTCAAAAGGCCAGCAGCCGGAGGGATCTTGGTCAGATCGCCGGTATAGCGCAGCCGGTCCGACAACATGCCCGACGGCACGATCAGCGCGTCATAGGTGTCAAGCGTGGCATCATCCAGCAGTTCCAGATTGCCGCTGCACTCGAAAGGCGCGTGGTATTCGTGGCCCTTGAATGTCAGCATGTCATTGCCCCAAAGCAGCGACATGAATTGGGCGTCATAGCCAGCTTCAAGGAAGCGGTAGTGGTAGTACCAGATCTCGTGCTCGTAAAAGTCGCTTTCGATCAGGATGGCGATTTTGGGTGCGGCCATGGCTTTTGCTTTCTTGAATGGGTTATCGCGCAAAGGACTGTGGCGGCACCCAAGGTGCCGCCACAGATGGTATCAGGACAAAGTGATCGACTGGCTGAAGGCCGAAGCCACGATCGCAGCGCGCACCGAGGCGTTGGCGCCACGGATCGCCAGAGCGAAGTTTTCGCCGGCTTTCTGCTTGCGGAACACCAAGTAACGCAGGCCTTCGGTGCAGATGCTTTCCAGCTTGGAGGCGTCGATATCCAAGGCGGTCGCACCCTGAGAGATGGCCGAATTCACGGCGTCATCCAGATGCTTGAGGTCTTGCGAGGTCATCGTGCCCGAGAAGGACACCTTGGCTTCGCCGCCCGACACGCTCATCACGTCTGCGTCAAAGCGACGCGAACTTGGAACGATGCGCACGCGCACTTTGATATCGCCGTGGCCCTTGGGCAGGGTCACAAACAGCTTGTTGGCGTCAAAGTCGGCATAGTCGTGGCCATCAATCCAAACTTGGTCGATGCGGATAGAGCCGACCGGCAGGATGTCGGGCTGAACGCGCAGGATGCCGTCGGCAAACCCACCCGGAGCGGGACGGAAGTAAAAGTCCATCGGCTCTTTGTTCACCAGCAGGTTGCTGTACACGGCGGCCAGATAGCACAGCTCGAAGCTGTGATAGCCAGACATCGAGTGCGAGCCTTTGCCGCGCTCTGTGCCCAAAGCAAACGGGTTGCCGTTGGCCAGAACGTTGAAATAGATCCCGCCTTCTTCCACGTCCAAGAACCAAGCGTTGTAGAACGCCGAGCCTTCACGGGCGTATTGCAGGTATTCTTCTTTGCCCAGAACGCCGTTCAAGATCAGATAGGCCAAGATGCCCTGCTCTTGCTGCCACCAAGCTTTGCGGTCGTGCCATGCATAGCGGTGGAATTTCTGGCCCGGCTCTTTGACACGTTCAACCACGTCATACCAGCCGCCGCGCTGACGGTCAGCGCCGTGGTCGGGCATGGTGACGGCGATTTTCTCGGCCAGATCGACGTATTCCTGCTTGGGAACCAAGCTGTTCATACGCATCAGGTTCCAAGAGATTTTCAGGTTGTGACCAACCACGCCGCGGTTTTGCTGCCAGCCCCAGCTTTGATCTTTCGACCAGTCGTCAAAGAACTTTTCCTGCACGAAGGGGCTGTTCTCGTAATCGGGGAAATGCGTGGCAATGGTGTCGAAAGTGTATTCCAGAAAATCGGCGTGCTGTTTTTCGCCCGTGGCCAGCCACAGGTTGATCAGATAAGCCGGAGCATGGTCGCCGACCGAGTTCCAGTTCTTGCGCGCGCGGTTGCGGCCAAGGGATTCGGAATGGGCGTCCAGCATGATCGGGTCGATATGGCTGTAATAGCCGCCAGCGGGCGATTGGTCTTTGTAGTAGCGGTTGAACAGGTTGATCGTACGGCGCGTGTCTTCGTAGATCGCCTTGTCGCCGGTGATACGGTAGGTTTGCACCGGACCGGCCAGAGCGTAGATTTGCTCGTAGCAGGGCAGCGCATCGTAGTCGTCGCCGAATTCCGACGCGAGGATCTTCTGCTCGCCGCCGTTGGCTTTGATATCGACCGCGTGGTACCAATAAACGATGTCATCGGCTTGGTCGACAAAGCGCAGGTGATCGCGCAGGTATTCGGTGCCTTTGTTGGCGGCTTCCAGATACACTTCTTTGCCGGTGACCAGATAGGCCGACGCAAAGCCGTAAACCAAACGCGAGATCGTGTCGGTTTCCTGACGGCCGTTCTGGGTATGGGCCCCCGAAGAGCTTAGGTTGGTGCGGTAGTTTGCATAGTCGATCGGGCCGTCGCCGAACTGCGACTTGACATAGAACTGGCCCAGTTGGTCGATCTGCTTCAGCCACCAATCGGGCTTTTCGAATTCGTAGGACGATTCCGAACGGCCTGCGAACACGATGTGCTTGGCGTCGAATTCGATCTTGGACGCGCTGTCGGGATAGAAAACCCCGTAGGCGAACATGAAGCGGCCCGGGGTGAACATGGCGCGCATGTTGTCCGTCGCGTTTTTGAAGCCTTCGCCCAAGTTGCGGATGATTTCCGCATAGGTCGTGGGCGTCATGCCGATGACATACTCGCGGCCATCGCTGGTTTTCATCGTGACGTGATCGGTGGCCGCATCATAGCTGGTTACATAACCGGCGATAAGGTCGGAGAAGCTGAAGTCTAGAGCGTTCATGACTACCTTCAATTTTAAAGGGGTTGCAGAGAAGATTTACCGAGAGATCAGGACAACAATGCTGCGCCCTGACACTTCGACGTGGTGCGCGTTCACAAGACCTTCGCTGCCGGGGGCATTGATGTCTTGCGGTGAGGGAAGGGCGGTATCGACGGCCTTGTACCAAGCCCGTTCGGTGACCGGCGGGATTTCGAAGGTCAGCGGTTCCCAATACATGTTGACCATGACGTGGATGTCAGCCTGAGCCAGCGATCCTGCCACTGTCCACGCCAGAGCGCGGGCATGGGGGTCGTTCCAACCCGGTTGATCCAACAAGGTGCCGTGCCATGAGATGTCTTTCATGCCACGTTCATTGGTCGCACCGCTGAAGAAACGCGCGCGGTGCACAGCCGGATGGGCTTTGCGGAAAGCGATCAGCTCGCTCCAGAAGCGCAACATGCCCGCTTCGGTTTCGGTTTGCGACCAGTCAAACCAGCCGATCGGGTTGTCTTGGCACCATGCGTTGTTGTTGCCGCCTTGGGTGCGGCGCACTTCGTCGCCCATCACGAACATCGGCACGCCTTGCGACAGCATCAGCAGCGTCGCAAAGTTGCGGATTTGCTGCTCGCGCAGGGCGTTGATCGCCGGATCGTCGGTCGCCCCTTCGGCACCACAGTTCCACGACATATTGTCGTCAACGCCGTCGCGGTTGCCTTCGCCGTTCGCTTCGTTGTGCTTATTGTTGTACGAAACGAGGTCGTTCAGCGTAAAGCCGTCATGCGCGGTGATGAAGTTCACGCTGTTGATCGGCAAATGGCCGTTGGATTGGTACAAAGACGGGCTGCCCGTGATCCGGTCGGCCACATCGCCGACAATGCCGGCTTCACCGGCCACGAATTTGCGCAGCGTGTCGCGGTAAACGCCGTTCCATTCGGCCCAGCGAAACCCGGGGAAGTGGCCGACCTGATACAGGCCCGCAGCATCCCACGCCTCGGCGATGACTTTGGTTTCAGCCAAGACATCGTCCAGTTCGATCTGCCACAGCACCGGCGGGAATTCCATCGGCGCGCCACCCGGCCCCCGCGACAAAACCGACCCCTCGTCGAAGCGGAAACCGTCGACGTGCATGTATTCAACCCAAAAGCGCAGACATTCCACGATCATCTTCGAGCCAACCGGATGGTTGCAGTTGAAGGTGTTTCCGCAGCCTGTGTAGTCGTAGTAGTAGTCTTTGTTGCCCTCGACGAGGTAGTAGTAGTTCAGGTTGTCAAACCCGCGGAACGAGAAGGTCGGGCCTTGGTGGTTGCCTTCGTCGGTGTGGTTGAACACCACATCCAAGATCACCTCAATGCCGGCCTTGTGCAGCGCCTTCACCATATCGCGGAATTCGGTCATATGCTGGGCTTCGCCCGCCGCTTCGCAATATCCCGGGTGCGGCGCGAAATACGCCATGGTCGAATAGCCCCAGAAGTTGTTGAGATTGTTGCCCTCGAACTCGTGCGATTCGGTATCGTCGAATTGGAACACGGGCAGCAATTCTACGGCGGTGACGCCAAGGCTTTGCAGATAGGGGATCTTTTCGATCACGGCCCGGAAGGTGCCGGGGGCTGTCACATGCGCGTTGCCTGCGCGGGTAAAGCCGCCCACGTGCATTTCATAGATCACCGAATCCTGCATCGGGCGATTGAGCGGGCGATCACCCTGCCAGTCATAATCCAGCGGATCAATCACGACCGAGCGCATGGATTGCGTCAGATTGTCCCCGGGCAAGCACGCCGCGCCACGGTTCCACAGCTCCATCGAGTTGCCATAGGCGTAGGGGTCGATCAGCACCTTTTCGGGGGTGAAACGGTGGCCCGGCTGCTTTTGGTCGGGCCCATGCACGCGGTAAGCGTAATGCAGACCCGGCTTGGCATCGACGACAAACACATGCCAGAAGTGGAAGGACTTGTTGCCCTCATCCGACATCTTGATGATCTGGAAGGGTTCGGTCGAGCTGCCTGTCGCAAACAACAACAGCTCCATCGCGGCGGCGTTTTGCGAGAAGACGGAAAAGTTCACGCCATCGGGGTAAACCGTCGATCCCAAGGGATGGGGATCGCCTTTGGTCGTGCTGTACAGCACGGATGCGGCCGACACTTTCGCCGTGGCTTTAGCGGGTTTGGGTGCAGTTTTCGTGGTCATTGTCCGCACTTAGCTCCAATATGTTCGGGGTGGTTGTTCCCTTCAAGGCTGACATCCAGCAAGAAGGGTCCGTTGTGGGCCAAAGCCTGATCAATCGCAGCGCCGACCTGATCGACGGTGTCCACCCGCAGGCTGGCGACGCCAAAGCCATTGGCCAGATCGGCGAAGTTCAACGCCGGTTTGGACAGATCGAAACTGGTGGGAAAGTCGCGGCCGGTGATGCCGCGCTCTGACCAGAACTGCGAGATATTGGCTTGCAGCAAGCGGTAAGAGCGGTTGTTGCAGATCACAAACTTGACGGGAAGGTTGTGGCGCACCGCACTCCACAGGGCTTGCAACACATACATGGCCCCGCCGTCACCCGACACCGCCACAACCGTGCGGCCCTTATGCGCCGCTTGCAGGCCCAAGCCGCCCGCCAAAGCCGTACCAAGCGAGCCGCCACGGGTCTGGAAGAACCGGTTGGGTTCGCAGGGCTGCAAAAACGCGGTCAAAGCCGGCGAATTGGTGAGAGCTTCGTCAAACACCAAAGCATCGGCGGGCAAGCGCGCGGCCAATTCCTTTGCAAAATGGCCAAAGTACATGGTGCCCGCCACTTTGCCTTCGCCGCGCGTGACCAATTCTTGCGCCGTGGCCAGCTCTGCCGCACGTCTTAGCGCGCCATTGGCGACAGCCGCTTTGGCTTTGTCGGCCTGTGCTGCGGTGCGGGCTGCAAGAATGCTGCCCGCCAAAGCTTCCAGCGTCAGCTTGGGGTCGCCCAGCAGGCCCATGTCGACCGGATGGTTTTTTGCGATTGAGTTGGTGTCCATATCAATATGGATGGTTTTGGCCCCGTCGGCGTAGATATTGCCCAGCTCAGGGAACACCTCGGGCAGCATATAGGTGCCGACAATCAGGTTCACATCGCCGCTTTGGGTGATGGGCAAACTGTGCGAGCCGAACATATGGCCGGTTTGGCCCCGCCACAGCGGGTGGCGGTAGGACATGTTCAGGTTGCCCCCGTCCACGCCCCAGACATCGGCACCCAAGGCCTCTGCCACGCTGGCCAAAGCGCCCTCGGCATTCGCCATCGACACGCCGTCGCCGATGTAGATCGTCGGACGTTCGGCCTGAAGCAGCATCAGCGCGGCGCTGTCGATCATCGCTTGCCGCGGTATCACGCGCGAATCGGGAATGCAGGTCGCAAAGACCTCTTCGACGTTCAGCTCATCCAGCATGTCTTGCGGCAAGCAGACATAAACCGGCCCCATCGGCGGGGTCAGCGCGATTTTAATCGCGCGGCGCAAAATGCGCAGCAGCGACGAGGGGTGTTGCACCATGGTGGACCATTTGGTCACAGGCCGCGCCATGGCCACCAGATCGGCGGCCATCTGTGCTTCCATCGCCTGATAGCGAATGCCGGAATCGCCGCCCAACACAACGATCGGGCTATGGCCGCGATTGGCTTGGTACATCGCGCCAATGGCATTGCCCAAACCGGGGCTCGAGTGGATCTGCGCAATCGCAAGCCCCCCCGTCGCGCGGGCATAGGCATCCGCAGCATAAATCGCGATGCTTTCTTGCAGGGTCAGCACATAAGACAGGGCAGGGCGATCTTCCAGCGCGTCAAGAAAGCCTTGTTCAACGGTGCCGGGGTTGCCAAAAATCTTTGTAACGCCGTCAGCCAGAAGCTGATCAAGAATTGCGTAATGGCCTGTTCGCGACATGGGTTCCACCAATTATGACAGTTTAACATGGTCAAGTTTGGGCCTGAAACATCAGGCCCAAACGCGTATTGGAATTGGCCTTTACCAGCCCGACCGCTTCAAATCTTTGGTCAGCACATCGACAAAACGGTCACCGAATTCGTGCGAGCATTGCAGCGACCGCGCGGTGATGAAGGGGTAGTCCACAACAACCGAGGTTTGTTTGCCGAAATTGCCATGATATTGGCCATCCGGGCCAACGGCATCCGACAGAAGATGCTCCAAGCAATAGGGCGGCGGGCCCATGTTAAAATCGGTGCCCATAAAGCCGGTGCCATCGTGATAATCGTATTCGATGCAATGGCCGGTGACGTGCTTGCCCTTCAGGATAGACTTGCGCTCGTTGAAATCACGCGCAAAAATCAACGTCGCTACGCCGTAGCAGATCGCGCCAATCGGGCGACCGGCAGCGTGAAAGCCCAAGACAAGATCGTGCACGCGCTGATTGTTCACCATATCAACAATCGGGCCCGACCCTCCAACCAGCAAAATCGCATCATAGGTGGCCAACGCCGATTCCTGCGCCATGCGGCGGGTTTCGTAATAGGCTTGCAATTCGCGCAGGAAATTGGGGCGCGAATAATAGGGCCGCTCCGGGAACATCTGCGACAGGTTCATCGTTGCATTCAGCGCCGGTGTCGCTTCAAAAGCATCCACCAAAGCTTTGTCGAGCGGTGTTGTCACGCAAACACCCAACGGCGGATCAATATAGGTGGTGTCGGTGCTTGGCGGCAGCACTGGGGCGCGCGTGCCCTTGGGTGTTACGAAGTCAAAAGAATAGCCGGCAGCTTCCAGTTTGCGAAGCGGGCCGACCAGTTCGATCCCCCAATAGCCGAATTCTGACATCACGGCCAGAATACGCTTAGTTTCAGAACGCTTGGTCATGTAGTGTCACTCCGAAGAATTTGAAGATTAGGTACGATTACACGCGATAGCACTGTTTGGTCATGTGACGCAGGAGAGGACATGCCGTGATTACGAGGACTCTTAATTAAGGGCCTATTCCAGAAGTAATGGTAAGCGCGACGTGAACTTAGTAACGCTTATCCTTTTCTTCCGTATAGGCCCCCATAAGCACTGTTTGATCAGCGAAAAATTATTATCATCGACCTTAGCTTTTTGGCCAACTTACGATAACATTATCGACCCACCAAGCAGTCCCCTGAGCGAAGTCTATTTTTAACCCGTCATGCGTATTTCGGGGCGTAAGATTTCAAAAAAGGCTAAGCTCGATCTTCGCTATAGAATGCGGCAAGAGCAGATGGTGCCACCACCTTAGCAAGATATTCCAGATACGATTTGCCCCACATTGTCTCCCACATCGAGCATGAGAAATCAAAAGTCTCGCCTATGCGCTCTGCAAGCTTGATTTCTGTCTCCCACATCGTGGAATCAAATGTTGCCTCGTCAAAATCGTACCCAGATGCGCGCGCTTCCGATAAAACTTCGGCTTTGGACGCTTTACCCAAGACGAACAGTTTTCCAGAATCTCTTGCGAGATCAGACAGAAACCGTAAAACATTCGGATCAATCATGCTTCGGCTCCTTCCATCAAGGTGCGGCGGGTCGCATCGTCTGTCTTGCGCCACAATTCATTCACAACGTAATCCAGCCGAGACCGACCCCACATAAAACGCCACAGTGTGCTTTCGCCGTTGATCTCTTGCTTATCCACTTGCATGATTCGCGCCACTTCCATGCCGCCGATCAGTTTCCCTAGATCGCCCACATCGAAGCTATAGCCGTCGCAACGGGCCGCAAAAATCATATCAGGAACCGGAAGTTTTTCATAGCGGACCAGCAGATCAGGCTGGTCCGCGCATTTTTGAAAAAAAAGAGCGGCGCTTTTTAACGACATATCAAACCTATATACTTGGCACCCATCATCATACTTTTCCAAGCACAAAGTCAGCCGCGCGTTCTGCAATCATGACAGTCGTCGTATGCGTATTGGCCGACACAATCGTGGGCATGATAGAGGCGTCACAAACACGCAAACCATCAATCCCGTGAACTTTTAACGACGTGTCAACGACAGCCATCGCATCAACCCCCATCTTTGCGGTTCCCACGAAATGATAATAGGAACCAGTATTTTCAATGACATAGTCCCGAAGTTGATCACGGGTTGTCACTTGCGGGCCGGGCGATAATTCATTCAGTCCAAGCCCCTCGCTGAAGGCTTTTGCCGCGAAAATTTTACGCCCGATCTCAATCATATCGATGGTTCTCTCCAAGTCAGAAGCATCGCCGTAATAGTTGCAATCAACGATCGGGTAATCCGTCGGGTTCTTGCTCGCTAAACGGATCTCGCCGCGCGAAACAGGGCTTACAAGACCAGGAAGCGCCAAGATCACATGCGGATCAACCAATTCGGTTGCATTGCCAACGGGTTGACCACTTTGAACGCGTTTAATCACGCTCTCAAAGAACTTCGGGCCAAAGGGGGCACGGTGAACGAGACAGATTTCCAAATCAGGAATGGGTTGATCTTCAGAACTTTTGCAGAAAAGGGCAACTTCGGTGACATTACCGCGAGGTGGTTGTGCTGCGTCCTTTAAATAGCCGATGGGGCCAATAACCAACGGATGATCATGCAAGTTCTTGCCCACACCCGGCAAAGCATGAAGAACCTCTATTCCAAGTGCGTGCAATACGTCTTGCGGCCCAATTCCCGACAGCATCAAGAGTTTTGGTGTCTGGATCGCTCCGGCGGTCACAAGAACTTCACGGCGCGCGGATACCGTGACTGTGATGCCATCCGCGGTATATTCAACACCGGTCGCGGCCTTGCCTTCCAGAATAATCCGATTAGCCATGGCACGCGTGACGACCGTGAGGTTTTCGCGGTTCATTATGGGTTCGTAATATGCCCGATAAACACCACGGCGCTGGCCATTTTCGATATCAACATGGTGCCAGCCAGCGCCTTCACTGGTCGCGTTAAAGTCTGCCACTTCGTTGTAACCAATTTCCACGCAAGCATTTATAAAGGTCTGAGAAACTGGGTTTCCGACGTCACCGGCATTAGTGACTGTTATAGGGCCATTTTTGCCCGCTGTTGGATTGGTATCGTCACGCTGGTTTTCCAGTTTTTGCAGATAGGGTAAAACATCTACAAATGACCAACCTTTCGCGCCATTTGCGGCCCAGTCGTTATAATCTTCAGGCCGGCCCCGCGTGTGGATCATATGGAATATATTAGAGGTACCACCAACACCACGGCCTGAGGCAGAGTAAACCTGACGTCCACCCAGACCCGGTTGGGGTGGGCCCATATAGGCCCAATCAAGATCGGTCAGCAGCAATTCGTTCCAGCGTGTCGTGCTGTCGACAGCTTCGTTAATATCAGGTCCACCTGCCTCAATCATGAGCACAGAGATTGACGGATCAGCCGTCAAGCGGTTTGCAAGGACGCAGCCAGCGGTACCACCGCCAACAATAATGTAATCGTAGTTATTTGCCATTTCAAAGAACTCCCTTATATCTTCAAGGCCGATTGAGGATAAGATCAGCTGCTTTGTCGCCAATCATTATGGTTGCTGCATTGGTATTGCCCGAGGTAATCACGGGCATAATAGATGCATCCGCTACCCGAAGACCCTTAACTCCCCGTACGCGCAATTGGGGATCGACCACCGCTGCTGGATCATTATCAGCACCCATTCTGCAAGTTCCAACCGGATGCCAAACCGTGGAAGCTGAAGCGCGAACATAAGCTTCGACGGCTGTGTCGGAATCTATCCCGACGCCCGGCGCCAATTCTTGCTGACGCAAGGAATCAAAAGCGCTGTGGGCTGCCAATTGACGCGCTAAAGCCACACCCTTTACAAAGACACCCACGTCACGGCTATCAGTCAGATATTGCGGATCTATGATGGGTTTTTGCAGCGGATTAGCGGACGCCAGTGTTACAGTTCCGCGGCTTCGTGGTTGGGCTATGATCGGAACCAAGGTAAATCCGGGCCCGCCGTCCAAATATTGCGGGTCCGCGAATTGAATGGGCCCAAAGAAGAATTGCAGATCTGGTGAAGTCGTTTTGCGATCATAGGTGCCTGTGTACGTGAAGAGTCCGGCTTCAGACAAAAGTTGCGGCGGTGCCATATCGTGGGATGCCCGGTAAGTTACGGACAACAAAAGGTGATCTTGCAAATTTTTGCCGACGCCCGACACATCTGAGACAACAGCAATACCGTGTGATTTGAGATGTTCTGCCGGGCCTATGCCGGACAACATCAATATGTGCGGCGAAAGGAATGCACCTGCGGTCAATATTACTTCGCGCTTAACCCGCATGGTTAGAGTTTGAGCGCCCGAGACGTATTCCACACCGACCGCTCGCCCATCTTCTATTAGGACACGTGTCACTTGAGCATTCGTAACAATCTTCAATCGATGATCCGTTTTGATCGGATCCAAAAAGGCTGTCGCTGTGCTGCAGCGGCGGTTCTTATCAAGACGTGTTGACTGATAGAGAAAGGAATTGTCTTCTTGCTGATCGCCGTTAAAGTCACGATCAACTGTTGAAATGCCCAATCCGCGTGCGGCTTCTATAAATGCTGCTGCAGCTTCTGATTGATACTCCATATCGATGACTTTAAGGCCACCTTGACGACCGCGGTAGGCATCATCTCCGTTATCATACGATTCGGAGCGCTTAAAATAGGGCAAGACTTCAGAATAGGACCAACCTTTTGCACCCATTGCCTCCCACGTATCGAAGTCGTTGGGATTTCCACGTACGTACATCATCGCGTTTATTGCGGTGCCACCGCCCAAGCCACGGCCTTGGGCGATATCTATTTTGCGGCCGCCCATTCCTGTTTGCGGCACCGTTTGAAACGACCAGTTTTGTTCAGAGGGTCCCCACATAGACGTCATGGAGCCAATATCCGTAGCGTGAATTGCAGGACTGGTATTTTCTCCGCCGGCTTCCAAGAGTGCAACAGTCGCGTTGCCAAGTGTCACAAGACGGTTTGCAAGGACTGCACCGGCAGCGCCAGCGCCAACAACAATGTAATCGACATCGTTCATCTTTTATCATAACCGCTGCTGGCGGCGCTCCCTAGTAGGAAAATTAGATTACCCGAAATTGGGCAGGTATAAAACGAAGGATTTACGCGTTTTGAACCAGCGGTCGTTCTTGTGGGCCGATCAACCAGTGCTCTTTTACAAGCATTGGATATACTTGTAGAGGATTTAGTACGCCATCTGTTGCCTCGGGCAACATGATTGTCCGTGCACTACTTGCGAGCGCGGTCTCCGCCGCTTCGACGTTTGCAAACCAGAAGTGGGCCACTTCGTCAAATCGGGATTCGCCGATCGTGTAGGAACCTTCAACCGCGAGCGCCAATTGGCATTTGAGCAGACTGGGAATGGTTGCGGCTCCGGTTTTCAAGTCTTGTTTGCGGCTATTTTGATAATCTGTTAGATCGATCTTCAAATTGCGCTTTGATAAAACAATCAGCTTTACGGCTGTGGCTGGCACTTCGTTATCCAAAATGGAATGGTTGTCACAGTCCAGACCAACAGTCATCCAGAAGGCGGCCCAATTTGGTTCGTCCAGACGAGCCCCTTGAAGAAATTGTGGTGTCTGAATGGAGGCAAGTTGCTCTTCTCCATTCCGCAGCCATATCTCAGCGCAGCCGCTCCAGATTGGGTTTGGGTCAATGCTGCAGGCCAAGCGCAGATCAAGCTTATACATTGCGATTTGTGGAATTTTTACAGCAAACTGAACGGCATGTATGTTTAACCAGTAATTTTGAAACTCGGCTTCGGTCATGCCCGGTTTCGGCGCTGCGTAAATATGCTGGTGTATCATTTAATCCTCTGAAGTTGGCCTGTTTTACTTCGACGTTTCGTCTGTACTTAGTTTCGTCTGTGTTAGAAATGCTGGCATCTTGAACGCGGGCTGGTTTTCCTTGAGGGATCACAGTGTGTTGAAGTTCCTGTTCGTCTGAAAGCTTTTGTACTTGCGCTATTAAAGAGCAATCCATAGCCGGCTTACAGCAGGTCATCTTTGTAATTGTATTGTCTTTCGGTTACGGAACCTAAAAGGTTTGGGCTTGGTCGAAGTCCGGTTCGTCCATTCAGGGAAAAATTCCCTGAATGACATTTTCAGTCGATGGGATTGTTCCTGAAGAAATCAACGGCAGCCTCTCCGACGGCCATTGGGTTCATAGATTGCATGCCGTGTGTTGCGTTCGGGATTCCGGCGCGTTTCACATTCGGAAGCCATTGCATCATGAATTGCTGTATATCGCGAAATCCCGGCATCGCGCCTTCGCTGTGGGTTCCCATACAAGCCAGAACCGGAACAGGCGTTTTTTGTGGTGCATAGGTATCGGCGGTCGATGGTGTGAACGGCCAAGCCAAGATCGCCGGAAAGTCAACTTCGAAAGTCGTCGTCATTGCGGCTTCGGCCCGTGCCCAAACATCGTCTGGGCCTGTCATGTGGACAGCAGACAGAAAATTGGGCCCGCAGATTGCTTCCATATAGACCAAACCGGCTTTTAATTTGTCGCCCTTTTTATAATATTCAAGTGCGGCCAAGTAGGCATCATAGTTGGCTTGTATGGCTTTTGGATCTTCGCGGGGAAGATAAGGTTCCAACAGCACGGCAGATGCGAAGCGATCTGGGTATTTCAAGATCGCTTCAAATCCAATAACGCCACCGAAGGAAAAGGCCAATAGATGAGCCTTTTTTATCCCCAAGTGGTCCAATATGTCGACAGCGTGCCGCGCGCCATCTTCGATAGAAACTTTGTCGCCTTCAAATGTGCTGCCATTATATCCGGCGCGGTAGTAGCTGATGATGCGATAGTCGGTGTACAGAGGTTCATAAAGACGCAGCGGAACTGCAAGGCTATCGGCAAGGCTTGTGCCATGGATCATCAAGACTGGTTCGCCTGTGCCATGATCGAAGTAGCGCAAAGACGCGCCGTCAATCTTGGCAATTTTATTCGGTTCGATACAATGGTCCGAGCGGGGGATATGTGCATGTATGACCATGATCTTATCGGCTCAGAATTCGAGCAATAACGGCGTCGATGATAACGCGGTCATTGGGAGTCAGCGAAAACGTTGCCAAGTGACCGGAGTCGCTTTCAAGATGCGCATATTCGGCACCGGCCACGGCCGCGGCGTCCATTGCGCCTTCGTCCGGCGGGAACATGGCGTCACCTGTCAGAGCTGCGATAGAGGCTTTTGCGGTGATTTTAGCCAAGGCGTCTGCAATATCGCCGCCCTCTGCCGGATCAGCCAATTGCGCTTTGCGCGATTGCAAGACCAAGTCATTTGCATCATGCGGTAGCCAAAACGCTTCCCAGAAACGCGCTACGAAATCATTCACAGACGCAAACCCTGCACCTGTCACGGGATCCATCGTTGTGCGCCACAGTTCGCGGTCAACGCGGTAAAAGATTTTCGGCGGCAATGTTAAAGCTGCCAGATGCCCTACTTGACGCTTTCCCGCTTGCAGCAAGGCATTGTCGGTATAATTGCCATTGGCCCAGAAGGGGTCTGTCGTCAGCGGTTCTTCCACGACCGATTTCAGCCAAAGTTTTGTCCAAGCTGACGGTTTGGGCGCGCCGGCGATAGATGCCATGCGTTTGACCATAGCGGGGAAACGCACAGCCCATTCGTAGGTTTGCAATGCCCCGACCGACCAGCCAAGAACCAACTGCAGTTCGGTGATGCCGAAAAGTTCGCGCAGCATGCGTTCTTGCAAGATAATGTCATCTGCGATGCGTGCTTGCGGAAAATGCGCCCCGTTATACGGCGCGGGCGTGTTTGATGGCGATGACGACGGCGGAATGCCGAATTGGCCTGGCAAGATGATAAAATATTTCGAAGGATCTAGCGGACGGCCCTCGCCGATCCACAATTCCAAGGCTTCGGGAATGCCGCCAAGAAATCCTGGAAACAGGATTACATTCGACTTATCGGCATTTAAGTTTCCATGCGTGCGGTATGACAATGATGCGGAAGATAAAGTGCTTCCACACCGCATGACAAACGCTTTTGCTTCAAAAATACCGTTTTCGGCCATCACGATGCTCCGTTTAAGTTGAGCAGATCGCTAACAGGAAAAGCACCATCCGCAAACGAGTAAATAGATTTCAAAAACGCAACTTGTAGACACATTTCTACCCAAAGGTGTACATTTGATTATTTAGGATAGAAAAAACCGATTCGTGTGAATTATTTTTTAAGTTTCTTTTTTCAAGCGTATTTTTTTGTTTTCTGCGTCTTCACAGCCGTGCCCCCCTCCGCCTTTTCTGATGGTCCTTGGCGCGTCACCAAACCTTCACGCCATTGATGCCGGTTCGTCACATTTGCCGGTTAGGTCATCGCCATTCGCAAGGGGTGGACCAGTGCTGCACGTTCAGAATGTCACACGTCGCTTCGGCGCCAAATCGGCAGTAGATCAGGCCAGTTTTTCAGTGTCTGGGTCTGCGTTTGTTGGCGTGATCGGGCGCTCTGGCGCGGGCAAGTCAACGCTGCTGCGCATGATGAACCGTCTGACCGATGCCACTGCGGGCGAGATTGTCTTTGAAGGTCGCAACATCCTGGCCCTGCAAGGCGCGGACAAGCGGGCGTGGCAAAGCCAGTGCGCGATGATCTTCCAACAGTTCAATCTGGTGCCGCGCATGGATGTAGCGTCGAACGTGCTGCACGGCATTTTGAACCGCCGCTCTACTTTGGCCACGATGTTCAACGTCTGGCCCGAGGCGGATATCTTGCGCGCTTTGACAATTCTTGACCGTCTGGGCATCGCCGAACAAGCCCCCCTGCGGGCCGAGGCGCTTTCGGGCGGCCAGCAGCAGCGTGTGGCGATTGCGCGCGCTTTGATGCAGGACCCCAAGATCATCTTGGCCGATGAACCCATCGCCTCGCTTGATCCGATGAACGCACAGGTTGTGATGGACACGCTTCGCCGCATTCATGACGAGGATGGCCGCATGGTGATTGCCAACCTGCACACGCTCGACACGGCGCGGCGCTATTGCGACCGCGTGATCGGCATGCGCGACGGGCGCATCGTGTTTGACGGCACGCCCGATCAGCTGACCACCAGCGTGGCCCGCGACATTTACGGCGCTGACGACAGCTTTAACGAAAGCGCCACATCCACCGCCATTCCAGCCGACACGGCCTATGCCGAAACGATGCTGGCCTAAGTTTACCCCCGGCCTATCGGCCAAACTATGGAGACGACCATGAAAAAGCTGCTCGCCGTTCTGGCTGCTACCACCGTTCTGGAATCCCCCGCTTTCGCGCAAGATGCGATCAAAGAATTCAACATCGGCATTCTGGGCGGCGAAAACGCCCAAGACCGGATCACCGGCAACGAGTGCTACCGCGCGGCGATCGAGGCCGCTTTGGGCGTTCCGGTCAAGCTGTTCACGCCCGCTGACTATGACGGCGTCATTCAGGGCCTTCTGGGCGGCACCATCGACATGGCTTGGCTGGGCGCTTCGGCCTATGCCAAAACCGTTCTGACCGACGAAAAGGCCGTGGAAGCCCGCCTGATTCCCGTGAACGTTGACGGCACGCAAGGCTACTACTCGATCGGTATCGCCAACAAAGCTTCGGGCATCACCTCGATGGACGACGCCAAGGGCCACACGTTCGCGTTTGCAGAGCCGAACTCGACCTCGGGCTACTTGGTGCCTGCTTCGGAACTGACCGCCAAGTACGGCGATCTGACCGCCTATTTCAAGTCGACCGCTTTCTCGGGCGGGCATGAGCAGACCATCGTTGGCGTTGCCAACGGCACCTATGACGCTGGCGTCACCAACGCCGACATGATCGGCAACTTCGCCGATGGCTACACCTCGGGCGCGCTGCGCAAGGCGGTTGACGGCGGCTTGGTTGACATGAACAATCTGGTCGAAATCTGGCACTCGGCTTTGATCCCGAACGGCCCGCTGGTTGTGCGCGCTGCTCTGCCGGCTGACGTGAAAGACAAAGTCACCGCTGTCACGGCTGACCTGCCCGAAACCGACCACGCTTGCGCTTCGTCGGTCAATGGCGGCGACCTGACCGACTTCGTACCGGTTGACGCAGCTGTTTACGCCGGCATCTTGGAAGCCCGCAAACTGCAGGACAAGCAGTAATCTTACCGTCCAACGTCGGGCCCTTTTCCAAGGGCCCGGCATCTTCTTTTGGGGGCCCCATGGCTGATCTTGCCTTTGCACCAACGCCGGAAAAGCGCCCTGACCTTTCTCAACCACAGCACGCCTATGTGCGCATGGTCCGGCAAAAGCGCGTGTATGGGGCGAATCTATTAGGTGGTTTTCTTTTGCTTCTGGCCACCGGCTTTCACGTGGCAGAAACCCGCAATGCGGGCGATTTTTTAAGCGGTCTGCCCATGCTGGGCGCCTTCCCGTCAGAGGTGTTGTCGGAAGGCTGGGCCAACCGCGCCAATGTGCCGGGATTGGCCTTGCATTTTATCCCGTCGCTGATTGAAACGCTCAATATTGCCGCTGTTTCAACTTTGCTGGGCGGCATTTGCGCAGCACTTTTGGCCTTGCTGTCCACCCGTGGCCTTGCGCCCTTTCCACGCCTGATCCCCGTGTTTCGCCGCACGATGGACGCTTTGCGCGCCTTGCCGGATGTGGTGATTGCGCTTGTGCTGATCTATGTCTTGGGCGGCGGGCCGATCCCTGCGGTGATGGCGATTGCCATTCATACCAGCGGCGCTTTGGGCAAGCTGTTTTCTGAAGCCGCTGAAAATGCCGATCTGAAACCGGTAGAGGGTTTGGCCTCGACTGGCGCGCGGTGGGGCCAGCGCATTTGGCTGGGGATTTTGCCGCAAGTGGCCCCCAATTGGGCCAGCTATCTGTTGATGCGCTTTGAAATCAACGTCCGCGTCTCGGCTATTTTGGGCTTCGTGGGGCAGGGCGGGATCGGGGCGGATATGAAAGTGGCGATGCAATGGGGCCAAGGCAAATATGACGAGGTTGTGGCGATCTTTCTGATCCTGTTTTTTACCATTGTGGTGATTGACCGCAGTTCTGACTGGCTGCGCACACGGCTTACGAAAGGTGCACATCATGGTTGACGCGACGTTGATTTCGACCGTCTCGACCGCGTTTCAGCGCCGCAAGTGGCTGGCCATCGCCATTCCTGCGCTGGTCTTGGCCTATCTATTCTACGCCGCCGCGTCTTTTGACGTGCTTGGCGTGGCAGGTCGGGCGCGGATGGACAATGCACAGACCTTCCTGTCGGATTTTTGGAGCTATAAGGTCAGTGTCATCCGTGACAATCGCGATGGCAAAGTGCTGGCCGCGATTGACGGCGACGCGCGCTATTCCTTTGCGCCAGATTGGGTGAAAACCCAAAACGATGTCACCCAGATTGATTTGGGCCAAGGCCATCTTGTGACCTACGATGCCCAAGGGGCGCATTACGTGGTGCCGGGGTACGGCACGATTGCCATCTCGGCCCCCGGTGGAAAGATCACCTTGGATGCGCCAGAACCGCTGCCCGAATGGATCAGCGCGTCCGATACGCGGGTGGGGGTGACGACCTCGGCGGGGCGGTTCATCTACACTAAATCCAAGGTGGAAACCCAACGGTTCTTTGCGGGGTGGGAGCTGTTCTTTTTCACCTTCGACAGCCCGTTTTACGGCAAATCCTTGCCCGATCTTACCGCTTTGGCGCTTTGGGACGCCCGCCTTGATCCTGCCCAGCCCAATTGGGAGGCGATGTCTCACGACTTTATGACCAACAGCCTGTGGCATCATGGCGATGTGCTGTGGGCGATTTTTGAAACCTTGCTTATGGCCTTCTTGGGCACGTTCTGCGCCGCCCTGATTGCGCTGCCGCTCAGCTTTCTGGCGGCATCGAATATGATGCCTTGGCGCGTGCCGCGTTTTGCCATGCGCCGCGTGTTTGATTTTATCCGTGGGCTGGATGCCCTTATCTGGACCTTGATCTTGGTGCGCGCCTTTGGCCCCGGCCCGATGACAGGGGCCTTGGCGATTTTGATGACCGACACGGGGCTTTTTGGTAAAATCTTCTCGGAAGCGCTGGAAAACATCGACGAAAAACAGGTCGAGGGCATCCGCTCCACCGGAGCGAACGCCGTCCAGCGCGCCCGCTTTGGCGTGTTGCCGCAGGTGCTGCCGATCTTGATGAGCCAAGTTTTGTACAACTTTGAATCCAACACCCGCAGCGCCACGGTGATCGGAGCGATTGTGGGCGGCGGGATTGGGCTTTTGCTGACCCAAGCCATCCAGACCCAAAAGGATTGGGAGGATGTGGCCTATTATCTGATCTTGATCGTGCTGATGGTGATCGTCATAGATTGGCTGTCCGGCATCATCCGTCGCAAATTGATCAAAGGCTGACCATGCCCAAACTTTCGCCCACCCAACCTTTCCTGCACCCCGGGGCAGAGGTGCATGACACCGATTTTGGCGCCTATTGCGAAGTTGGCGCGGGCAGTCGCATCTTGCATTCGACCTTTGAGGACTATGCCTATTGCGACCGGCAGTCTGATATTGCCAATACCACCGTGGGCAAATTCGCCAATATCGCCGCGATGACACGGATCGGGCCGACCGATCACCCCTATGCGAACGCCTCGCTGCACCATTTTCTTTACCGCTCGGAACTGTATTGGGACGATGCGCCCGACGATCAGGATTTCTTTGCCCGCCGCAAAGCCCGCCGCACGGTGATTGGGCCGGATACATGGGTCGGGCACGGGGCGATCATCAAGCCCGATGTGACCATCGGGGCGGGGGCGATTGTGGCATCAGGGGCGGTGGTGACCAAGGATGTTGCGCCCTATCTGATCGTCGCCGGTGTTCCCGCCACCCCCTTGCGCGCCCGTTTCACCCCCGCTGTGGCCGACCGCCTGCAGGCCCTCGCATGGTGGGATTGGTCCCATGACCGCTTGCGCCAAGCCCTGCCCGATTTTCGCGCCCTGCCCGCCGAGGCGTTTTTGGAAAAATACGAAGGCTAGACCTTTTTGCTGAACCAAACGACAAAGCCGCCCCGAAAGGGTTCGGTTTTGTCCTGCACAAAACCATTGGCGGCATAAAACTGCACATTGCTGCTCAAGGCCGCGTTGGTCAAAAGCCGCAGGTGGGGCAAACCCTTGGCGCGGGCCTGATCGGCGGCGCGGGTCATCAACATCTGCCCCAAGCCTTTGCCCTGCAGGTCAGAGCGCACGGCCACGGTTTCCACCCAAAGGTGGTCAGCCTCTGCCACGGTTTCCAGCACGCCGGCCAAGTCATCGCCCAAATAGGCCAGCTCAAAGCCGTGGTTTTGCACGGCCAGATCGTAGTCAGCCGTCATGGGCAGCGGCTCTCGCCCCATGATCGGCACCCATTTGGCAAAGGTTTCACGCACAAAGGCGCGGATCATCGCGGCATCTGGCGGCAGGGCGGGGCGGAAGGTGTAGGGTGCGGTCATGGCGCACCCTTGGCCAGCCTTGGCCCCGTGTCAACCACGCCTGACCATCCAAGCCCTATTCCGCCGCGATTTGATCGCCCTCGGTCAAGGCTGAAATCACGCGCGGTTGCGCCATAAAGCGGCGGGCGGCTTCGCCGGACAGATAGGTCAGCGCGCCGTTGCAAATGGTCGCCTCGATCTTGCGGCTTTCGGCGTCGATCACCACCAGATCAGCACGGCGGCCCGGTTCCAGACGGCCACGGTCGGTCATGCGCAAAATCTCGGCGGGGTTAGACGACACCAGCGCCCAAGCTTTCGGCAGACTTAGAACGCCGCGATCCACCAGCGCCCACACGGCTAAGGGTAGCGCGGGCACGTGGTAATCTGACACCAAGGCATCGCACAGCCCCGCCGCCACCAGATCGGTGGCCGAGGCGTTGCCCGCCTGACTTTGCCCGCGCACCACATTCGGCGCGCCCATGATAACCGGGCTGAACATGGCGTGCGCAGCCGCTGCGGCGCGGTGGGTCAGTGGAAATTCGGCGACAGTGGCCCCAATCATGCGGAACTTTTCGCGCGTCTCGCCGTCAGGGTCGTCATGGCTGCCGTAAACCACGCCCATGGCGTCAAACGCCTCGGCCAAGCGGCACAGGCTGCGGGCAACTTCGCCCTTGGAATCCAGCGCGACCTGAATGGCTTCGGCCAGCTCTTCGGGCGTCTTGCCGATACGCCGCGCCCAATGGTCAAACTGGGCGGGGGCCAGACGCGACATCTGAAAGCCCTCTTCCAGATGGTCGTTAAACACCACATAGCCCACGCCAAACCGCTTGACCGTGTCGATCAGACGCTGGGTTTCGCCGACCAGATGGGTTTCGGCACGGATTTGCACGCGCAAATCGGTCATCATCTGCGGGCGGTAGGCCTGAACGGCGGCCAAAACCGCCTCGCAATGATCCGGCCCGCGCTGCGCGCCTTCCCAGCTCCAGCTTTGGGCGAGGTAGGCGGTTGTCACCCCGTGAGACGCCGCCTCGCGGTCGAATGAGGCAAGGCCAGCCCCCAACGGAAAGGGGGCCGTGGGGCGGGGGGACATGTGGTGTTCAAAGCCGTCGCCGTGCAGGTCGATGATCCCGGGCAGGATCAAAAAGCCGCGCAGATCAACTTCGGGCAAAGGGCCGCGTGTCAGCCGACCATCGGCCAAGCCGACAGAGCGCGCTTGCATTTCGCCGTCGCGCAAAATCTGCGCGCCCGTCAGGCGCAGGGGGGGAAGAAAGGCCGACATCACACCATCCATCACAAGGGATTCTTGCTGCCTACCGACTTTGGGCAACAAAAACGTGACAGTTAATCCGGAACCACCGTTAAAGTGACGCGGTCGCCTGCAAACCACGATGTGCCAAATTCCACGGGCCGCCCGTCAGGATCAACGTTGATCGTGACTGACCGCAGCAAAGGCGCACCTTGGGGGATTTGCAAATGCCCCGCTTGCACCGCATTGGCCAATTTCGCCGTCAGCCGTGTCAGCGCGCGGGTGTAATCGGCCACGCCGGCATGGGCCAAAGCCGCCGTGATCGACCCAAACTGCGCCATGTCTTGCGCAAAGTCGGGAAACCGCAGCGCGGGCAGAACGGATCGAAACAGGCCGATCGGCACGCCGTCCGCCAAAGAGACCCCCTCGATCAGATGCACCAAAGCAGACGGGGGCAGGGCCAGCGCCTCGGCCTCGTCGGCGCTGGCGGGGCGGATTTCGCTGCGCAGCAAGCGGCGTGACGGGGTGCGCCCGCTGGCCAGCACGTTTTGGGTGAAGCGCACCCGTCGCCCCAGCGGATATTCGGTCGGCACCGAGGTGACAAACACCCCCGCGCCGCGCCGTGGCTGCACCAAGCCCGCCTCGGCCAAGGCCCCCAGCGCGCGGCGCACCGTGTGGCGGTTGACGCCAAAGCGCAGCGCCAACTGCGCCTCGGTCGGCAGTTTGGTGCCTTGGGCATAGGTGCCGGCTGCGATCTCTGCCGTCAGGTCTGCGGCGATGGAGGACCAGATCGGCGTGCGGGGCATGTGTTACACAATCTTCACTGGCGTTTCGGGGCAGGGGCGGCTAAGACTTGTCTAGTTGTATAGTGTACTGGACAACTTCTCAAGATGTCGGAACAGAAATGAACGCGCTTTGCTTTGATACCGCCGCCCGCAAGGCGTGGATGGGCCTTTTGGCCCGCAGTTCGCCCGCTCGGCTGGGCGAACTGCTGACAGACCTGCCCGAGCATACCGTTTTGCGCGGCCCCGAAGTGGGGGCTGTGATGGTGCGCGGGCGGGTGGGTGGCACGGGTCAACCGTTCAACTTGGGCGAGATGACGGTGACGCGCTGTTCTGTCCGCCTGTCTGACGGTGCTGTGGGCCATGCCCATGTGCAAGGCCGCGACAAGGCCCATGCCCGCCGCGCCGCCGTGCTGGACGCTTTGCTGCAAACCCCCGCCGCTGCGGGGTATGAGGCGCAAGTCCTTACGCCCCTGCGGCAAGAGGAAACCGCCGCCCGCGCCCTGCGTGCCGCCAAAGCGGCGGCGACCAAGGTGGAATTCTTCACCCTCGTGCGCGGAGAAGACAAATGACCCCCGAGGCTTTGCTAGGTGGCTTCACCGACGCGCCGCGCCAATCCGCCCGCGCCTTTCGCGCCGCGCTTGAGGCTATGGCCCGCCCCGGCACGGTGTGGGCGGTTGACGGTGCCACCCCGCCCGCCCCCCTGTCCGTCGCGGCTGGTGTGCTGATTTTAACGCTGTGCGATGGCACCACGCCGCTGCATCTGGGCCGGTCTTACGATCTGCCCGTGGTGCGCGATTGGGTGACGTTTCACACCGGCGCGCCCTTGGTTGCGGCCAAGGATGCGCACTTTGCGTGCGGCACTTGGGCCGATCTGATGCCCGTCGATCGCTTTGCCATAGGCCTTCCCGATTACCCCGACCGCGCGGCGACCCTGATCGTGGAGATGCCCGCGCTGACCACCCAAGGCCAGCGCCTGACGGGGCCGGGGATAGCCACAGCGGCCCATCTAGGCCTTCCCGAAACAGCCGCCTTTCGCGCCAACCGCGCCCTGTTTCCGCAGGGGTTTGATACCTACCTCACCTGCGGCGACCAAGTGGCCGGTCTGCCGCGCAGCACGATTGTGGAGGCTGTCTGATGTATGTAGCCGTCAAAGGGGGCGAAAAGGCGATTGATGCGGCCCACGCGTGGCTGGCCGAAGAACGGCGCGGCGATACGTCGGTGGCCGAACTGTCGGTGGCGCAGATTCGCCAGCAACTGACCTTGGCCGTCAACCGCGTGATGGCCGAAGGCTCGCTCTACGACCCCGACTTGGCCGCTTTGGCGATCAAACAAGCGCGCGGCGATCTGATCGAAGCGATCTTTCTGATCCGCGCTTACCGCACGACTTTGCCGCGCTTGGGCGTCTCGACCCCCGTAGAAACCGCGCAAATGGCGGTGTGCCGCCGCATTTCGGCAACGTTCAAAGACCTGCCCGGTGGGCAGATTTTGGGGCCGACCTTTGATTACACCCACCGCCTGTTAGATTTCAAACTCGCCGCCGAGGGCGAGGTGCCAGCCGCCCCCACCGCCCCTGCGGGTCAAGACGCCGTGCCCCATGTGACAACGATGCTCAACCGCGACGGGTTGATCCAGACCGAAGCCGAAGGCAATGCCACTCCGCCTGACTTGACGCGCGAACCGATGGAACTGCCCACCTCGCGCCCGCTGCGCCTGCAAGCGATCACGCGCGGGGATGAGGGGTTTATCCTGTCAATGGCCTATTCCACCCAACGCGGCTATGGCCGCACCCATGCCTTTGTCGGCGAATTGCGCATCGGCACGGTGGCCGTGGAAATGGACATCCCCGAACTGGGCTTTTCGGTCGAGATTGGCGAGGTTGAGCTGACCGAATGCGAAACGGTCAACCAGTTCAAGGGGTCAAAAACCGAACCCCCGCAGTTCACCCGTGGCTACGGTTTGGTCTTTGGCCAGACCGAGCGTAAGGCGATTGCCATGTCATTGGTTGACCGCGCTTTGCGCTGGAAAGAGTTGGGCGAGGATAACACAGGCGCCCCCGCACAGGATGAAGAATTCGTTCTGATGCACGCCGACAACATCCAAGCCACCGGCTTTTTGGAACATATCAAACTGCCGCACTATGTGGATTTTCAGGCCGAGTTGGAACTGGTGCGCAAACTGCGGCGCGAAGCCTTGGCCCAAGCGGAGGCCGCAGAATGACCGACCAAACCGCCTATAACTTTGCGTATCTTGATGAACAAACCAAGCGCATGATCCGCCGCGCCATCCTGAAAGGGGTCGCCATCCCCGGCTATCAGGTGCCCTTTGCCAGCCGCGAAATGCCCATGCCTTATGGCTGGGGCACGGGCGGGGTGCAGGTGACCGCCGCCTGCCTTGTGCCCGAAGACCGCCTGAAGGTGATCGACCAAGGGGCCGATGACACGACCAACGCCGTTTCGATCCGCCGCTTTTTCCAGCGCACCGCAGGGGTTGCTGTGACAGAAGCCACAGCAGAGGCGAGCGTCATTCAAACCCGCCACCGCATTCCCGAAACGCCCCTGACCGAGGGGCAGATTTTGGTCTATCAGGTGCCAATCCCCGAACCCCTGCGCTTTTTGGAACCGCGCGAAACCGAAACGCGCAAGATGCACGAGTTGGAAGATTACGGCCTGATGCATGTCAAGCTGTACGAGGATATCTCGCGCCACGGGCAGATCGCCACGGCCTATGACTACCCCGTCAAGGTCGAGGGGCGCTATGTGATGGACCCTTCGCCCATTCCCAAATTCGACAACCCCAAACTGGGGGGCAATGCTGCGATCCAACTGTTTGGCGCGGGCCGCGAACAGCGCATTTATGCGCTGCCGCCCTATACCCAAGCGATCTCGTTGGATTTTGACGATTACCCCTTTGCGGCGTCGAAAGCCGATCACGCCTGCGATCTGTGCGCTGCGCCCGACAGTTACCTTGACGAGGTGATCACCGACGACCAAGGCAGCCGGATGTTTGTCTGCTCGGACACCGACTTTTGCGCCAGCCGCCGTGCGGCGGGGCATAGCGGCCCGATGGGTACGCCAAGCGCCGGGGCTGATGAAGAATGAGTATTTTGGCCAAGATGAAAATGCAGCCCTTGCTGTCGGTGCGCGATCTGTCCAAGTTTTACGGCGGCCGGATCGGCTGTGCGGATGTAGGCTTTGATCTCTACCCCGGCGAGGTCTTGGGCATTGTCGGCGAAAGCGGGTCGGGCAAATCGACGCTGCTGTCGTGTCTTGCAGGCCATCTGCCCCCCGACCGCGGCGAGGTGATCTTTGACACCCGTGAAGGCCCCCGTGACACCGTACAAATGGCCGAGGCCGCGCGGCGGCGCTTGGCGCGCACCGATTGGGCCTATGTGCACCAAAACCCGCGCGACGGGTTGCGCATGGGGGTTTCGGCGGGCGGGAATGTGGGCGAAAGGCTGATGGCCGTGGGCGCGCGGCATTATGGCCAAATCCGCGAACAGGCGGTGGATTGGCTGGGCCGCGTGGAAATCGCCGCTGATCGGGTCGATGACCGCCCCAGCGCCTTTTCCGGCGGCATGCAGCAACGTTTGCAAATCGCGCGCAATCTTGTCACCGGCCCCCGCCTTGTGTTCATGGATGAACCCACCGGCGGGCTTGATGTCAGCGTTCAGGCGCGCTTGCTGGATTTGCTGCGCGGTCTGGTGCGCGAGATGGGGCTTTCAGCGATCATCGTCACGCACGATCTGGCCGTGGTGCGGTTGCTGGCCGACCGCTTGATGGTGATGAAGGGGGGCTATGTGGTGGAACAGGGCCTGACCGATCAGGTGCTGGACGATCCGCAGCACGCCTATACCCAGCTTTTGGTCTCTTCGGTTTTGCAGGTGTGATGTGATCACGATTTCCAACCTTTCCAAAAGCTTCACCCTGCACAACCAAGGGGCGGCAGTAATTCCGGTGATGGCTGGGGCCAATCTGTCGGTGGCACCGGGCGAATGCCTTGGGCTTGTCGGGGCATCGGGGTCGGGCAAATCCACCTTGATGCGGATGATCTGGGGCAATTATCTGGCGGCGGCGGGCTCTATCATGGTGGGCGATGTTGATGTGGCCAAAGCCGCCCCGCGTGAGATCATCGCCCTGCGGCGGGGCACTTTGGGCTATGTCAGCCAGTTCTTGCGCGTGGTCCCCCGTGTGCCCACGGTTGAGGTGGTGGCCGAACCGCTGCTGACGCTGGGGGTTGCGGCCGATGAAGCGCGTGCGCGGGCCATGGCCCTTTTGGCGCAACTGAACATCCCCGAACGGCTTTGGTCGCTTTCGCCCACCACCTTTTCGGGCGGCGAGCAACAGCGCGTCAACATCGCACGGGGCTTTGTCCATCCCTATCCGGCTTTGTTGCTGGATGAACCCACCGCCAGCCTTGACCTTATCAACCGCGAGGTGGTCTTGACCCTGATCGAGGCCGCAAAGGCAAGGGGAGCCGCGATCATCGGAATTTTCCATGATGAACAGGCGCGCGCACGCCTGTGTGACCGTCTGGTCGATGTCACCCAATTCACCCCGGGGATGGCGCAATGAACGGCAGGGTCTTTGCTGTGGTCGGCCCGTCAGGTGCCGGCAAAGACACTTTGCTGGCAGGGGCTATGGCGCAATCCCCCACGCTGCACTGGGCGCGCCGTGTGATCACAAGGCCGCAGGTTGCAGGCGACGAGCCCTTTGAAGGGGTCAGCCCGCAAGAGTTTGACGGTTTAAGCCATGCCGGTGCCTTTGCGCTGGAATGGCCCGCCCACGGCCTGCGCTACGGCATCCGCAAGACCGAGTTTGCCAGTTTGGCACAGGGGCGCGATGTGGTCTTTAACGGATCACGCGCAGCCCTGCCTTTGGCTTTGGCGCAGTTTCCCAGCCTGACCGTGCTGCGCATCTCGGCCCCGTCCAAGGTGCTGGCCGAACGTTTGGCCGCACGGGGCCGCGAAACCATGGCCGAGATCGAGGCCCGCTTGGCCCGCGCCTCTTACGAGGTGCCCGAAGGCCTGCCCGTGATCGACATCGCCAACGACTCCACGCCTGCTGTTGGCATCGCGCGGCTTCTGGCAGCGCTTCAGGCCAAAGCGGTGCGGTGAAGCAGATGAAAGCGGCCATCCTCTGCCTCGCCAAACAGGCACAGCGCGCTGATGCGGAAGGGCTGCGGCAGGTGCGGCGCGAAATGGGCTTTGGCCAAGGGCAAAAGGGCGGCGTGGTCTTCAGGCGACAGATGGTTAGAAAGCGTCAGATGGAAGCGGAATTCTTCCATGACATAGGGATAGCCGTAACGGTCAAGCAAGTCGCGTTGGCGGGGCGTCAGACGGTCTGGCCTGCGGCGGGCGATGTCAGCCTCGGTCAGGGGGGCGCGGAGATGGTCAAGGTCGGCCACAACCCGCGCAGCCAGATCGCAAAGGCTGGTTTGATCGCCTTGCGGGATCAGCGCCAAGAACCCCTCAAGATCCAGCATGTGCAATCCGGGCATCGTCACAGCCGGCAGCGTTTGGGCCATCTGCGCCATAGCGGCCAGCAGGTCATCGACACGGGCCCCCTGCGCCAGCCGGAACGGCGCCTTGATCGTGCCATGAAAGCCGTATTTGCGCGGATCAGCCGTCATCGCGGCCAGATCAAGCCCCAGATCAGGCTGCGCGACAGCGCGGCCCGTGGCCGGATCCCAGCCCAGCCAAGCGGCAGCGGCTTGGGCAAAGCCACCCTCTTCGGGCGCATAATAGACGGCGTAGCGTTTCATCTTGTCCATGTGGCCCCGCCTAACGTGATTTTGTCACATCTGTGTGACAAAGCACTGGCAGGGCTGCAAGGCCCCCTAACCTGAAAGCCCCATGATGTCGGAAACCATCCTTGCCAATGCCACGCTTGTTCTGCCGCAAGAGGTGATCACAGGCGCGCTGCGCCTGTCGGGCGGCGTGATTGCGGCGATTGAGACAGGTGCCCATGTGACGCAGGGGGCCGAGGATTGCGGCGGCGATCTGGTCATGCCCGGCCTGATCGAACTGCACACCGACAATCTGGAACGCCATATCGAACCGCGCCCCAAGGTACAATTTCCCCATGCCAGCGCCATTCTGGCCCATGATGGCGAACTCGCCTCAACCGGGATCACGACCGTGTTTGATGCGCTGCGGGTCGGCTCGATAGTGTCAAAAGACAAGGCCAGCTACGGCGAATATGCCCGCCTTTTGGCCAACGAAATCATCGCCATGCGCCATACCGGCGCGCTGCGGATCACCCATCTGTTGCACCTGCGCGCCGAGGTGTGTTCAGAAACACTCATCGCCGAACTGGCCAAGTTCGGCCCGCAAGACGGCATCGGCATCGTCAGCCTGATGGACCATACCCCCGGCCAACGCCAGTTTCGCAATTTGGACCAGTTGCGCAACTACGTGCGCGGCAAACATGGCCTGAGCGAGGACGAATTCCTGCACCATGTCGCCAGCCAACAGGCGATATCGGACCGTTTGGGTGCGCAGCACGAAGCCGCCGCCGTGGCCGAAGCCCGCCGCTTCGGCGCGGTATTGGCGAGCCATGATGACACAACCGCCGGGCAGGTCGCCACATCGGCGCGGCACGGGGCGACCTTTGCTGAATTTCCCACCACGGTTGAGGCGGCACAGGAATGCCGCGCGCGCGGCATCCATGTGATGATGGGCGCACCCAATCTGATCAGGGGTGGGTCACATTCCGGCAATGTGGCCGCTAAGGATCTGGCACATATGGATCTTTTGGATATTTTGTCATCCGACTATATGCCCTCGGCCCTGCTTTCGGCGGCGTTGATGCTGGGCGATCAATGGGGCGATCTGCCGCGCGGGGTGGCCACAGTCACCTCTGCGCCCGCGCGGGCCACGGGCTTGGCCGATCGCGGCAGCTTGGCGCTGGGCTTGCGGGCGGATGTGATCCGTGTGGCACGTGTGGGCAAAGCGGCCGCGGTGCGCGGGGTTTGGGTGGGTGGGCGCAGGGTCGGCTGAGCATTGACACTGGACCTGCGGCCCGATCTGGGGCACAGTATTCCGGTTCGTTCGGATAGGCTGCACATTTTTGCGGCTCATTGTATTGAAAGCATTCATGCCGAAAATCACCTGCATTACGACAACCTATAATGAAGGCCCGCTGCTGTTAAACGCCGTCCATTCCGTCTTGAACCAAAGTTTTGGCGACTTTGAATATATTATCGTGGATGATGGATCGGCTGAGGAAACCCGTGCTATTCTCAACAGCCTAACCGACCCGCGCCTGAAAATTATCCCCCAAGCCAACGCAGGATTATCAGCCGCGCGCAATGTGGGAATTGCTTTGGCCAAAGGCGATTACATCTGCTTTCTAGACGCCGACGATCTGCGCCCCAATTGGTCTTTTGCCTCTATTGCCAAGGTCATAGATGCGACCAACCCTGATCTGGTGCTGTGCCCGGGGCTTATGGTTGATCTGCGCGATCACATCAAAGATTTCTACGATGCGCCGATTTTTGCGCAGATCGCGCAAAGATTGCCCCAAAGCGTTACCTGCGCAGATCATGCCCAGCACCGACAGATATGCGCGCTTGCCCAGCACCTTGAACCGCAATCTGCCAACAAAGTCGTGCGGCGGGCTTTCTTGCAATCGGCAGACCTTCGCTTTCCCGCGCCGTACTTTTTTGAGGACATCTATTTCCACACCCTCGTCCTTGCCAAGGCTGACCGCATCGCTTTCTTGCAAACGCCCGCCTTCACCTATTTTCGGCGCTATCTGAAACCGCAAATCACCGCGACCACGGGCGATTTGCGCTTTGATATCTTGGCCGTAGCAAAACTGACGCTAGACGCTTTTGCACGCTTGCCAGCGTTTGAGGATTTGGATTATCGCAGTGCGGTTTTAACCAGTTGCCTAAGGGTGATTGAGTGGTGTGAAATATCGCTCAATCATTCATCGCGTGCGGTTTTTCGAAATAGTGCCGATGCTATGCTATCCCAAAGCCCCGCTGGGTTTAGGGATGTTCGGCCAGACGATCTAACCAACCCCGCCTTTGCTTTGCCCCTAAAGCGGTATCTCGACACCGCAGGTCGGGTGTAAAAAATGCCAATTGACCACCACAGCGCAGCGCCCATCCCGTTTGACCTTGCCTTGCAAACCCCTGATGATCACATCATGCTACGCGCTTTTGGCGAAAGCATTGCTTTGCTTGCGCCAAAGAACGAATTTTTGCGCAACGATTCCCTTTGGCGTTTGCAAAATATCTATCATCCGGCTTTAGCCACCCAAACTTTGGCACAATGTGGCGTGGCCTTGGATATCGGGGCGGGGTTTGGGGCCTTTGCGGTGCCCTTTGCTTTGGCCTATCCCGATTGGCGGGTTTTTTGCTTTGAACCGGATCCGCTGGCCTTCGCCTATTTGCAAAAAAACATCCAAGATTTGTCTTTGACCCAAGTGACCGCTTTGCCCTTTGCGATTGGCTGCCAAAAAGAAGATGCCCCGCAAGATGCAAACGCCGTGCGCGTGGCTTTGGGCCGCGTGATGGCAGGCGATGAGACCGCGATAGATAGGCTTGGCGCAGTGTTGCCAATTGCTTTGTATAGTAAGTCTAAGATAAATATGGGATATTTAGAACGCGGGCACAATCGCGCTGAGGAGTTTGATCCAGTGCACCTACCCACCCTTGCGGCCGTTATGCTGGATTGCCTTTCCCCCCGCTTGCTGAAAATCACCGCGCCCATGGCGGAAAGTGGTATTCTTTCCGACCTGTCAGATGCGCAAATTGACCATGTGATCGGCGAAACGTGGAGCCATGTACCTTCTGCGCTGATCCATAAGCCCGCTAAGGGTCAACGCCAAACATGGCTGCGGCGCGCGGGTACCGATCAATTGGCTTTGCGCAAAGCCGCTTATCTGGGGGGCCGGACTTCGACATTGGATATCATCTTTGCGCCCTGTGCGGTGCTGGATGATGATCTGGCCTCTCTCGATGCGCTTTTATCGGATCCGTCAGATGATTTTAAAGTGCTGGCAGTTCTTGATCCTGACTATTTGGCTGCGGATGATCTATTGGCCCTGTTTGGCAACGATTCACGCCTGTGTGTTTTACAAACCCCAAGTGGCGGATCAGCCCCTGCGTGGAATGTCGGGCGAAAGCAGTCGACAGCGACCCATATCGCCTTTGTTGAAGGGGGAAGTCTTGCCGAAATCGGATTTTTTTCGCACCTTTTGGATCTTGCCCGTTACACAGGGGCCGAAGTGGTGCAAGGGCCGCATTACACTTTTGATGCAGAAGGGCCGGATCAGGTGGCAAATGGCTTGGGGAATATGCTTTTAAGGGACGATGCCGCCGTGGGTGCGCGTTACCCATTTTCTGACAGGCACTATCATCTGTGCGCCACCCATGCTTTGATGGCGCAAGATGCCGCCATTTCGCGGCGGGTGTATCGGCGTGATTATCTCGACAGCCGCGATATCTGGTTTCCCGATACTGGAAACCACGCCGATAAACTCATCTTTCAGACGCTCAGCCTGCACCAGCTTCCCCATGTCGCTGAGCTGGACGGCGCAAGTTTCGCCCAAAGAGCGCAGGGTTTGCCGCCACAAGATCGCGCCAACTCAATTCTAGAGTCGTTCAGAGTTTTGATAAAACGCGCGGTCAGGGACGGTTGGAATGACTTTGAGTGGATTTTGCAATCCTTTGCAGCTCAAATCAATTCGATCACCCCCGAACTTGATCCACAGGCGCGCACCCGCTTTCTCCGGTCAATGGCGCAGCTTTGGGCGCAGGCCGGTCAGGTTTTGAATGTGGCGGCCTTTGATCTCTCTCTCTTGAATTTAATCCGCTCTGCGGAATTTCTTCAACACGCCTTGCTTGCCCAAGATCAGATCAAAGACAGCGATATTTTGGCCGATTTTGACGCACCATTGGCGTAAGCCCTCGTCTGACACGATTTCAAGCCGCCCGTTTCGGCGGTTCCAATCCCAAAGCCTGTGTGCGCGCGGCCGACCAGGTGGTGACCAAATGGTCTACCATCAGCCCCATAAAGGCCACTGCCAGCCCTAAAACCAGCCCTTTGCCGACATCGGTGGTCGACAAGGCGCGTTGCATTTCTTGGCCCAAATCCTGCGTGCCGATAAACGCCGCGATGATCACCATGAACAGCGAGAACATCACCGACTGGTTCACCCCCACCAGAATCGTCGGCAGCGCCATGGGAAGTTGCACTTTCCACAGCAATTGGCTGCGATCGGCCCCCGACATCGACGCCGCCTCGATCAGTTCGGGGGCGACACCGCGCAGCCCCTCGATCGTGTAGCGCACCAAGGGCACCGCGGCAAACAGGATCACCGCCCCCACCACGGCCACATCGTTGACGCCAAACAGCATGATGACGGGGATCAGATAGATAAAGCTGGGAAAGGTTTGTAGCGTGTCGCAGACCAACAGCACCCGTGCGGCGCGGCCTTGCGCGCGCGCGCCCCAAATGCCCAAAGGAAAGCCCATCAGCGCGGCCAGCACCACAGACACGATCACGGTATAGACCGTAATCATCGCCCTGTCCCACCAGCCGGTCATGGCGATCATGCCGAAAAAGCCAAGGCAAACCAGCGCCGATCTGGCCCCGCCGGCCGCATAGCCCAAGGCCATCACCAGTGCCAAGACCGTGGTAAAGGGCAGCCACAACAGCCCGTCGCGAAACGGAATAAGCACCCATGTGATCAAAAACCACCGCAGCGCTTGCGAGACGGGGTCGATCAGGCGGATCAGGATATCCACGGCCGCATCTATCGGCTTGGCCACGGAAAAGGCGTCAGACCGTTCGATTTGGCTGAACCACGGGCTAAGGTGGGCCAAGGCAAAGGCCACGCCCATCAAAATCGCCCAAATTACCAACACGCGGTGGCGTTGGTGCCACGGCGTGCCTTTTGCGAAGTGTTTCGGCGCCATTTCGGCCCATGCGCGCGAGATGCGGTCAAGCGTGACCGCAATCAGCACGATGGTCACGCCAATCTCGAAGGACAGGCCGATTTTCAGCGATTGCATCAGTTGAAGCAGCTTTTGGCCCAAGCCCGGCATGCCGATAAAACTGGTCAGCACCACCATGGCCAGACATTGCATGATCACCTGATTAACCCCCACCAGCACATCGTTGCGCGCTGTGGGCAGGCGCACGCGGGTCAGCATTTGCCAGCGGTTGGCCCCTGACATCAGCCCGCTTTCCACCACGTTTTCGGGCACTTTTTTCAAACCCAGCACCGTCATGCGGATCATGGGGGGCAGGGCAAAGACGATGGTGGTGATGGCCCCTGCCTTGGGGCCAACGCCGACAAAAACCACAACCGGAATCATATAGGCAAATTGCGGCAGGGATTGGGCGATGTTCAAGAACGGATTCAGGACCCGCTCGAACAGGGCAAAGCGCCAGGCCACAATGCCAAGGCCAAGCCCTGTTACAAAGGTCACGGGGGCGGCGATCAAGATCACCGACAGGGTTTGCATCGCCCATTCCCACTGGCCCATCAGCGCAATCCAGACAAAGGTGCCCGCCGCAAACAAGGCCAAGCGCCAGCCTGCCACGCGGTAGGCCAAAGCGCCGGCGGTGATGGCAAAGGTCGTCCAAGGAAGCGGTCCCAGATTGGGCCAGCGTGCCTTGCCGTAAAACAGGTTGCCCGTCACATCCAGCAGGGCGGCGATGCCTGCCGCTGCAAAGCGGGTTACGGCCATCAGGCCCAGATCATTCTGGCAAAAAGCAAAGGCCGCGTTCAGCCAATCGGCAAAGGGCCAGACCAGCCATTCCGGCGGGCGCATCAGGCCGGCGGGCAAGGCGTTGCGGGTCAGGGCCAAGATCAAGGCCAAAGCCAAAAGGGCCAAAGCGCCCGTGCGATGCGATGTCATTGGGCGGCCCCAAACAAAATGTCCAAGGCGGCGGCGCGGTTCAGCGTGCCCATAACCCGGCCATCTGGCCCCGCCACAGGGATCAGGTCACGGCTGTCTTGCGCAATCTGGCGGGCCAAGGTGTGCAGCGTGGCGCTGGCCGACAAAGCCTGCCCCTCGGCGGTGCCGGCTTGGGCCAAGGTGCCCGCACGAATGACGCGCGACTTTTCGATCTCTTCGGTGAACTTGGCCACATAGGGTGTGGCGGGGTTCAGCACGATCTGGTCGGGCGTGTCGCACTGCTCGATTGCGCCGTCTTTCATAATGGCGATGCGGTCGGCCAGACGCAAAGCCTCGTCAAAGTCGTGGGTGATGAACACCGAGGTTTTGCCCAAAATCTGCTTCAAGCGCAGAAATTCATCCTGCATCTCGCGCCGGATCAACGGGTCAAGGGCGGAAAAGGGTTCATCCAGAAACCAGATATCCGGCTCGATCGCCAGACTGCGCGCGATGCCCACGCGTTGTTGCTGGCCTCCCGAAAGCTCGCGCGGGAAGTAGTCTTCGCGGCCCTTCAAGCCGACCAGTTCAATCACCTCTAGCGCGCGGGCGCGGCGGTCGTGGCGATCTTGGCCGCGCATTTCCAGCGGAAAGGCGACATTGTCCAGCACAGAGCGGTGTGGCAGCAGGCCAAAGCTTTGAAACACCATGCCCATTTTGCGCCGCCGCAGGTCGATCAACGCGCGGGCGTCCATCTTCGCGATGTCGTCGCCGTCGATCAGGATCGTGCCAGCGGTGCTGTCGATCAACCGCGACAGGCAGCGCACCAGCGTGGATTTGCCCGACCCGGACAAGCCCATCACCACCAGCATTTCGCCTTTCGCAATATCCAGCGACACATCGCGCACGGCCGAAATATACCCATCACCGCGCATTTGTTCAAAACTTGTCCCCGCTGTCAGCGCGGCGAAATAGGCCTGCGGCTTGGGTCCATACAGTTTCCAGACATTGCGGCAAGAAATTACGGGTTGGGCATTCGGCACGGCAAGGCTCCACATAAGGGGATCTCGCCCGAAGGATTCGGGCGAGATCAGGATCGTTACGACAGGATTATTCTGTCCACGGCTTCCAGACGGCTTCGTTGTCGGCCAGCCACTTCTTGGCGGCGTCTTCCGGTTCCATCCCGTCAACGTCAACCATCTTGGCCATGTCGGCCAGTTGCGCGTTGGTGAAGTTGACTTTTTGCAGAACGGCGTAGGCTTTGGGCCATTTCGCTTCCATCCCGTCCCAAGCGGCTTTCTTCAGATAGCCGTTGCCGGGGAAGCCGCAGTCAAAGGCGGCTTTGGGGTTCACGCCCAGTTCGGGCTTGTCTTCGCAGCCGTCAAAGTGGGCGGGGAATTCGATGAATTCGCCCGGATAAACCGCGTCGATGAAGTTCGGCGTCCAGTTAAACACGACGATCGGGCGCTTGTCCTTGGACGCCGCCGCGATCTCCGCCCAGAGGGCCGCGGCAGAGCCTGCATTGACCAGCGTAAAGTTCATCCCCAAAGCGTCGATCCGGTCGCCGTCGTGCATTTGCCAATCCACCGGACCGCCCAGATAGCGGCCCTTTTCGCCGGTTTCGGGGGTGGCGAACAGCTTGGCGCAATCGTTCAGGGCTTTCCAATCGGGCAGGCCCGGGCAGACCTCTTTGTCCCACTCGGGGAACCACCATTCCTCGCGGGTGACGGCATCCATCGTGCCGACATCGACAATACCGCCCTTGGCCAAAGCGGCGGTGAAGGCTGCGCCAAAGGTGGCCTCCCAAACTTCGGTTTCCAAGGTCACATCGCCCAAACGGATCGATTCATAGACGGCTTGGCTGTCGGTGGTGACATATTCCACTTTGTCGCCGACCGATTCCAGAATATCGCCAACCACGCGGCTGTCGACGATCTGGCTGGACCAGTCGTGCAGACCAATCGTCATCGGATCGGTCGAATCTTGCGCATAAGCCGCCGAGACAAGCCCCAGCAGCGTTGCCCCTGACAAAAGAAGACTGCGGTGTATCATGGTGAACTCCCTGTTTTTTGGTGCTCCGCTTGGGTTCTAGCCCGGCGGATTTTGCGAAAACGGTTGTTTTCTGACCAAAGACTAGCAAGCGGATGTGAACGGGTAAGACCAAGCTTGCAAATGGACTGGATTTGTTTGTGAAAATTTGTTAAAAGACAGGAATGGTTTTGCCCGCGCGCCCCACCAAACCGCCTCACATTCTGATCATCGAAGATGATCCGGTCACGCGCGCGACCTTGGGCAGCTATCTTGACAGCCACGGCTACCGCGTGTCTGAAGCCGACAGTTCCGAAAAGGCCGAGCGGATCTTGGCCGATACTGGCGCTGATCTGTTGATTGTCGACATCAACCTATCTGGCAAAGACGGGCTTGAAATCACCCGCGAACAGCGCGCCTTGTCAGAAATCGGCATCATCCTTGTGTCGGGCCGCACCGATGATGTGGACAGGATCGTGGGGCTGGAACTGGGGGCGGATGATTACGTCTGCAAGCCCTTCAACCGGCGCGAGTTGCTGGCGCGCATTAAGAACCTGCTGCGCCGCACGGCATCCATGCGCCGCTTGGGGCGCAGGGTGTACCAGTTTGACGGTTTCACCTTTGACTCGACCGCCCGTCAGTTGCGCGACCCCACGGGCCAAGCCATCGCCCTGACGCGGGCCGAGTTTGAATTGCTGCGCCAGTTGGTCGCCCACCCGGGCGAGGTGTTGAACCGTGACAGGCTGAGCCAAGGCGTCACCCACCGCGGCGAAGATGGGGCAGGGCGCACCATTGATGTGCTGATCCGCCGCCTGCGCGCCAAGTTGGGCGAGGATCCCAAAGCCCCGCGCATCATCAGCACCTCGCATGGCGAGGGCTATGTTTTTACAGCACTGATAGACTGACCAAGTCGTCCAATCCGGCCAAAATCAGCGCCCGCGCTTGACAGGCATGGGCTGTCAGAGTGTCAATCGCGCCTATATGGCCAGCGGCGGCCAAATCTTCGACCCGCTGCAATTCGCCCACCAGGTCGCCCAGTGCAAAGTTGCCCGCAGCGCCCTTTAAGCTGTGGGCCGCTTTGTAAACCTTTTGCGCATCGCCTTGTGCGGCCGCGCTTTCAAGGGCTGTCATCTGCGCGGTCATGGTGGTCAGGAACAGGCGCGCAAGGTCGCCGGCCTTGGCGGCACCCAGATCGCGGACCAGATCCTCTAAGGCGGCGGCGCGCGGTGCAGGGTCGGTGCGCCCCAAGGCACAGCGTGCCAAGGCTTGGGCCAAGCGTTCGGGGGCGACGGGTTTGGCCACAAAATCATCCATCCCTGCCGCCAGTTGCGCTGCGATGTCTTGGGTCAGCACATGGGCCGAAATGCCGATGATGGGCAGGCGGGCGATTTTGGGGTCGGGATGCGCGCGCAGGGTCTTTGTCGCCTCCCATCCTGTCATACCGGGCAGGTTCACATCCATCAACACCGCGTCAAAGCTTTGCCCGTCGACCAAGGCCAGCGCCGCCTCGGCAGAGCTGACATGCACCGCGATGTGGCCCAATTGTTCCAGATAGCTTTGGGTCACCATCTGGTTGATCGCATTGTCCTCGACCACCAAGACGCGCAAGGCGGGGCTGCGGGCAAGCTCGCCCGCCTTTGGGGCCAAAAGGGCAGGGTCGGCCAAGGCCAAAGGCACGCTTAGCGTAAAGGCCGTGTGCCCGGGCGTACTTTCCACCGCAATCGCGCCGCGCATCAAATGCGCAAACTTGGCCGAGATCGCCAGCCCCAACCCCGTGCCGCCATATCGCCGGCCAATCTGCGCGTCTTCCTGCTCAAACGCCTCGAAAATCCGCGCTTGGGCTTGGGGGTGAATGCCGCGGCCTGTGTCGGTGACGCGAAAGGCAAACTGGCCGTCGCCGGTTTGGCGCACCCGCAAGCTGACCTCGCCCTGATCGGTGAATTTCACCGCATTTGACAGCAGGTTGAACAGGATCTGGCGCAGTTTGGCCATATCGCCCAACAGGGCAGGCGGCAAATCCCCCGTGTCCAGCGTCAGCTTTAACCCCTTTTCCGCCGCACTCGCCCGCATCAGCACCGCCACCGTGCCCACCAATTGTGTCGGGTCAAACACCACCGGGCTTTCGCGCATGCCGCCGATGTCGATTTTGGAATAATCGAGCAGGTCGTTCAAAATCGTCATCAACCCCTCGCCAGACGTTTGCGCGGCTTTGAGATACTCTTGCTGGCGCTGGGTCAACCGGTCGCGCGACAGGCTGCGGATCATGCCCAAAACGCCGTTCATCGGCGTGCGGATTTCGTGGCTCATCATCGCTAGGAATTCCGATTTGGCGCGGTCGGCCGCCTCGGCCTTGGAGCGGGCCAGATCGTGGGCGGTCACTTCGGCGCGCAGCGTTTCGGTCTGATCCGCCACCAAACGCTGCAATTCGCTGCGGTGCATGCGCAATTCGTCCAGCGTGCGCGACTTTTCCTCCTCAAGCGCGATTTTGGCGATGGCTTGGGCGCGAAACACCTCGAAGGCGCGTTCCATGCGGGTGATCTCGTCGCGGCCGGTGGGGGCGGCCTGAATGTCCAGCTTGCCATCGGCCAGACTGCCCATCCAGCCTGAAAGCCGGTCAATACGGCGAATGATATTGCCCTGAATATAAAACCACAAAACCGCAAGCGATATGGCCAGAACCACCACAGCCGCCCAGCCATAGGCCAGTTGCGTGGTGCGGATTTCGTCCATCGCCTGCGCCCCTGCTGCACTGGCGCGGTCTTGTGCCACATTGGCCAAACTGGCCGCCTGATCATCCAAGGCCTTGGCCGAACGTTGAAGCGAGCCTTGCAACTGCGCGATCCTGTCTGTGATGGCCAAGATTTGCCCCGCTGTGGCGAAGATTTTGGTCGTGCCGTCGGGCGCATCATCTTGCCGCATCACGGCCACCAGGCCTTGGGCCTGACGGGCGCGTTGGGGATCGCGAATCTCGCGCACGCGGCGCGAGACGATCTGCATCCGGTTGTCCAACTGCACTTTCAGATCGGCCAGTTCTTGCGGCGTGGTCAAGCCGCCAACGCGGTTCAACAACAACCCCGCCTCTGCCGTGCGCGAGCGCAGTTCCGTCATCAGCCCCAGTTCGAACAGATCAACCTCGATCAACTTGTCCAACGCATCAAGACGTGCGGTGGGATGGTCGGGGGTGTCATTCATCTCGTACAGATCCGAGATGGTGGCAGAGGTGGCCATTTCGGCATTGGCAACCAGCGTGTCGGCCACCCCGATCAAATCATTGGCGGCAGACAGGGCCAGTTTCAGGTCATGCGCTTCGGTCAGCGCCAAGGCGATGCGCTGGCGCACAAGCGCGTCCAACACGCCGATGTCTTGCCGGATTTGCGCCACCGTGCGCCCAAGACCGGCGGTGTCTTGGATGTTTTGGCTGGCAAACCCGCTCAGACGTTTGGTCAGGGCATCGACCTGCAGGGTCAAAAAGGCGGTGTGTTTGACACGCTCGGCTTCGGTGGTGACGGTGGCAAGTTCGGGGGCCACGGCCACGATGCGTGCAGTTTCTTCGGCATAACCGCGCACTTGGGCGATGGCGGGGATGGTTTCGTTGATCACATGGTCCAGATTGCGCGACACTTCCCCCAGTTTGGCCCAGCCAAACAGGCCCGTGATCGCAGGCAGGCCGGCAATAATCAAAAACGCCAAAAGCAGTTTGCCGCCAAGGCTGGTAAAGGGGTTGATGGCTGTCACCGTGCGACCTCTTGCTTGACCTTTGGCCCTTAAGCGCACAGCCTATACGCTAAGGTGGGTGAGGGAAGAAAAATTATGGGCTGGCGGGGGGCACCTTTGGCTTTGGGCTTGGCGGTGGCCTGCGGTGCGGTGCGGGCGGACACATGGGTGCTGGATCAGCGCGCGGTGCCCTTTGACTATACCAGTGCCGCCATTGCCACCGACTACACCCCCTTGGACAAAGCCGCGCACCCGTGGCGCATCTGTGTGGCCTATCCGCATTTGAAAGACGCCTATTGGCTGGGGGTCAATTACGGCATGGTCCAAGAGGCCACCCAACTGGGCGTCGGCTTTCGCTTGGTCGAGGCGGGCGGCTATCCCAATCTGGACCGTCAGATTGATCAGGTCAAAGCCTGCGTGGCCGAAGGCGCGGATGCCCTGATCGTGGGCACCGTGTCGTTTGACGGGCTGACCCCGACCTTGGTTCAGATCGCCAAGACCATGCCGGTGATCGCCGCCGTCAACGACATCGCCGATGCGGGCATCACGGCCAAATCAGGCGTCTCGTGGCGCGAAATGGGGCTGGCTGCGGCACAGGTGATCGCCAAAGCCCACCCCAAGGGCAGCGCGCCGGTGCGTTTGGCGTGGTTTCCGGGCACGCAAGGTGCAGGCTGGGTGAAATTTGTCGAAGCGGGCTTTCGCGCGGGCCTTGCCGAAAGTTCGGCGCAGATTGTCGTTGTCAAATACGGCGACACAGGACGCGAAATTCAGTTGAACTTGGTCGAAGAGGTGTTGGACGTCTATCCCGACATCGACTATCTGGTAGGCAGCGGGCCCATGGCCGAGGCCGCGGTGTCGATCTTGCGCGAACGCGGTCTGGCCAGCCGAATTGCGATTGTGTCAGACTATATGACCCCCGCCGTCCTGCGCGGCATCAAACGGGGCAAAATCTTGGCGGCACCGGATGATTTTCCGGTCTTGCAAGGCAAACTCGCCATCGAACAGGCCGTGCGCGCCATTGAAGGCAGTCTGACCCTGCGCCATGCCGGGCCCAGAATACAGACTGTCTCGATTCAAAATGTCGGCAGCGTCGAGCAAAGTGGCACGGTCGCGCCCGCCAGCTTTATTCCGGTGTTCGATATGCAATAGGGGCCTTTATCCCTTATCGCGCAGCGCCTGCACGCTGGCATCGCCGACAAACCAGTCGCGGGCGGCGATTTCTTCGAAGACCACCCAGACATCGTCTTTCGAAATGCCCGCCGTTTCGGCAATGGCTGCCACGATCTTGGCCGACATAGCGGTTTTTTTGGCCACGGGGTCATCGGCAATGACTTCCTTGACGATCCGGATGGTGACAAAGGGCATGACGTGGCCTTTCTGGTTCAGCGTCCGGTTTTGTGACCGCCGGCGGCTGTGATGACGCCAACGATGATCAACCCCGTCAGCAAAAGGCGCAGACCCGCACTGACGCCAAAGGTGTTCAGCATGGTCAGCAGCAAAACCAAGAACAACGAGGCCCCCCAGATGCCCGGCACATTGGCCTTGCCCCCCGCAACCGAGGTGCCGCCGATCACCACCACGGCGATCGAACTGAGCAGATATTCGTTGCCGATATCCACACTCGCGCCGCGGAAATATCCGGCCAAAAGGGCTCCGTTGATGCCACCCAAAGCGCCTGACAGCGTGTAGGTCAAAAGCCTGACTCGTTCGACCGGAATGCCCGCCAGTTTGGCCGCGCGCATGTTCTGCCCGATGGCCAGAACCGAGCGGCCATAGACCATCTTTTGCAATCCCGCCCAAGCCACCACAGCCAAAGCCACGCCAAACAGCCCCAAGATCGGCACGCCGAAGAACTGCACATTGGCAAAATCGGCAAAGCTGTCTGGCGGTTTGATCTGCAAGCCGCGCCCGTAGTGGATGTCGGTTGACAGGATGATAAAGCTGGACGACAGCGTGGCGATGATCGGCGGAATGCGCAGCACGCGGATCAGCGCATAGTTGGCAAGGCCAATCACCACACCGCAGGCGAGTGCGGCCAGCAGGCCAAGGGCGATCAGGCTGTCTTGCCCGTCCATCGTTTTCATAGCCACAGCACTGGCCAAGCCGATATTGGCGGGCAGCGACAAATCCACATTGCCCGGCCCCAGCGTGATGACAAACATCTGCCCCAAGCCCACGATCACGGTAAACACCGCCAGCGACAGCGCCGCCGTAATCATCCCCCCCGCGCCGTGGCCGCCGGTGAAGATCACCGCCGCAAGCCAGACGATCAGCGCGCCCAAGAACGACCAAATCCACGGTGTGGCAAAAAGCTTGGCAAAACTTGGCATTCTCACGCTCCCTTCCGGCTGATCAGCGCGCGCGCCGCCAGAACCGAGATCAAGATCACCCCGTTTGCCGCCACCTGCCAATCGGGCGGAATGTTCATAAATGTCAACAATGGCGAGGCCGCAAGCGCCAGCGTCAAGGCGCCGATCACCGCGCCGATGGGCGAAACCCGCCCGCCGACAAACTCGCCCCCGCCCAAGATCACGCCCGCAATCGACAACAGCGTATAGCCATTACCGATATTGGCATCGCCCGAGGTGGTGATGCCAATCAGCGCCATTCCCGAGATCACGCCGAACGTGCCCGTCAAGGCAAACATCACGACCTTGGTTTTCAGCAAAGACCACCCCGCCCGCCCAATCGCCTGCGGATTGCCCCCTGCGCCGCGCAAAACCGTGCCGTAAGCGCTGCGCATCAGGCCGAAATGCACGACCAAGGCGATGACGATCGCCGCGACGATGGGAAAGGGCACAAAGGGCACTTTCAGCCCCATAAGGCCTTTCAACCAATCAGGGGCCGCCCCGCCCGGTTTGGGCAAAATCAAAATCGCCAAGCCTTGCCAGACAAAGCTCATCCCCAGCGTCACCACGATAGAGGGCAAGTTGCGCAGATGAATAAGCGCCCCAAGCCCCGCATAAACCCCGATGGAGGCCAGCAGCACCAAAACCCCCAGCACCGGCGCATCGTGCAGCCAAGTGGCTGTCACACAGCCCACAAAGCCCACAAAGGTGCCAATCGACAGGTCAAGCTCGTTGATCGTGATCACGAACATCTGGGCGATGGTGGCAAGAGCAATCGGAATGGCCAAGTTCAGCATCAGGCTAAAGCCGAAATAGCTGATGGCGCGGGGGTTCAGCCATGCGATCGCCAGCAAAATCAGCGTCATCGACAGGGCGGGCAACATCGTGCGCAGCAATCGGGCCCTGTTACGGGCGGCGCGCGATTGGGCGGCGGTGGGGGCAGATGAGGTCATGCGCCCACCTCGGCGAAAGAGGATTGGATGATCTTCTCCTCGGTCAAGTCGTCGTGGTCTAAAACGGCCACGATCTGCCCGTTGCGAAACACATAAACGCGGTCGCAATTGTCCAGCTCGTCGGTTTCGGTGGTGTACCACAAAAAGGTGCGCCCCTGCTGGGCTTGCGTTCGGATCAGGTCATAGACATCCAGCTTGGTGCCCAGATCGACACCGCGCATCGGGTCATCCATCAAGATGATCTGCGCATCTGACGCCAAAGCACGGGCAAACAGCGCCTTTTGCTGGTTGCCGCCCGACAGCGACAGGATGTTGTTGTCCAGATTGTCGGTGCGAATGCCGATACGCTCGCGCCACGTAACGGCCAAGTCTGCCTCTTTGTCGGCGGCAATAAAGGCCCCGCGCCGCAAAGCTGCAAGCGAGCGGATCGAGATGTTCATGGCAATCGACCACAGCGGAAAAATCCCGTCGGTCTGGCGGTCACCCGCCACAAGCGCCACAGCGCCGTCAACCGTCATTCCCTTGCGGCGGGCGTTTGCCGCCTCGAACAGGTCAATCAGCAGTTTGGTTTGACCGTGGCCTGCCAATCCGGCAAGGCCGATCACTTCGCCCCGCCGCGCTTGCAGGCCGATGGCACCATGCGCACCGCCCGCTTGCACCTGCGCCACAACGGGTTGCGATGCGCCCACACCGTCGCTGCGCGTGGTCTTGGCGTGCAACCGCGCGCCCCCCATCGCCGCGACCAATCGCGCGCGGGTCAAGTCGCGGGCGGGTTCATCCGCCACAACTTTGCCGTCGCGCATCACGACCACACGGTCAGAGGTTTCCAGAATCTCGCCCAAGATATGCGAGATCAAAATACAACTGATCCCCCCCGCCACAGCGCGGCGGATATGGTCCAACAACTGCCGCGCGGTTTGCGCATCAAGTGACGAGGTCGGCTCGTCCAGAATGACCAGATGCAGCGGGTCGTCGGTCAGGGTAAAGGCGCGGGCCACTTCGACCATCTGGCGCTGGCCAATGGCCAGATCGCCCACGATGTCTTGCGGGCTGATGCCGTGGCCGGGGAAAATCGCATCCAGACTGGCGCGGATCAGGTCGGCGGCCCGTTTGGCACCGCCCCATCCGTTTAACGCGCCGTGGCTGACGCGGGTGTTTTCGGCGACACTTAGGTTCGGGCTGAGCGACAATTCCTGAAACACACAGCGCACGCCCAAAGCACGGGCGCGCTGGATCGTCCAATCGCTCTGTGCGGCCCCATTGATCGCAATCGTGCCGCTGTCGGGCGAACCCGTTCCGGCCAGAATGCTCATCAACGTTGACTTGCCTGCGCCGTTATGGCCGACAAGCCCGATACATTCCTTGGCGTGGACGGCAAAATCCACCCCGTCAAGGGCGCGGACGGCGCCAAAACTTCGTTTGACGCCGTCCAGCTTGGCAATGCTACGCAACGGATCGCTCATGCAACAGCAACCCCAAGACGACCCTGATGCGCGGCGGGGGTCATCACTTGATGTTCGCCTTGATGGCGGCCAGCGATTCTTCCAGCGTGTATTCGTGGCTTGCCACACCGCCCTCGGCGATATTGGGCAGTTCGGCTTCAAAGTCGTCTTGGGTGAAGGCCAGATAGGGCACCAACATATCGTGCGGAATGTCGGTGCGGCCATCCAGAACCTGCTGGGCGACCCAGAAGGCCAAGCTCGACACGCCCGGCGCGATCGAGGCCGACCACGTGGTGTAGCCGTCCAGATCCTTTTGCTCTTTCCACCACTTCAGTTCGTCCTGACGGTTGCCCATGATGATGGTCGGGCGCGGCTTGCCAGCGGCGGCAAAGGCTTGTGCAGCGCCGTAGCCGTCACCGCCTTGGTCGACGATGCCAACAACATCGGGCAGCGAGGGCAGAACAGTTGCCACGGCCTTTTGCGCGGTGGTCTGGTCCCAATCACCGGTGACCGAGTTCACGATGGTGAATTCGGGATGGGCTGCAACGCCGTCCAGAATGCCTTGGTGAATGGCTTCGTCAATCGAGGTGCCCGCCAGACCGCGGATTTCCAGCAAGTTGCCGCCCTTGGGCTGGAACTTGGCCATTTCTTCAACTTCTTGACGGCCCATCGCCGCGAAGTCGACAACCACGCGGTAGGCGCAAGGCTCGGTCACCAGACCGTCAAACGACACAACCACAATGCCCGCATCGCAAGCCTGCTTGACAGCGCCGTTCAAAGCGTCGGGCGAACCGGCGTTGATCACGATGGCGTTGTAGCCTTGCAAGATCAGGTTCTGGATCTGGGCGGCCTGTGTGGGCACTTCTTTATCCGCCGTGGTGAACACGTCAGACGCGGCAACAACCTTGTCAGCCACAGCCTTTTCGCTGACCTTGCCATAGCTGGTCAACATGGCCTGACGCCACGAGTTGCCGGCATAGTTGTTCGAGAAGGCGATCTTCATCGAAGACGTATCTGCAAAGCTGGCGGTCGAGGCAGCCGACACCAGCAAAGCAGCAAGCACGAGTTTCGTTTTCATTTCTAAATTCCTCCCAAGGGTCCACCGACAAAGTTCCGCATTCTTGGGGCGGAGCGGGTGGCGAGTGGGACCTTCACACTAACATGTTAGTGTGTCAATCGCCCAGATGCGGCATCTTCAAAGCTTTGTCCTACCCTTTGCTTCAAAGGGCAGGCCAGCCTGCACCACCGCTGCCCGACGGTATGGGCACGTCACTGCCGCGCAGATCTTTGGGGGCCAAAGAGGGGTTCTCAGATGCCGCGCTCAGCGGCCCCGGATGCGAGGGTCCAGCGCATCGCGCAGGCCGTCGCCGATATAATTCACCGACAAAACGGTCAACGAAATCGCAAGGCCGGGCCAAACGACGCGCTCGGGATACAGTTGAATATATTGCAACCCGTCAAACAACAGTCGGCCCCATGTCGGAAAATCGGGCGGAAACCCAAGGCCCAAGAACGACAAAACCGATTCCGTGATAATGGCTTCCGCAACCCCCAAAGTGGCCGCCACCATCACCGGCGAAATGATATTGGGCAGGATGTGGCGCAAAATCACGCGGCGGGCGGGAACGCCGATGGATTTGGCGGCCAAAACATATTCGCGCTCTTTCAGCGCCAAAACCTCGCCCCGCACAATGCGCGCGGCCTGCATCCACGATGTGATGCCAATCGCATAAACGATCAGCAAAAATGCCCCCAGTTCCGGCCCCATGATCGAGGCGATTTTATCACGAAACAACATCACCAGAACCAAGAGCAGCGGGATCAGTGGCAAGGACAAAAACAAATCGGTCAGCCGCATCAGTGGCCCGTCAAGGCGTTTGAAATAGCCGGCCAGAATACCAATCCCCGTGCCGACAAAAATGGCGATAATCATGGCCACAAATCCCACGGCCAAAGACACCTTGCCCGCCGCCATCATCCGCACCAGCATATCGCGGCCCAACTGGTCGGTGCCAAAGGGAAAACGCCACGAGGGTCCTTGGTTTTTCACCTTTAACGCCTCGACCACCTTTAATTTGACCTCGGGCCAAAAGAAGGGGCCAAAGACCACAAACGCGACGAGGGTTCCCAGCACAATCAGCCCGAAGACAGCGCCACGATGCACCCGAAATTGCCGCCAGACAGCGCCAAACTGGCTTTGCGCCTTGGGGATGCTTTGGTCACTCATAACGGATCCTTGGGTCAAGAAGGCCGTACAGGATATCGGCAATCAGGTTAAAAACAACGATCAGCACGGCAAAGATAAAGGCAAGGGTTTGCACCATGGGCAGGTCATTGGCACTGATCGCCCCAATCAGGGCCGCGCCAATGCCGTTCACGCCAAACAGGTTTTCAGTGATGATCGCCCCGCCAAAAATCGACGGAATGCCAAGCGCAATCACCGTGACAACCGGAATCAACGAATTGCGCAGCACGTGTTTTAGCACGACAACCCGCTCTGTCATGCCCTTGGCACGCGCGGTGCGCACATAATCCTGCCCCATGTTTTCCAGCATGGACGAGCGCATGTACCGACTGATCGCCGCCGCATTCGCCAAGGCCAAAACCATCACCGGCATCGCCATCTGTTTGATCTGCAACACAAAGCTTGCCCAATCTGTCACGGCAAGGGTGGTGTCATATTTGGTGGGAAACCAGTGCAGCCAGACGGCAAAAATGATGATAAACAACGTGCCCGAGAAAAAGGTGGGCACCGAAAAGCCGATCATGGCAACCAAAGTGCCCATCTGATCGAATACCGAATATTGCCGATAAGCGGAATAAATCCCGATGGGCACCGCGATGGCAATTCCCACCAGATAGGCCGTGCCAATCACCGTCAGGGTTTGGGGGATACGCTGGCCGATCACGGTAAAAACCGGGCTGCGCGATTGCCACGACAAGATGCGCTGTTCGCCGCCCGCGAGAGTCCACCCGAACCAGCCATCCATCAGATTGGCCGGTTCCACCCAGAAAAACTGGCGCAGCCACAGAATATAGCGCACATAGACCGGCTGATCCGCGCCCAATGCCGCGATCATCTTCAGGCGCACTTCGGGCGGGACAGTCAGGGGGATTTCTGACATCGGCGATCCGGGGGCCAGATCGACCAGCAGAAAAATGATCAAGCTGATGAACAAAAGCGTCGGTATCGCCAAAAGCAGCCTGCGAAGGGTAAAGGTCAGCATGGCCTGCGACGCCTTTGTTGATAAGCTTACGGGAAAGGCGGGCCCCGTGGTCAGGGCCCGCCAAAGGGTTTAGATCACTTCACGCGGAACCAATCCGCCACGTTCCACAATTCGCTGTCCCAAGCATTGATTTTAACACCGCCCAAAGCGTTAGAATGGGCCGACAGCGTGCCGCGGTGCACCAAGGGCACAACAACAAAGCTGTCTTTGGTGACCATGTCGTTCAGCTTTTTAGCCAATTCGGCGCGCTTTGCCTCGTCCCGGGTGCCAGACAGTTCGGCAACCATCGCATCATAAGCCGGATCACAGAAGCGGTTCATGTTTTCACCCTGCCACTGGTTTTCTGGCGAGGGAGCTTTGTCGCATTTGTATTGCGTCAAATAAGCTTCCGGATCGGTGCCGTCGAAGTTGTTGGCATACATTTCGACATCGGCGTAAAACTTCTGGAACGTATCGGGCGAACCTGCGTCGCCGCCAAAGAACACCGAAGGATCAATTGCCTTCAGTTCGGTTTCAACGCCAATCTCTGTCCACCAATCTTTGATAAGCGCTTGGAAGTCTTGACGGATCGGGTTCACGGTCGATTGATACAGGATCGACAGTTTTTTGCCGTCTTTCTCGCGGATGCCGTCGCCGTTGGTATCCACCCAGCCTGCGGCTTCCAGCAGGGCCTTTGCCCCCTCGATATCTTGCGTCAGGCAACCGGTGTTGTCAGAAGCGTACAGGGCCGGTGCGGGCACAATGTTGCATGTTGGTGCGCCACCGGCACCGTAGCCCACTTCGGTCAGCGTCTGGCGGTCAAGCGCCATCGACAAGGCCTTGCGCACGTTGATGTCAGACAGGAAGGGGTGGGGGTGCTTGGCGGTGGACCGCTCGCCCTCGGGCAGGTCTGCCGACGGGTCGGTCATGTTCATTTCCAGACGTTCGACAAGGGTGCCGAAGGCCACAACGAACACACCCTTGCCCTCAGCGGCCATGGCGGCTTGGCTGTCGGGGGGGATCTGGGTGTTCCACGCATAGTCAAACTCGCCGGTCGACATCACCGCGCGGGCCGACCCTTCGGCATCGCCGCCGCCCTTGATCACAGCCGATGCAAAGGCAGGCTTGGCCGGATCGCGGTAGTTGGCGTTGGCTTCCATCGACACAGTGTCATTGACGGTAAAGCCGGTGACCTTGAACGGCCCCGTGCCAATCGGCATCGAGTTTTGATCCGTGCAGGTCGGTGCCGCAGCGCCAAGGCAGGCTTCAAACTGCGCCTTTTGCAGGATCGGAGAGGTCGATCCGACAAAGGCCGTGAAGGGGTTCGGTTTGGGGCCGTTGAAGGTGATCTTGACGCTCATGTCATCGACCGCTTCGATCGACTTGATGCCGTCAAATTTCGACAACTGGGCGCAACCACCGGCAGGGTCCATGCAATACTGGCCGGTAAAGACCACATCCGCCGCTGTTACGGGCGAACCGTCGCCCCATGTCAGACCGGGCAGCAGTTTCCACGTGATCGAGGTCAGATCCTCGGAGATCCCGCCATTCTCCACGCTGGGAATTTCGCTGACCAGTTTGGCAACCAGCGCGCCGGTGTCGTCAAAGCCTGCCAAAGGCTCTACCACCATCGACGAGGCGAAGATGTCTTTGGTCCCCGACGACAGGTAGGGGTTCATGATCGACACGGCCTGCGGGAAGGTCAGCTTGACCTCGCCGTCGGTGCCACGCTCGGCAAAGGCGGCGGGCGCCATTGCAAAGGCGCAGACGGCCCCAAGTAAGACAGATTTCAAGTTCATTCAGATACTCCTTGTTGAAGGTGCTTTGGGTGAGGAAAACCACCGGTTGATCCGGCGGGCGGTTTTGCGGGGTCAAACAGGTGGCAGGCGACTTGGCGGCCCGCTTCTACCTGAACAAGCAAGGGTTTTTCGGTCAGGCACCGCGCAAACACCTTGGGGCAGCGGGTGCAAAAATTGCACCCCTTGGGTGGATTGGCGGGCGAGGGCAGATCACCTTTGAGCAAAATGCGCTGGCGGGTGCGGGCGCGGGCAGGGTCGGGTTCGTTCACTGCCGACAGCAGTGCTTCGGCATAAGGATGCAGCGGGCGGGCGTAGAGGTCATCGCGGGGCGAAAGCTCTACGATCCGCCCCAGATACATCACCGCCACACGATCGGCGATGTGGCGCACCATCGACAGATCGTGGCTGATAAACAGATAGGTCAGCCCAAGCTTGTCTTGCAGATCTTCCAGCAAATTCACCACCTGCGCTTGGATCGACACATCCAAGGCCGCAATCGGTTCATCGCAGACGATGAATTTCGGGTTCAGCGCCAAGGCGCGGGCGATGCCGATGCGCTGGCGTTGCCCGCCCGAAAATTCATGCGGAAAACGGTTGGCAAAGCGGCGGTTCAGGCCGACTTGATCCATCAATTCATAGATCCGCTCTTGGCGCTGCGCGGTGCTTAGGGCCGTATGCTCGACCAAGGGTTCCCCGATGATCGAAGACAACGACATGCGCGGGTTTAAACTGGCCTGCGGGTCTTGAAACACCATCTGCATCGAGGGCCGCTTTTTGCGCAAAGCCTCTGCGCGCAGCAGGGCCACATCTTCCCCGTCAATCACCACGCGCCCCGCCGTGGGTTCGTACAAGCGCAACACCGCGCGCCCCAGCGTTGACTTGCCGCAGCCAGATTCGCCCACCAGCCCCAAAGTCTCGCCCGCGCGGATGGTAAAGCTGACATCATCCACCGCTTTGATATCGCCGCTGTGCCGGCGCAGCACGCCGGAATAGACGGGGAAATACATCTTTAACCCGTCAACTTGCACCAGATCCGCCACAGGCTCACGCATGGCGCACCTCGGCAGACCAATGGCACGCCACGTCATGGCCATGTCCTACGGGCTGCCCATCCACTGCGCGCCTTTGGGGGTTTTCGCTATCGCAGCGGTCAAAGTGGTGGGCGCAGCGGGCGCGAAAGGGGCAGGCGGTGGGGGCTTGCGTCATAATGGGCGGCTGGCCTTCGATCACCGACAGGCGCGCTTCGCGTTGGCCGGTGATCGTGGGAATCGTGCGCAACAAGGCGCGGGTGTAGGGGTGTTGGGGGGCGCTGAACATCTGATCCACCGGCGCGTGTTCCACCACTTGGCCGCCGTACATCACCATGACACGGTCAGCAATTCCCGCGATCACGCCCAGATCATGGGTGATCCAGATAATGGCCATGCCAAGCTTTTTTTGCAAATCCTTCATCAGGTCGATAATCTGCGCCTGAATGGTCACATCCAGCGCCGTTGTCGGTTCATCGGCAATCAACAGATCGGGCTCACAGGCCAAAGCGATGGCAATCATCACCCTTTGCCGCATCCCGCCCGAGAATTGATGCGGATAGAATTTTACCCGTTTGGCGGCGTCTGGAATGCCCACCATCTCTAGCAATTCCACCGCCCGCGCGCGGGCTTGGGGTTTGGTCAGGCCCAGATGGCGGATCAGCGGCTCGCAGATCTGGTTTTCCACGGTAAACACAGGGTTCAGGCTGGTCATCGGGTCTTGAAAGACAAAGCCCACCTTGGCCCCGCGCAGGGTTGAAAGCTCTTGCGCCGACATTTGCAGCACATCGCGCCCGTCCATCAGCACTTCGCCCGCCCGCACTTCGGCTGGCGGAGAGGGCAACAGCCCCACCAACGACATCATCGTCACCGATTTGCCCGACCCGCTTTCACCCACAACCCCCAGCACTTCGCCGCGCTTGACATGAAAGCTGACAGCGTTGACCGCGTGGATTTCACCCTGTCGGGTGTGAAAAACAGTCGTCAGCCCCCGAACATCCAGCACGGGCGCGGCCCCATCGGCCATGAAAATCTCCCCACAACGCCATTTTTCGTTCAATGACAGACCCGCTTTGGCGCGCGGGCCCTTGGGCGAAGTCTTTCGCATTTTGCTGTGCCGATCAACCCGCAATTTCGGCGCAGGATCGCACTTCGACGCTGTGCCGTGAATTTGTCGGCGCGCAGGCCTTTTGTGGGGCCTTCGACGCCGTGTATGGGTGTTTCGCTTGCCCCCTTAGGCTGGTATCCAGCACGAAACCGGATCGGAACTGGCCATGGCATCGAAATCGACTTTGAATGCAAAGAACCTTGAAAGCCTTGGGGCAGAGCGCTTGGCGGCCCTTTTGATCGAGATCAGCACAGGCTCTGCCGTGGCCAAGCGGCGCTTGCGGTTGGAACTGGCGGGCGCGCAAAGCCCCAAAGAGGCCGGGCGCGAGGTGTCCAAGCGGTTGGCCAGCCTTGCGCGGGCGCGCAGTTTTGTGACGTGGAAGACCCGCAAAGCCCTGATCAGTGACCTTCAAAGCCAGCTGCGCGCCATCACAGAGCAGATCGCCCCCGCCGATCCGGCCGAAGCCTTGGCACTTTCATGGCGCTTTATGCAGCTGGCCACACCCGTGTTTCACCGCTGCGATGACAGCAGCGGTTTGGTTGGCGAGGTTTTTCGGGACGCCTGCGCTGTCTTGGGCCAGATCGCCCTGACCGCGGCGCCACCCCCCAAAGCTTTGGCAGAGGCCGCGTTCGAGGCCTTGAGCGACAACGGTTTTGGCCAATATGACCGCTTGATTGCGCAGCTGACACCGGCGCTGGGGGCAGGGGGGCTGGCGCATCTGAAGCAACTGGTCGAGGGTCTGGCCGCCGTGCCCGTTGCCGTGCCGCCCAAGCGTGACTGGCAGGCCGTAGGGTACGGTTCCGGCGGCGCTGTCTATGCGCATCAACTTGAAGAGCGCGCGCGCCAAAGCTTGGTGCATATGGCCTTGATGGATATCGCCGATGCCATGGGCGATGTGGACGGTTTTATTGCCCAATACGACCAAGATGCCCGCAAAATGCCCAAAATCGCCGCCAAAATCGCCCAGCGACTGATGGCCGCAGGCCGCGCGCCAGAGGCGTTGGGCTATGTCGAGCGCGCTGTCTTTGGCGCGCGTGCCTTTGTGCCGCCAGAATGGGAAACGGCCAAGCTTGACGCGCTAGACGCCCTTGGGCGGGGCAAGGACGCGCAGGCTTTCCGGCTGGCGTGCTTTGAACGCAGCCTAGACGCCACGCATCTGCGCGCTTATTTGAAGCGTTTGGGTGATTTTGACGATGTCGAGGCCGAAGAGGCGGCGATGGCCTACGTCATGGCCTATCCCGAACCGCTGACAGCCTTGCAGTTTCTCCTTCACTGGCCCGCCTTGGACAAGGCGGCGGCCCTGATTCAATCGCGGGTCGCAGAACTGGACGGCGACCGCTACGAAACCCTCACCCCCGCCGCCGAGGTTTTGGCCGCCCTTTACCCCTTGGCCGCCACTTTGGCCTTGCGGGCGATGATCACTTTCACGCTGACAGCGGCAAAATCCACCCGCTACGCGCACGCTGCGCGCCATCTGGCCGAATGTGCGGCAATGGCCCCCCAAATCGACGACTTTGGCACGATCGAGCCTCACACAACCTACGCCGCGCGGTTGCGGCGTGATCATGGCCGCAAGGCGGCGTTTTGGGTGCATCTGGATTAGGGGGTCTGTCGTCCCTTGGGGCAAAACGATGCCCATCCAGCCCAAAACGCCAGACCTTTGCGCGCCGCTGTTTTGACCGTTGCGCTTGGGTCAGCGGTTACAAAAGAAAATCCGCATAGGTGATGGCATGGCTTCCCATATTGATGGACAAGTCTGCCACCCCGTCACCGTCCACGTCGCCGTACACAAAGTGGCCTTCGACCCACAGCGTGCCTGCCCCCCCCCGGCCTGTTTGAAAGACAAAAGCCTGATTGCCCGCCATTTGGGTGTTGGCGTCGATGGCGGTCAGGTCAAGGTGGTCAACCCCTGTCTGAAAGTCATACACCGTGTCGGGCGCTGCCTTAGAACTGTCTTGAAGCGTGGTAAAAACAAACACATCCGCGCCTGATCCGCCTTTCAGCTTGTCGGCCCCTGCGCCGCCGTCGATCACGTCATTACCCGCCCCGCCATTGAGCGAATCAGCGCCTTGGCCGCCCAGCAGATGGTCATCCCCACTGCCGCCATAGAGCGTGTCGTTGCCGGCGTTTCCTGTCAGGGTGTTCGCAGCGTCGTTGCCATACATCTGGTCGGGCTGCAGCGAACCTGTGCCATTGACGGGGTCGGTGCCGATCAGGTTCAGCCGCTCGACATCGGGCAACAGGGTGAAATCGACAGTTGAATTCACAACGTCCGCCCCTGCCAAACCGTTCACGACAGTGCCTGCAACCGTCACCGCGAAGACATCCGCGCCAAGGGTTCCTGTCAGAACGATGGGGGCGACCGGCGGGGGGGAGGCCTGATATGTGCCCGCACCACCAAACACCCCCGCCACAGCCGAGGTCGGAAGGAAAGCCATATCTGACAGCCGCAATGCCCCGTCGTCAAACAGCAGCCATTCGACCCCGCCTACCACGTCAAAGTCATGGACCCCCGCCTTTTGCGTGACATGCAGCCCGTCGCCCTGTGTGCTGACAGAATAGTCGGCCAGCTTGCCCGTGTAAGACGCAATATCAACGCCCCCACCGCCAAATAGTGTGTCGTCGCCCAGACCGCCGATCAGCAAATCATTGCCCGCACCGCCCGTCAGCGTGTCATTTCCGCCCAATCCTGACAGCCAAGCACCGTTGTCATAGCCATGCACATCATCGCCCAGCCGCGACCCCTCGACATGGCCGAATTTGACGATGTTCGTCGCAGGATCGGTGACCGTTCCGTAATGCGTGCCCGACGTGTTATAAAACACCGACATCCCGATAATGTCCGACGCCGCATCGCGGATCGACTGGTCGACCATCACCACGTTGTCATGGTCGCGCCCGCCGTGAAAGTTGATGTCACGGTCGGTTAGCAGCACTTGCACAAAGTTGCCCGCCGCCGATGTCCACGACGCAAAGACGACCGAATGGCGCATGTCTTGATCGGTAAGGTTGGTGAAGGTGCTGTTATAAACATCGCGGATTTGCAGGGCATAGCCGTTGCCGCCGTCTCCTTTGTTGTGCGATCCGGTCATGGTCATATGATCGACCACAGCCCCGATGCTGGATGCGACATTCACGCCCAAAGACGGCACATCGTGGGCCACGATGTCAAACAGATGCAACCCGGCGGTGCCTTTGACCTCGATCACGGCGTTGCGGTCATAATTGGACAGCGTGTTCGAGAAATTTGAGGGATCAGCGGGGGTCAAACCGTAACTTACAGTAAAGCCGCCCACCGTGACCCGCTCGGCCATTGCAATCTCGCTGACCGTTGTTTCGCCCGCCACAAAGTCGAAATGCACCCCAGAGGTGAGCGTGATGACATTGCCGTTCACCGAAGCCACCTGCGCGATCGAGGTGCGCAGCGGCACATCGGTGTTGCGCCAGACCGTGTCGCCGATGGAATCGAAAAAGGCGGTCGTGCTGGCGCGTGACAGATAGACATAATCGCCTGCCACAAAACTATGGGCGCCTGTCAGGGTGAACTGCGTGGCCCCCGTGGCCACATCGGCGGCAAGGGTGAAGCTGCCTGACATGGTGCCCTGACCGATCCGAAACGCCTCGGCCCCAAGGGTTGGGGTGACGTCGATGATCGTCTTGTCCGAACCGGCCCCGATCACCGTGATATCATCGCGGGCGATCACCACCGTGCGGTCAAAGGTGAAATGGCCTGCGGCCAGTTCGATGATGCTGCCTGCCGCCGCCCCGTTGATCAACGTTTGCAAGGCCGCCGCACTGGTGCCTGCCGCAACCGTGATTGTGTTTGGCACAAGTGTTGCCGCTTGGGGTGCCACCGCCGCAGCGACAAAGAGTTGATCGGGCGCGGGGGCAGGCGCAGCAAAATCAGCAAAAGCGGTTGGGTGCAGCAGGTCAAGAAATGCGGTCGGGGCGCTAGCGTGGATCATGATCCTGCCCGATCCCGATGATACTGTATCCAGACGGGCAGAGTGATCTGCCCCCTCGTAAACGACCGAAAAAGCTGGGTGTTTGGTCATGATGTGCCCTTATGTTTTCTGGAGTAAGCAAAGGTCAGTGCATGTCCAAAGCGCCTTAATCGCGCGCCAAAGCCAGCGCGCATTTGTGCCGCGACGAAAACCTGCCCAAACCGTAAGGCTTGGGCCAATACCCGCGCATGGCCCGCGCGGCGTGCCCGTTTTGTGCGGGTGTCATAGCACGGGACCTGTTACTCTTTCGGGCATTCTTTGGGGCAGCGATTCTCTCGAAAGTAAAAATCTCTGTCATGCCAGCGCCCTGCGGGCACCTTCGGGTCTGACTTTGGCCTGAAAGGTCACGCCCCCCGCCTGCCACAGCAATTTCTTTTGCATCCAAGCGAATAAACGCACTTTTTCGCACTCAGATTAGTTTTAACGCCCCCATTATCATCCAAGGTCATCCTTGAGGGGGCAAGGCTTGTCCTTTGACAGCCCCACTCAAAACCCAAACCGCAGCAAAAACCTCGCCAAATTAAACACCCCGCATCGCGGGGGGCCGCGACAGGTTTGCTTTGCGTCAAACGATCTGAATTGGCCCCGCGCAAACGGGGGATTTTGACTTAATTTAAAGGAGAGCTGTGCAGATGGCTAAAATCTCAGTATTCGGTATTGGCTATGTTGGCGTCGTGTCGGCGGCTTGTCTGGCGCAAGACGGTCATCGGGTTGTGGCGGTTGATGTTGTCGCGGACCGCGTGGCGATGATTAACGCAGGCCAGTCGCCTATTGTGGAAAACGGCCTTGGGGCACTGATTGCGGCTGCGGTGGAGTCTGGCACCTTAAGCGCCACGCTGGACGCGCAGGCCGCTGTGCACGCCACAGAAGCCAGCTATGTCTGCGTGGGCACGCCAAGCAATCGCGACGGCTCGGTCGGGCTTGGCTATATCAGCGATGTTTGCGGCATTATCGGGCGCGCGCTTGCGACCAAATCCACGTTCCATTCGGTGATCATCCGGTCCACTATTGTTCCGGGCACGATGGAAGATGTTTGCATTCCCTTGCTGGAAGCCGCCTCGGGCAAAAAGGCCGGTGTTGATTTTGGGGTGGGATATTATCCGGAATTCTTGCGCGAAAGCACAGCAATTGCGGATTATTACGATCCGGGGTTGATTGTGTTTGGCGCTTTGGATCAGCCGACCTTTGATCTGCTGATCTTGATGACGCTTGATTTGCCGTGTGTGGCGCATCAGGTCGATTTGCGCACGGCGGAAATGGTCAAATACACCTCGAACGCGTGGCGCGCGGTTAAAGTGACCTTTGCCAATGAAATCGGCAATATCGCCAAAGCTTGCGGGCTGGACGGCCAATTGGTGATGCGGCTGTTATGCGGTGACAAAAAGGTCAATCTGTCGGCGCATTTCATGCGCCCGGGCTTTGCCTTTGGCGGCTCGTGCCTGCCCAAGGATGTGCGCGCCTTGCGCCAACTGGCGCAGGCCAAGGATGTTGCGGCCCCGTTGATGGGGGCTGTGTTGCAAGCCAACGAAGATCAAATCGAACGCGCGGCAAAGATGGTGACGGATACGGGCACAACCTCGGTCGGGCTGGTGGGAATCAGCTTCAAGGCTGGCACCGACGATTTGCGCGAAAGCCCCTTGGCAGAGCTTGCGGCCCGTTTGATCGCCCAAGGGTTGGATGTGCAGGTCTATGACCCCAATGTCAGCATCGCCCATGCGTTGGACGCTGACGCCGCAGGGCGCGGCAACGACGTGGTGCCGGACCTGCGCGCGCGCATGGTGCCCACCATTCAGGCCCTGATCGACACATCCGCCCTTCTTTTGGTGGGCAACACCTATGCCGATGCGACGGGGCCTTTGTCGCGGGCAATGCAAGATCAGCCGATGGTTGATTTGACGCGGTTGCAGGCGGGGATCGTGTCAAACGGCACCTATCAGGGCATTTGCTGGTAAGATGCGCGTCCTTGGACACATGCTCTATCTGACGGTTCTCGCGCTGTTGGTTTTGCTGATCCCGCGCGGGGCGCTGTCACAGACGCAGGGGGCCTTGATCGTCGTGGGCACGGTCGGGCTTTGGCGGTATGCGTGGACGGCCATCAACTTTGTGCGCGCCATTTGGTACCAGCGGGTGGCCTATCCGGCGCTGAAACGCCGTGTCAGCGATCTGTACGCGGCCCGCCTGACCCGACCGCACGCGTTTTTTCTGGTCACCAGTTTCAAGATCGAGCCAGAGGTGACGACCCGCGTGTATCACGCGATCTTCGCAGCCGCTGCCAAGGCTGCGGGCGGGGCAAGTGTTATCGCCTCGGTGGTCGAGGGGGCGGATGCGCGGCTGATCCGGACGATTTTCGCCCAGATGCGCGTTGACATGGCGGGCGTCACCCTGACGGTCGATCAAATCGCAGGAACGGGCAAGCGCGACGCTTTGGCCAAAGGTTTGCGGGGGATCGCGGCGCAGGCCCCCTCGTGGCGCGATGTGGTGATCTTTGTGGACGGCGACAGCTGCATTCCCGATGACATCGTCGCCCAATCCGCGCCGTGGTTTTGTGACACCCGCATCGGGGCGCTGACCACAGACGAGCAGGCCGAAATCCCCGACGCCCCCGCCTTTGCCGACTGGTTCGCGCTACGGTTCACCCAGCGGCATGTCTTGATGTCGTCGATGGCGCTGGCGGGGCGTGTGCTGACGCTGACCGGGCGGATGTCGGTGTTTCGCGCCGATCTGGCCACCGATCCGGGCTTTATCGCCCAAGTCCATACCGACCATCTGGACCATTGGCGGCTGGGGCGGGTGAACTTTTTGACCGGAGACGACAAGTCGACATGGTTCTGGCTGCTCAGAAAAGGCTACCAGATGGTCTATCTGCCCGATGTGCAGACCCTGTCGATGGAACGCCAGCCCCTGCCCGGATTTGTCGCCTCGGCGACAACGCTGATGGTGCGCTGGTATGGCAATATGATGCGCACCAACGGGCGTGCGCTGGCCCTTTCGCCGTCGCGCATCGGGGTCTTTACGTGGTGGTCGCTGCTGGATCAGCGCCTGACCATCTGGACCACGCTTGCCGGCCCCGTGGGGGTTGGCCTGACCGCGGCCTTGAACGGACCGGGTGTTTTGGTGGTCTATCTCGCTTGGGTGATGTTCACCCGCTATGTCCTTTGCCTTGCCCTGTCGCTGGTGCGCGGCACGGGCTTTCCCATCCGCACTGTGTTTCTTTTGTACTTTGGCCAGATCATGGGCGCGGCTGTCAAAAGCTTCGTGCTGTTCCGGCTGGACCGACAACGCTGGACACGGCAAGCCAGCGGGTCGCGGCGGGCTGTCACCCTGTCTGATGGCGTCTCTACCTTCATCCATGGTCTGACACTTGGCTGGCTCGTGCTGGGTGTGGCGATCCTCTCCGGTCTGATTTGACCCTTCATAAAGGCATATGTCATGGAAACCGCTTCCTCTGTTTTGCACCCAGCAGCGATTGCACCACTCAGCGCGGGCAACGATCACGCTGTGGTCGAGATGCCCTTTAGCGCCCTGATCGACGGCAGGCAGTTTCGCGGCCAAAGCCTGTCTTTGGTCAGCGCGCATGTCGTGGGGCTGATGGGGGGGCAGGCCTTTGGCGTGCCGCGTCTGGTGAAACTGGTCTTCGACTTTGGCGGCTTTTCCGTCACCCTTGAGGCGCTGGCCCGTCTGCGCGATGGGGCCGAGGGGGAGGGCGGGATTGACCTTGATTTTGTGCAACCCTCAGGCCCGCATCTGCCGCAACTGCGCCATATCCTGAACGCTTATATCGCGGGCGATCTGGTATCGCTGGGGCAGGTGATCGGTGTGGCAGGAACCACCCCGCCCCGCCTTGCCAAAGCCCAAAGCGTGCCTAAGGGGCGAAGCTTTGTGCAAGGGGCGGGGCTGGCCCTGCTGACCTTGGCACTGATCGGTGTGGGCGGCTGGCTAACATATCAACGAACCTTTGTGCGCCCCTTGCCAGACTTAGGCATCGTCACCCTACAGGGCGAGACGTTGCGCGCCACCGCCAGCGGCCAGATCGGCTTTTTGGACACCGCCGCCCCTTTGGGCCAAGTGGCTTTGGCCATCACCACAGCCAACGGCGATGTGCTCAGCGTTACCATGCCGTGCCCCTGCCGCGCTACCAGCCTTGGCCTGCGGGTCGGGTCTA
>CANFSY010000002.1 GCA_947449875.1 Paracoccaceae bacterium
GGCCTAAACCCTTAGGCCCCCCTAACGGAAGACAGAGAGCATGGCACTTAAGTCGTATAAGCCGACGACGCCTGGCCAACGCGGGTTGGTTCTGATCGACCGTTCGGATCTGTTCAAAGGCCGTCCGGTCAAATCCCTTACCGAGGGTTTGACCAAGACCGGTGGCCGGAACAATACCGGACGAATCACAATGTGGCACAAGGGTGGCGGCGCCAAGCGCCTTTACCGTGTCGTCGATTTCAAGCGCACGAAATTTGATATGCCCGCCGTGGTTGAGCGGATCGAGTACGATCCCAACCGCACGGCATTTATCGCCCTGATCCGCTACACGGATGGCGAGCAAGCCTACATTCTGGCCCCTCAGCGTTTGGGCGTGGGCGACTCGGTTGTCGCTGGCGCCAAGGTTGACGTGAAGCCGGGCAATGCGATGCCCTTCTCGGGCATGCCGATCGGTTCGATCGTGCACAACGTGGAGCTGAAGCAAGGCAAGGGCGGCCAGTTGGCGCGCGCTGCTGGCACCTATGCCCAGTTTGTGGGCCGTGATGGCGGCTATGCCCAGATTCGTCTGTCTTCGGGCGAACTGCGTCTTGTGCGTCAGGAATGCATGGCCACCATCGGTGCCGTGTCGAACCCCGACAACTCGAACCAAAACTTCGGCAAAGCCGGTCGTATGCGCCACTTGGGCGTGCGTCCGACCGTGCGCGGTGTTGCTATGAACCCGATCGACCACCCGCATGGCGGTGGTGAAGGTCGCACCTCGGGCGGCCGGCACCCGGTTACCCCGTGGGGCAAGGGCACCAAGGGCAACAAGACCCGCAAGTCGAAGCACTCGGACAAGCTTATTGTCCGTTCGCGTAACGCGAAGAAAGGGCGCTAATCCATGGCACGTTCTATCTGGAAAGGCCCGTTCGTCGACGGTTACCTGCTGAAGAAAGCAGAAACCTCGCGCGCGTCGGGCAAAAGCGAAGTGATCAAGATCTGGTCGCGTCGCTCGACCATCCTGCCGCAATTCGTTGGTTTGACGTTCGGCGTCTACAACGGCAAGAAACACATCCCGGTCGCCGTGACCGAAGAGATGATCGGCCAGAAGTTTGGCGAATACTCGCCGACCCGTACCTATTACGGACACGCTGCCGACAAGAAAGCCAAGAGGAAGTAAGCCATGGGTAAGGAAAAGAATCCGCGCCGCGTGGCGGAGAATGAAGCAATGGCCGTGGCGCGTATGTTGCGCACCTCGGACCAGAAGCTGAACTTGGTCGCCGGTCTGATCCGCGGCAAGAAGGTTGACAAGGCTTTGGCCGACCTGACCTTCTCCAAGCGCCGGATCGCGGGCGAAGTGAAGAAAGTTCTGCAATCGGCCATCGCCAACGCAGAAAACAACCACAACCTTGACGTTGACAGCTTGGTCGTCGCCGAAGCTTGGGTTGGCAAGAACCTGGTGATGAAGCGTGGCCGTCCGCGGGCACGGGGCCGTTTCGGCAAGATCATGAAACCGTTCTCTGAAATCACGATCAAGGTCCGCCAAGTCGGGGAGACTGCATAATGGGTCAGAAGGTCAATCCGATCGGCATGCGCCTGCAGGTCAACCGTACGTGGGACAGCCGCTGGTTCGCTGAATCGAAAGATTACGGCAACCTGCTGCTGGAAGATCTGAAAATGCGCGCCTTCGTGCATGAAGACTGCAAAGCGGCCGGCATTTCGAAGGTGATCATCGAACGTCCGCACAAAAAGTGCCGCGTGACGATTTACACCGCGCGTCCGGGCGTGATTATCGGCAAAAAAGGCGCGGATATCGAAACGCTGCGCAAGAAACTGTCGGTCTTCACCAAGTCCGAACTGCACTTGAACATCGTCGAAGTGCGCAAGCCCGAACTTGACGCCCAACTTGTGGCCGAGTCGATCGCCCAGCAAATGGAACGCCGTGTTTCGTTCCGTCGTGCCATGAAGCGGGGCGTGCAAAACGCCATGCGTATTGGTGCGTTGGGGATTCGTGTCAACGTGTCGGGCCGTCTGGGTGGCGCTGAAATCGCGCGTACCGAATGGTACCGCGAAGGCCGCGTGCCGCTGCACACGCTGCGTGCGGACATCGACTATGCCCTGTCCGAAGCCATGACGCCCTACGGGATCATCGGTGTTAAGGTCTGGATCTTCAAAGGCGAAATCCTTGAGCATGATCCGCAGGCCCATGACCGTCGTCAGGCGGAATCGCAGGAAGGTGCTGCACCGCGCCAACCGCGCCGCGAACGCGCCTAAGGGAGAAAATAAATGCTGCAACCTAAGCGCACTAAGTTTCGCAAGCAGTTCAAAGGCCGCATTCATGGAGAAGCCAAAGGCGGCTCTATGTTGAACTTCGGCTCCTTTGGGCTGAAATCGACTGAACCGGAGCGTGTGACGGCACGTCAGATCGAAGCGGCCCGCCGCGCGATCACCCGCCACATGAAGCGTCAGGGCCGTGTCTGGATCCGGATTTTCCCAGACGTTCCAGTCACTGCCAAGCCCGTCGAAGTTCGTATGGGTAAAGGTAAAGGGGCGATCGACTATTGGGCGGCCAAGGTGAAACCCGGTCGGATCATGTTCGAGATCGACGGCGTGTCCGAAGAAATCGCACGGGAAGCCCTGCGTCTGGGCGCGATGAAACTGCCGGTTCTGACCCGCGTTGTCGTTCGCGAAGACTGGTAAAACGGGGTGGGTTTCACCCACCCTACATAAGCGCCCCTGCCGGAAACGGTGGGGGCTTTTTTTTATTTTGGGAGCCGCTATGCCGGAACTGACAATCCTGAACCACTACCGCCTTAACGACACGGCAGCGCATTTTACCGCTGCGATTGCCGCCCTCGCCGCCCGAGTGCAAAGGTGTGGCGAACCGGGTGTTTTGTCCTATCGTTTTTTTGTCAGTGGGGTTGATCCCGTGGCCCGCGCAGTAATCGACTATGCGACGCCGCAGGCTTGGATCGGCCATCACGAACGTTCGATGCTTTGGCCCGAGATGCAAGCCCTACACCGTGTTGCAACGCTTGACGAAGTCACGTTTCTTGGTCCTCTTACTGACGACATTCAGGCTTGGCTGGCCAAATCGTCGTTGACGGCCAAGGTTCACAGCGGCTTCACCCTTGCTGCGGGGTTTGCCCGCACTTGATCCTCGGTGATCTTGAGCTTACCAAGCAGCCCTATCCCAAGGAGTATGCTATGGCCGTGATTTCCCCCCTGTTCGTCACCCGTCTGTACCGCGCTGAATTGGCGGAACTGGGCAAGAAAAAGGTCGATTACGCTGAACTTGCGGCGGCCTGTGAGGCGATCGCCGAGGACGATGAGGCGGGGCAGGAATGGTGCGGAGCGAATGGCTACCCGGGTTATACCAGCTACGCCTCGCTTAACGATCTGCCGTGGCGGTTCCCGATCTTTGCCGATCTGGAAAAGGCGCTGGACAAGCACGTTGCGGCGTTTTGCAAGGATTTGGGCTTTGATTTGGGCGACAAAAAGCTTAAATGCGGATCGTTCTGGATCAACATTCTGCCCCAAGGCGGCATGCACGCCAGCCACATTCACCCCCATTCGGTGATCTCGGGCACGACCTATGTGGCCATGCCCAAGGGCACCAGCGCGTTAAAGCTGGAAGACCCCCGCCTGCCCATGATGATGCACGCGCCGTTGCGGTTGAAGAAGGCCGCGCAAGAGCTGCAAAGCTTTGTTTACGTGAAGCCCAACGTGGGCGAGGTGCTGCTGTGGGAAAGCTGGCTGCGCCACGAAGTGCCGATGAACATGGCGGAGGAAGAGCGCATCTCGGTTAGTTTCAATTATGAATGGGAATAAAGGGAGCGGCCCAAGTTTCGCTTGCCGAAGCGGTTAGGCTCCTGTATTGCGCAGCATCCAACGATTCCGGCTCTGCCAGACTCGTTGGTTTGTGTTGATCCACCAGATCAACGGTTACCTTCTGGGCCGTCTGGTGCTTGAGAAAAGGAAAAGGCGTATGGACGCCCAAGAACTGCGTACAAAGACCCCCGACCAGCTGCGTGATCAGCTTGTCGCGCTGAAGAAAGAAGCGTTCAATCTGCGCTTTCAGGCAGCCACCAACCAACTGACGAACACCTCGCGCATGAACAAGGTCCGCAAGGATGTTGCCCGTGTGCGTACCGTGTTGGCCCAAAAAGCCGCCGAAGCCGCGAAGTAAGGAGAGACCGATGCCCAAACGTATCCTGCAAGGTGTCGTGACCTCGGACAAGAACGAGCAGACGATCACCGTTCTTGTCGAACGCCGCTTCAAGCACCCCGTTCTGCAGAAAACCATCCGCAAATCCAAGAAGTACCGTGCCCATGACGCCTTGAACCAGTTCAAGGAAGGCGACACGGTCCGCATCGAGGAATGCGCCCCGATTTCCAAATCGAAACGCTGGACGGTTGTCACTGACGCGACTGCGTAAGTGCCCTTCGTCTTGAAATGAAACGAAACCCTGGGGGTGGATGCCCCCAAAGGTCGGAGAGTACTAAATGATCCAGATGCAGACCAATCTGGATGTTGCTGATAACTCAGGCGCGCGCCGGGTTCAGTGCATCAAGGTTCTGGGCGGTTCACACCGCCGCTATGCATCCGTGGGCGACATCATCGTGGTGTCGGTCAAGGAGGCAATTCCGAAAGGCCGTGTCAAAAAGGGCGACGTGCGTAAAGCCGTTGTCGTGCGCACCGCCAAAGAAGTTCGTCGCGAAGACGGCACCACCATCCGTTTTGACCGCAATGCTGCCGTTATCCTGAACAATCAGGGTGAACCGGTCGGCACGCGTATCTTCGGGCCGGTTGTGCGGGAACTGCGCGCCAAGAACTTCATGAAGATCATCTCGCTGGCTCCGGAGGTGCTCTGATGGCCGCTAAGCTGAAAAAAGGCGACAAGGTTGTCGTTCTCACCGGCAAGGACAAGGGCAAGCAGGGCGAAATCACCGCCGTGTCGCCCAAGGACAACAAGGCCGTGATTGATGGCGTGAACGTCTCTGTGCGTCACACCAAGCAGTCGCCGACATCGCAAGGGGGCCGTGTGCCCAAGGCGATGCCGATCGACCTGTCCAACCTGGCCATCGTTGATGCCAATGGCAAAGCCACACGCGTCGGCTTCCGCATGGAAGACGGCAAGAAAGTGCGCTTCGCCAAGACAACCGGGGAGGCCATCTGATGTTGGACCAAGCCACCTATACGCCGCGTCTGAAGGCGGAATATGTCTCGACCATCCGCGCCGCTCTGAAAGCCGAACATGGCTATAAGAACGACATGCAGATCCCCAAGCTTGAGAAAATCGTTCTCAACATGGGTGTGGGCGAAGCCGTGAAAGACACCAAGAAGGTCAAACTGGCTTCCGAGCAGTTGACGTTGATTGCAGGTCAAAAGTCGGTGATCACCAACGCCAAAAAGTCCATCGCGGGCTTTCGGGTGCGTGAGTTTATGCCGCTGGGCTGCAAGGTTACCCTGCGGGGCGACCGGATGTATGAATTCCTCGATCGCTTGATCACCATCGCGCTGCCGCGCGTCCGCGACTTTCGCGGCGTCAAAGGCAGCTCGTTTGATGGCCATGGCAACTATGCGATGGGCTTGAAAGAGCAGATCGTGTTCCCGGAAATCGACTTTGATAAAGTCGACGACGTTCTGGGCATGGATATCATCATCTGCACCAACGCCAAGTCTGATGCAGAAGCGAAGTCGCTGTTGAAGCACTTCAAAATGCCCTTCACGTCTTAATCGCGAGGAACCCAACAATGGCCAAAAAATCCATGGTGAACCGCGAAGTGAAGCGCGCCAAGCTCGTGCAACAGCACGCAGCCAAACGCGCCGCACTTAAGACGGTGATCTACGACAAAACCAAGACGATCGAAGAGCGTTTCAAGGCAACCGCCAAACTGGCAGCCCTGCCGCGCAATTCGTCGGCGACCCGCATTCACAACCGCTGCCAGCTGACTGGCCGCCCGCACGCCTATTACCGCAAACTCAAGCTCAGCCGTATCATGCTGCGTGATCTCGCCTCGTTCGGCCAGATCCCCGGCATGGTTAAGTCGAGCTGGTAAGGGGAGCGCTGAAAGATGATGATGAACGATCCCCTCGGCGATATGCTGACACGTATCCGCAACAGCCAAATGCGCGGCAAATCCACCGTCAAGACCCCGGCTTCGAAGCTGCGGGCTTGGGTGTTGGATGTGCTGGTCGCAGAAGGCTATATCCGCGGCTATGAATCTGCCACGACCGACAACGGTCAAGGCGAACTGACCATCAGCCTGAAGTACTTCGAAGGCGCCCCGGTCATCCGTGAGTTGAAGCGCGTGTCCAAGCCGGGCCGTCGCGTTTACAACTCGATCAAGGAAGTTCCCTCTGTGCGGAACGGTCTTGGGATTGCCATTCTGTCCACCCCCAAGGGTGTGATGACGGATGCAAATGCACGCGCGGCCAATGTTGGCGGCGAAGTGCTTTGCACCGTATTCTAAGGGGAGGGGTCAAATGTCTCGTATCGGCAAAAAACCCGTCGCCTTGGTTAAGGGCGTGTCGGCCTCCATCTCTGGCCAGACGATTGAAGTGAAGGGGCCGAAAGGCACCCGCAGCTTCACCGCTGGCGATGATGTGCAGCTGACCATCGAAAATGACACTGTCAAAGTCACCCCGCGTGGCCTGTCCAAGCGGGCGCGCTCGCAGTGGGGCATGAGCCGCTCGATGATCGCGAATCTTGTGCAGGGCGTTACCGTCGGCTTCAAGAAAGAAATGGAAATTCAGGGCGTGGGCTACCGCGCTGCCATGGTGGGTAAGAACCTGCAATTGCAACTGGGTTTCAGCCACGAAGTGATCTTCGAGGTTCCGGAGGGTGTTGTCGTCGCGTCACCGAAGCAAACTGAAATCTCTGTGGAAGGCATTGACCAACAACTCGTTGGCCAAGTCGCAGCAAACATCCGCGCTTGGAAGAAGCCAGAGCCCTATAAGGGCAAAGGTATTCGCTACAAGGGCGAGTTTGTCTTCCGCAAGGAAGGCAAGAAGAAGTAAGGGGCAAGAGAAATGGCATTGAATAAAAGAGAGCTGTTCCTCAAGCGCCGTCTGCGCGTTCGGAACCGCATTAAATCTGTCGCTGCCGGGCGCTTGCGCTTGTCGGTGCACCGGTCGAACAAGAACATCTCGGTCCAGTTGATCGACGATGTGAAGGGCATCACGATCGCTTCGGCGTCATCGCTTGAAAAAGACTTGGGCGTTGTGGGTAAAAACAACATCGAGGCGGCCGCCAAAATTGGTGCGGCCATCGCGGAGCGTGCACTCAAGGCCGGTGTCGAAGCGTGCTACTTCGATCGCGGCGGTTTCCTCTTTCACGGTAAGATCAAGGCTTTGGCCGATGCTGCCCGTGAAGGCGGCCTGAAGTTCTGAGGAGATAAAAATGGCAGAACGTGAAAACCGCCGGGACGACCGTGGCAACCGTGGCGGCGACCGCCGCGACAATCGCCCGGAAGAAACCCCGGAGTTCGCTGACCGTCTGGTCGCGATCAACCGCGTGTCCAAGACCGTAAAAGGCGGCAAACGCTTTGGCTTTGCAGCTTTGGTGGTTGTGGGCGATCAGCGCGGCCGTGTGGGCTTTGGCAAGGGCAAGGCGAAAGAAGTGCCCGAGGCGATCCGCAAGGCAACCGAACAGGCCAAACGCAGCCTTATCCGCGTGCCGTTGAAAGACGCCCGCACGCTGCACCACGACATGGAAGGCCGCCACGGCGCCGGAAAAGTTGTGATGCGCACCGCTGTGGCGGGGACCGGCATCATCGCCGGCGGCCCGATGCGCGCTGTGTTCGAAATGTTGGGTCTGCAAGATGTGGTGGCCAAGTCGATCGGCTCGACCAACCCCTACAACATGATCCGCGCTACGATTGACGGTCTGAAGTCAGAAACCTCGCCCCGCCAAGTTGCCGCACGTCGCGGCAAAAAGGTGGCCGAGATTTTGAACAAGCCCGCCGCTGACGTAGTCGTCGCTGAAGTTGTGGAGGCCTGATCATGACCGAGACCAAGAAAACCATCGTCGTGCAGCAGACCTCGTCCGCCGCCCGCCGCCCCGCTGTTCAAACCGCGACCCTCAAAGGTCTGGGCCTGAACAAAATCCGCCGCACCCGCGAGCTTGAGGATACACCCTCGATCCGCGGCATGGTGCACGCGGTGCGTCACATGGTGAAGATCATCGAAGAACGCGGTTAAGGGGTTACCCTAAGCTGTAACAGAACGCCCCGCCGCGAGGTGGGGCGTTTTGTTTTTTGGTGGGTTGCGCGCATCGTGCTTAATCAACTGTTGATAAAGGTGGGTTTCACCCACCCTACTACAGCTGTAACAGAACGCCCCGCCGAAAGGTGGGGTGTTTTGATTCTTACGAGTTTGAGGTGGATGGACCCGGCCACGAACCATCGGGTAAGGCGCATTCATCGCAAACTCTCGTCCAAGCGGAGACATTCCAAACGCTTGCCGCTGGGTCGGGCATGAAAACACCAACAAATTTGATCACAGGTTGGCGATAGACTTGGGTGTTTAAGAAGAGGAGCCGCTCCACATTGGGGTCTTCATGATGGCCGTACGAGTCTGCGCCGGGAGTCCCTGGATCCCTACGATCCGCAAAGTTTCGACCTTCGTTTGTCAGAGAGTTCAAACCACCATCGTATTTGCCGTCTGTGGCGATCCAGACGTACCTTTTTTCAGTGTCCGGAATACGCCAAAGCGCCTGGATCAATACTTTGCCGGTAAAACCAAACTTTCTCAACACGTCGTTTCGGTTTTGGAATCTTTGGTTTAGTCTCACAATTTCCATTTGGATGCCCCCTTGATCAGGCTAATCTGATGTGTAAGGCCCCCATTTCAAGTTTTGCCATCTGCGGGCGCCGGTTCTAAGTTTTTGTATAATTATGCAAGATTGCGTTAGCAAGAATGTAGGGTGGGTGCAACCCACCAAGCCAAATGCAGGCCTATGAGGTGGGTTTCACCCACCCTACGCCTCTTGATCCGTCCTTCTATCCCCTCTATACGCCCACGGTGGCCCGCAAGGGGTACAGAATCAACCATTCGCCGCGTTTGCCCCCGCCGTCGCAGCCGGGGCAGTTCCGGCATAGGAGTATGCGACATGAAATTGAATGAACTGCACGACAACGACGGTGCGGCCAAGAAGAAAAAGCGCGTGGCCCGTGGTCCGGGTTCGGGCAAGGGTAAAACCGCTGGTCGTGGTGTTAAGGGTCAAAAATCGCGCTCGGGCGTGGCTTTGGGCGGCTATGAAGGCGGCCAAATGCCGCTGTATCGGCGTTTGCCCAAGCGTGGCTTTAGCAAGCCGAACCAAAAAGAATTCGCCGTCGTCAACTTGGGCCTGATCGAGAAGTTCATCGGTCTGGGCAAGCTGGACGCCTCGGTCACCATTACCGAAGACGCGCTGGTTGCGGCTGGCCTGACCAAAGCCAAGCATGACGGCATCCGCGTGCTGGCCAAGGGGGCTATCACCACGAAAGTCACGATGGAAGTCACCGGTGCCTCGGCCTCGGCGATTGAAGCGGTGGCAGCGGCTGGGGGTTCGTTGAAAGTGGCGGATCCGCTGCCCGTATTCGGCAAGTCGGTTCGCAAGGTTCCGCTTGTATAACGTCTTGTGAGCGGCGTTAAGACCGCTTACATCTGCGTAGATTTCCCGCGCCGCCGTCCGGAAAGACCGGATCGGCGGCGCAACAGCAATTCCTAACCGAGAAGGTCCGACCGTGGCATCAGCAGCAGAGCAAATGGCGGCAAACCTAAGCTGGGGCGCTTTGGGCAAGGCAAGTGACCTGCGCCAGCGCATCCTGTTTACGGTGCTTGTCTTGATCGTTTATCGCCTTGGCACCTTCATTCCGGTTCCCGGCATCGACGGTACGGCGCTGAAGAATTTCATGGAAGGTCAGGGCCAAGGGTTGGGCGGCATGTTGTCGCTGTTCACCGGCGGTGCGCTCAAGCGGATGGGCGTGTTTGCGCTGGGGGTGATGCCCTATATCTCGTCGTCGATCATCATCCAGTTGCTCGGTTCCATGATTCCGCAGCTGGAGCAGTTGAAAAAAGAAGGCGATCAAGGTCGCAAGAAGATGAATCAGTACACCCGCTATGCCACAGTGGGGCTGGCGGCGTTCCAAGGCTGGGCCATTGCGGCATCGCTGGCGGCGGGTGGGTTGGCGCATAATCCTGACCTGTTCTTTAAGATATCCTGTGTGATCACGCTGGTCGGCGGCACCATGTTCCTGATGTGGCTGGGGGAGCAGATCACCGCGCGCGGCATCGGCAATGGTGTGTCGCTGATCATCTTCACTGGCATCGTCGCCGAAATCCCGGGCGCTTTGGCGCAGTTCTTAAGCCAAGGGCGTGCGGGTGTGATTCCGGTTTGGGTGATCATCGGGGCGATTGTGCTGGTGGCTGGGGTGATCGGCTTTGTCGTGTTCATGGAGCGCGCCCTGCGCAAAATCCACATCCAATACCCCCGCCGCCAAGTTGGCATGAAAATCTATGACGGCGGCTCTAGCCATTTGCCGATCAAGGTCAATCCGGCGGGCGTTATTCCGGCGATCTTCGCGTCGTCCTTGCTGTTGCTGCCGTCGACACTCGCGACCTTCTCGGGCGCGCAGACCAGCCCGATCATGGGCACGATCTTGGCCTTCATGGGACCGGGGCAGCCGCTGTACCTGCTGTTCCAAGGTGCGATGATCGTGTTCTTCACCTATTTCTACACCGCCAACGTCGCCTTCAAAACCGATGACGTGGCTGAGAACCTTAAAAACCAAAACGGGTTCATCCCAGGCATCCGCCCCGGAAAGAAAACGCAAGACTATCTGGATTATGTGGTGGCCCGCATCTTGGTGATCGGTTCGGCCTATCTGGCGGCTGTGTGCTTCCTGCCCGAGATTTTGCGCCACCAATTCAACATTCCCTTCTACTTTGGCGGGACTTCGGTGTTGATTGTCGTTTCTGTGACGATGGATACGATCAACCAAGTGCAATCTCATATGCTGGCGCACCAATACGAGGGGCTGATCGAACGTTCGCAACTGCGCGGCCGCAAGCGGCCCGCTGTGGCGAAACCCCCGGCGCGTCGTTAAGCTTACGTCAGACTTGCGCAGAAAGGCCGAACCATGACCAACATCATTCTACTAGGGCCGCCCGGTGCCGGCAAAGGCACGCAGGCAAAGCGTCTGGTGGATGAGCGTGGCATGGTTCAGCTGTCCACCGGTGACATGCTGCGCGATGCGCGCACTTCGGGCACCGAGATGGGGCGCAAAGTGGCGGCGGTGATGGATGCTGGCCATTTGGTGACCGATGACATCGTGGTGGGTCTGATCGAAGAAAAGCTGACCACCGGCGGCGCTGCCGGTGGGTATATTTTCGACGGTTTTCCCCGCACCTTAAAGCAGGCGGATGCCTTGGGCGCGTTGATGGTGCGGATTGGTCAGCCTTTGGATGCGGTGATCGAACTGCGCGTGGATGACGAGGCCTTGAAGCAACGCATCGTCGGGCGCTTTACCTGTGGCACCTGCGGGGCCGTTTACCACGACACCAACCACCCGCCCAAAGTTGCAGGCACCTGTGACACCTGTGGCGGAACAACCATGAAGCGCCGCGCCGATGACACCGAAGAGGCGCTTCGCACCCGCATGCTGGCCTATTACCGCGACACCTCGCCCTTGATTGGTTATTACTATGCCAAAGGCCAGCTTTCGACAGTAGACGGTTTGGCCGAGATGGATGCTGTGGCATTGGCCGTGGCGAAAGTTCTTGACGCAAAGTGATTAGATGACCGCAGGCCTTGACGCCTGTGTGAAAAGCCCATATGGCACGGCGTCTTGCTGCGGAATCACGCGGCAGACAATCGTCTCCGGCAGATCGTTCTGCTGGGTTGTGAAAAAAGGTTCTGGCACTACGGAACCGCAACATGAAGGAAAACACGTTTGGCACGTATTGCTGGCGTAAACATCCCCACCGCAAAGCGCGTTCCGATTGCGCTTCAATACATCACCGGCATCGGCGCACATAACGCCGAGACGATCTGCGAATCGCTGAAGATTGACCGTGCGCGCCGCGTCAACCAGCTGACAGACGCCGAAGTGCTTGCGATCCGCGAATTCATCGACGCAAACTTCACCGTCGAAGGCGACCTGCGTCGCGAAACGTCGATGAACATCAAGCGTTTGATGGACCTTGGCTGCTACCGTGGCCTGCGTCATCGCAAAGGTCTGCCGGTTCGTGGCCAGCGCACGCATACCAATGCGCGCACCCGCAAGGGCCCGGCCAAGCCGATCGCCGGCAAGAAGAAATAAGAGGGGCACAGATAAATGGCACGTGATACCAGCAAAACTGCTGCCCGCACCAAGAAGAAAGAACGCAAGAACATCGCCGCAGGGGTGGCGCATGTGAACTCGTCTTTCAACAACACCAAAATCCTGATCTCTGACGTGCAGGGCAACGCGATCTCTTGGTCGTCGTCGGGCACGATGGGCTTCAAAGGCTCGCGCAAGTCGACCCCCTATGCCGCCCAGATGGCTGCAGAAGATGCCGGCAAGAAAGCGCAAGAGCATGGCGTGAAGACGTTGGAAGTTGAAGTGCAAGGCCCCGGTTCGGGCCGCGAATCAGCTTTGCGCGCTTTGGCGGCTGTTGGCTTCAACATCACCTCGATCCGTGATGTGACCCCGCTTGCGCACAACGGCTGCCGTCCGCCCAAGCGCCGTCGCGTTTAATCGTTTTTCTTTGGTGTCGGGCCGTGCTGTTTGCGCGGCCCGACATCGTTGTTTGAACTTGAATGAAGATCCTCGGGCGTCTGCTGTCATTCGGACCATAGGCAGCGGGCAAGTATGGAGGCTATAGCATGATCCACAAGAACTGGCTGGAACTGATTAAACCGCAACAACTGGCTGTCAAAGCCGGGGCGGATGCGCAGCGCACCGCGACCTTGGTCGCTGAACCGCTGGAACGTGGCTTTGGCCTGACGCTGGGCAACGCGCTGCGCCGCGTGCTGTTGGGCTCTCTGCAAGGGGCGGCGATCACCTCGGTGCAGATTGACAATGTGCTGCACGAATTCTCCAGCGTGGCTGGCGTGCGCGAAGATGTCACCGACATCGTGCTGAACCTCAAAGGCGTGCGCCTGAAGATGGATGTCGAAGGGCCCAAGCGCCTTGCGATTTCTGCCAAAGGCCCGGGCGTTGTGACCGCTGGCGATATCTCGGAATCCTCGGGGATCGAGATTTTGAACCGCGATCATGTCATTTGCCACTTGGATGACGGCGCTGACGTGTTCATGGAATTGACCGTCAACAACGGCAAGGGCTATGTGTCGGCCGACAAGAACCGCCCCGAAGATGCGCCGATCGGTCTTATTCCGATTGATGCGATTTTCTCGCCGGTCAAGAAAGTGTCCTACGAAGTCACACCCACCCGCGAAGGTCAGGTGCTGGATTATGACAAGCTGACGCTGAAGGTGGAAACAGACGGCTCTTTGACCCCTGATGACGCCGTGGCCTATGCCGCGCGCATCTTGCAGGACCAACTGGCTGTCTTTGTGAACTTTGACGAGCCGGAATCGTCGAACAAGGGCATCGAAGACGCTGGGTTGGAATTCAACCCGCTGCTGTTGAAGAAAGTCGACGAGCTGGAACTGTCGGTGCGTTCGGCAAACTGCCTGAAGAACGACAACATCGTCTATATCGGCGATCTGATCCAGAAAACCGAAGCCGAAATGCTGCGCACGCCGAACTTTGGCCGCAAGTCCTTGAACGAAATCAAGGAAGTGCTGTCGGGCATGGGCCTGCATCTTGGCATGGAAGTCGAAGACTGGCCGCCAGAGAATATCGAAGATCTGGCCAAGCGTTTCGAAGACCAGTTCTAATGCCAAACGGGTGCGCAGCTTGCGCACCCGCTCGAAAATGCCCGAACCGTCGGGGACGATCTGGGTCGCAAGACCCCAAGGAGAGCAGGGCCGCACGTAGGCGCTGCCAGACAAAGCAAAACACGTTCTAGGAGAACATCATGAACCACGGCTCTGGCTACCGCCGCCTAAACCGCACCCACGAACACCGCAAAGCGATGTTTGCCAACATGTGCGGCTCGCTCATCGAACATGAGCAGATCAAAACCACCCTGCCCAAGGCAAAAGAACTGCGTCCGATCATCGAAAAGCTGGTCACTTTGGCCAAGCGCGGCGATCTGCATGCGCGCCGTCAGGCGTCGTCGCAGCTTAAGCAAGAGCAGTATGTGGCACGCTTGTTCGAAATTCTGGGCCCGCGCTACAAAGAGCGTCAGGGCGGCTATGTGCGCGTGCTGAAAGCCGGTTTCCGTTATGGCGACATGGCCCCGATGGCGATCATCGAATTCGTTGACCGTGATCCGTCGGCCAAAGGTGCGGCTGACAAGGCGCGCGTTGCGGCTGAAGATAACTACGAAAGCTGATCTGCGCTAAGCGCGGTTTCAAGGGCCCGCACCCATGGTGCGGGCCCTTTGCTTATGGCGGCTTCCGGCGTAACCTGCCCGCATGTCTGACCTGTTCGATACGCCCCAAGCCCATCCCGCAGCGCCGCGTCCGCTGGCCGACCGTTTGCGCCCGCAGACCTTGGCCGAGGTGATCGGCCAAAGCCATGTGCTGTCGCCCCAAGGCCCGCTGGGGTCGATGATCGGGGCGCAGTCGCTGTCTTCGCTTATTCTTTGGGGCCCGCCCGGTGTGGGCAAAACCACCATCGCGCGGCTTTTGGCCCAGCAAACCGATCTGGCCTTTGTGCAAATCTCGGCCATTTTCACCGGTGTGCCCGACCTGCGCAAAGTGTTCGAAACCGCCAAGATCCGCCGCCAGAACGGCCAAGGCACGTTGCTATTTGTCGACGAAATCCACCGCTTCAACAAAGCCCAACAAGACGGCTTTTTGCCCTATATGGAGGACGGCACGATCCTTCTGGTCGGCGCCACCACCGAAAACCCCAGCTTCGAGCTGAACGCCGCCCTTTTGTCGCGCGCGCAGGTGATTGTGCTGGAACGTCTGTCGCCCACCGATCTGGAACGTCTGGCCCAACGCGCCGAACAAGACCTTGGCCGTGCCTTGCCCCTGAACGGCTTTGCCCGCGAGACCCTGATCGAGATGGCCGACGGCGATGGCCGCACCTTGTTAAACCTCATCGAACAAATCGCCGCTTGGGCACTGACCCAACCGCTGACGGCTGAGCAGTTGTCCACTCGTCTGATGCGGCGGGCCAGCAAATATGACAAATCGGGCGACGAGCATTACAACCTGATTTCCGCCCTGCACAAATCGGTGCGCGGGTCTGATCCGGATGCGGCGCTGTATTGGTTTGCGCGTATGCTGGAAGGCGGCGAAGACCCGCGCTTTTTGGCCCGCCGCATCACCCGCATGGCGGTGGAAGACATCGGCTTGGCTGACCCGCAGGCGCAGGACATCTGCCTAGCCGCATGGCAGACTTACGAACGTTTGGGCTCGCCCGAGGGCGAGTTGGCTTTGGCCCAAGCCGTGGTCTATCTGGCACTGGCCCCCAAATCCAATGCCGTCTACACAGCCTATAAAGCGGCGCGCGAAGCGGCACGCCAGACAGGTTCGCTGCCACCCCCGCTGCATATTCGCCCCGCACCCACCAAGTTGATGAAAGACTTAGGCTATGGGGCCGCCTATGCCTACGACCATGACGCCGAAGATGGCTTTTCCGGCCAGAATTATTTCCCTGATGCCATGAGGCGCCCCGTCTACTACGCCCCACCCGAACGCGGGTTCGAGCGCGATCTGAAAAAGCGCATCGACTATTTCGCCAAACTGCGCGCCAAACGCCAAGCGGATTAAGCCCGCCTTGGCCAAAGGTTGACAATTTCCTCACACACGCTCAAGGAGGCGGGATGATCTGGACCTTGACACAAGTCGCCCTTGGCGGCGCGCTCGGCTCTGTGCTGCGCTATCTGACGATATCGTGGTTCGGCGCACCCGTGGCCACGTTGGCGGTGAATGTGCTGGGTAGCTTTGCCATGGGCGTTGTCTTTGTGGCCCTGCAGGACCGCACCCACCTGTCGCCCCTTTTCATGGCGGGTATCTTGGGCGGCTTCACCACCTTTTCCGCCTTTTCGCTGGATGCGTGGAAGCTGTGGCAGGCGGGGCAGGGCGGCGGTGCCTTTGCTTATGTTGCGGCCTCGGTCGGTCTTTCCCTTATTGCTGTAGCCTTGGGCGCTACCCTCACCGAAAGGGTCCTCGCATGAGCGCCGTTCAACTGATCACCGTAACCGAGGATGACGGCGAGCAACGCCTTGATCGCTGGGTCAAGCGCAAGTTCCCCCAGATCACCCAAGGGGCGATCGAAAAGATGTGCCGCACGGGGCAATTACGGGTGGAATCGGGCCGTGTGAAAGCCTCGGACCACGTTTTGCCCGGCCAAGTCGTGCGCGTGCCGCCTTTGCCCGACACACCCGCCCCTGAACCTGTGTCAGACGGCAAGATCAGTGCAGCCGACACCAAGATGATCCAGAACGCCGTGCTGTGGAAGGATGACCATATGATCATCCTGAACAAACCCGCTGGCCTTGCCAGCCAAGGCGGATCGGGCATGGGCGAGCGCCATGTCGACGGCTTGGCAGAGGCGTTGAAGTTTGGCTATAAAGACAAGCCCAAGCTGGTGCACCGCTTGGATAAAGACACCTCGGGCCTGTTGATGCTGGCGCGCACCGACCGTGTGGCGCGCCGCCTGTCAGAGGCGCTGCGCCACCGCAACACGCGCAAGATCTATTGGGCCTTGGTCGCAGGTGTGCCTAACCCCAAGCAGGGGTCGATCAAATACGGCCTGATGAAAGCCCCCGGCGGGCGGGGCGAAGGCGAAAAGATGCTGTGCATCCACCCGGCCAAAATGGCGGATTATCCCGATGCCAAACGCGCCCAAACCGATTTCTTCACGCTGTGGTTCTTGGGCACGCGCATGTCTTGGATGGCTTTAGAACCGGTCACAGGCCGCACCCACCAGTTGCGTGCCCATATGGCCGAAATGGGGCATCCGATTGCGGGCGATGGCAAATATGGCGGCAATACGGCGGATAACATGGGCGACGGCTGGGGGGCGTCGATCGGGGGGGATGTGTCGCGCAAGCTGCACTTGCATGCGCGGTCGCTGACGGTTGAACACCCTGTCACGGGGGCGATGATGACCTTTACCGCGCCTTTGCCCGACCACATGGCCAAGACGTGGAAGATGCTGGATTGGAACGAAAAAGACGTTCCCGCTGATCCGTTCGGGGGGGCTTGATGTCTAACTGGCGGCCAAAGCGGTTCTGGAAAACGGCGAGTGTTGTGGCCGAAGACGGCGGCTTTGCCGTGCGTTTGGATGAACGCCCCGTCAAAACCCCCGCCAAACAGCCGCTGCTGGTGCCCACCCACGCGCTGGCAGACCTGATTGCCGCTGAATGGGATGCGCAAAGCGGTCTTGTGAACCCCGAAACCATGCCCGTCACCCGCATGGCCAATTCCGCCATCGACAAGGTCGTTCCGCAATACCACGAGGTGGCAACGCTTCTGACCGCCTACGGCGAAACCGACCACCTGTGCTACCGCGCCACCCATCCGCCCGCGCTGGCCGAGAAGCAGGCGATCGCATGGGACCCGCTGTTGCATTGGGCCGCCCAAGCCCTGAACGCGCCGTTAAAGACCACCGATGGCATCGTGCCGATTGCCCAAGACCCGGCAGTGCTGGCGCGGCTGAAGGAGCATGTTTTGGAACTTGGCAATTTCAAGCTGGCGGCGTTTCATGATCTGGTGTCAATCTCGGGCTCTTTGGTGTTGGCCTTTGCGGTGGGGCAGGGGCGTTTGACGGCCGAAGACGGCTGGCGCTTGTCGCGACTGGATGAAGACTGGCAGATTTCCCTGTGGGGCGAAGACGAAGACGCCGCCGCAGCTGCCGCGCAAAAACAGGCCGATTTTCACTTGGCCGCACGGTTCTTTGCCCTTTGCAGTTAGGGCAAGGCTGCATCGGATGCGCTTTGGCTTGACCTTCTTTGCGCCGCGCCGATGATGGGCCCTGTCTTGCAGACAGGCCAATCGGAAAGCCGCCACATGATGAAATCTATCGTCGTCGCCCTGATTGCCAGCCTGTGCCTGATGTCGGGCAATGCAAGATCTGCAACGCTTCAGGATGTGAAGGCGCGCGGGGTTTTAACCTGCGGTGTCACGGCTGGTTTGATCGGGTTTGCCACGCCCGATTCGACGGGCACCTACCAAGGGTTTGACGCTGCCCTGTGCAAAGCTGTTGCGGCTGCCGTCTTGGGCGATGCTGCCAAAGTGCGCTACGTGCCAATGTCGCCAGACACTGCCATGGCGGCCTTAACCTCTGGCAAAGTTGATCTGGTGGCGCGGGGGGACGCTTGGACCTTTGCGCAAGACACCGAACAGCGGGCCGATGTTGTGGCTGTCACCTATTATGACGGGCAAGGGTTCATGGTCAGAAACACCCTTGGCGTGTCTTCCGCGCGCGAATTGGATGGCGCGCGGATTTGCTTGCAAGTCGGCAGCGCCGCCGAAGGGAATCTGGCTGCCTATTTCCGCGCCAATAAAATCAAGTTCACCCTTGTTCCGGTTCCGGATGCAACAGAAGCCCAGCGTCAGTTTTTGGGCGGGGTCTGTGATACGATGACGGGTGATGTCTCTACCCTGTCGGCGCTGCGGGCGGGATTGCCCACGGCGGAGCATTTCGTGATTTTGCCGGAAGTCATCTCGAAAGAACCCTTTGGCCTTATGGTGCGCCACGGCGATAACGCTTGGGGCGACATCGTGCGCTGGACTTTTTACGCTTTGCTGGCGGGCGAAGAAAAAGGCCTTACCCAAGCCAATTTGGACGAGGTCGCCACCGCCACCCAAGACCCCGAAACCCGCCGGATACTGGGGCTTGCGGGCGATATGGGCCATATGCTGGGCCTTGATCCTGATTGGGCCAAGCGCGCCATAGCTGCCAGCGGCAATTACGGCGAGATTTTTGACGATACCATCGGTGTGACAACACCCGTCAAACTGGCCCGTGGCCTGAACGCCTTGTGGGCCCAAGGGGGCTTGCAATACGCCCCGCCGTTTCGCTGACCGCCCAAGACGGATCATCCCGCTGCGTGCCGGAGCTGCAAGGATTGGATGGGCGACGGCGCCCATCCAAAAGCGCGTTAGGCTATGATCTCGGCCGGAATGACAAAATCCACCGCCGTGGCCCCGCCGAACGCCGCATCTTCCCAGCGATCCGCCACAAAGTCGCACACCAGCGTCGCCCCTGTCGGATAGCGGGCAAAATCGTCATGCAAGGGGGCATGGGCCACCAAGCGGGCCGCAAATTCGGCGATCCCGGGATTGTGCCCGATCATCATGACGCAATCTTGCGTCGCATGGCGCAGAACGGCCAGCATCACATCGGGGCCCGCATGATAAAGCGCGGGTTTCAAATGCAAAATCGGCGTGCCGGGCAGGGCGGGGGCCAATCCCGACCACGTGCCCTGCGTGCGCAGCGCGTCAGAGCACAGCACTTCGCCGGGCACATATCCGCGCGAGGCGAGCCACGTGCCCAGCTCTGCCGAGGCGGCTTTGCCACGCTCGTTTAAGGGTCGGTCGTGGTCGGGGGTCGCTGGATCGTCCCAGCTGGACTTGGCATGGCGTGTCAGGATTAGACGCTTCATGGGTGAAACTGCCTCATATGGTAGGCGGACTGAGAGGGCATCCTTGCATAGCCTGCCCCTGCGGGGCAAGTGCTGCGCACAAGACAACCGCCCTCCATGCAGTTTGCGCCCGCCGCCTGATCCAGATGGGCGTGGCAGCGTGGAACATCGTAGCCCGTCCCCGTCAGTGCCAAGGCGGGGCAGGCACTTCGGCAGGGTTTAGCACAGGCCGCACATGGCTGCACCGCAGGTGGCGGCACGGGCACCGCCCAAGGCAAAGCCAAAGCGCCACGAAAGCTGACCATCAGGCCCTGTGTGGCATGCACCAACAGCTTGACCGGGCTATCCCAAACGCGGCCCGTACGCAGGGCCCAAGAATAAAAGGGCTGATAGGGCGGCCCGCCAAAGGGAAACAGCGCCTTGGCCCCCAGATCACAGGCCACCCGCCCGATCACTCGGCGCGACCAGCGATCTACGGGGTCAGGCGCGCTCCATTCCGGTTGGGCTTGCAGATGGGCCCAAAAGCCGGGTTCCTTCGGGCCGATCATCAGCAAGGTGCGGGTGCCGGTGGGAAAGCCGACCTCTCCCGGCTCGACCGTAAAGCCGCCCAGAACCTCTAGAAAATGCGGATCAAGGGCGGCTTGAATGTTAGGGCTGTCTTCGCTCAACGCCGCACGCGCGGCTTGACCCGCGGCTCGGTGGAGCGGATTTGGCTGCCCGCGCCGTGATCGGTGAACAGTTCCAAAAGGGCGGCATTGGGCAGGCGGCCATCCAGAATCGTCACCGCCCGTACGCCTTGATCCAGGGCCATCAGCGCGGTTTCTGTTTTGGGAATCATGCCGCCTGCAATCGTGCCATCGGCAATCATGGCGCGGATTTCATCGGGGGTGATGTTGGTCATCACCTCTCCGGCAGCGTTTTTCACGCCTGCAACATCGGTCAGCAGCAGCAAGCGGTCAGCCTGCAATGCACCAGCAATGGCCCCTGCGGCGGTGTCGCCATTGACGTTGAAGGTTTCGTTATCGGCCATGCCCGTGGCGACAGGGGCCACGACAGGAATAATTCCGGCCGTATACAGATCGCGCAGCACCTGCACGTTCATTTCAACAGGTCGGCCGACATACCCCAGTTCAGGATCATCAGCGACGCAGACCATCAGATCGTCATCCTTGCCCGATATCCCGACAGCCCGCCCGCCCGCATCCATAATCGCCTGCACGATGCGCTTGTTGACCAAGCCCGACAGGATCATTTCCACCACCTGAACCGTGGCCTTATCGGTCACCCGCTTGCCGCGCACAAACTCCGATTTGATGCCCAGTTTGTTGAGCATATCGTTGATCATCGGTCCGCCGCCATGCACGACCACCGGATTGACGCCCACCTGCCGCATCAAAACGATGTCGCGCGCGAATTCGGCCATGGCGGCATCATCGCCCATGGCATTGCCGCCGAATTTCACCACCACGACGGCACCGGAAAAGCGCAACAGGTGTGGCAAGGTTTCCGACAAAAGGCGGGCCGTGGTAAGGGCTTCTTCGCGGCTGACGGTTTGGGGCTTCATCTGCATCTCCGAGGTTTGAACCCCCAATTACGGCAGAAGCGCTGCCCTGCCAAGCACCTTGCCCTTTGGAGCGGCTTGGGTACTATGTGGCCTATGACACATCAAAAAACCCTTGTTCTGACAGGTGCCTCGCGCGGCATCGGGCATGCCACCGTCAAGCGATTTTCAGCCGAGGGCTGGCGCGTGCTGACCTGTTCGCGCCAACCCTTTGACCCGCGCTGCCCTTGGCCGGGCGGCGAAGAGAATCACATCCAGATTGACCTTGCCAGCCCCGACAAAACCATCGCAGCCCTTGAGGTGATCAAGGCCAAGGTCAACGGCCGACTAGACGCGCTGGTGAACAATGCCGGCATCAGCCCCAAAGGCCCAAGCGGCGCGCGGTTGTCGACGCTGACCACCGATTTGCGCACATGGGGACAGGTGTTTCACGTCAATTTCTTCGCCTCGATCGTGCTGGCGCGGGGATTGATGAACGAATTGTCGGCGGCCAAAGGGTCGGTGGTGAATGTCACCTCGATTGCCGGCAGTCGGGTGCATCCTTTTGCAGGCGCAGCCTATGCCACGTCAAAAGCCGCTTTGGCGGCTTTGACGCGCGAGATGGCGCATGATTTCGGCCCCTTGGGCGTGCGCGTGAATGCCATAGCCCCCGGAGAGATTGAAACGGCGATTCTGTCGCCGGGCACGGATAAGATCGTCGAGAAACTGCCGATGAATCGCTTGGGCCAGCCGCGCGAAGTGGCGGATGCGATCTGGTTTTTGTGTTCGGATCAGTCGAGCTACATTTCGGGGGCTGAACTGCAAGTGAACGGCGCACAGCACGTCTGACCCACGATTTTTCTGCGAAAAATCCGGTTTCGAATTTTCGGCGAAAATTCGTTTCTTGAGATTTTTCGCAGAAAAATCGGGGTCGAATCGAGCACAGCAGGCGCGCTCACTCCAATCCGGCGATGATGGCCCGCAGGGTTTCAATTCCCTCGCCTTTTTCTGACGAGGTCAGAACAATTTCCGGATAAGCTGCGGGGTGCTTTTTCAGCGCCGCCTGAACTTGGGCAATATTGGCCTCGCGCGTGGCGGCGTTCACCTTGTCGGCTTTCGTCATCACCACCTGAAACGTCACCGCCGATTTGTCGAGAAGCGTCAGGATCTCTTCGTCCACATCCTTCACCCCGTGCCGTGTGTCGATCAGCACAAAGGCGCGTCGCAGGGTTTGGCGACCGGCAAGATATTGCTTCAAAAGTGCTTGCCACTTGGCCACAACAGCCACGGGCGCTTCGGCATAGCCATAGCCCGGAAGGTCAACCAAGTACCGCTCTTCGCCCAAAGTGAAAAAGTTGATCTCTTGCGTGCGCCCCGGCGTGTTCGAGGCCCGCGCCAAGTTTTTGCGCCCAGTCAAAGCATTGATAAGGCTAGATTTGCCAACATTCGAGCGGCCTGCAAAGCACACCTCCAGCCGGTCGGCGGGCGGCATATGCACCATGGCCACGACGCCTTTAAGAAAATCCACAGGCCCTGCAAACAACAAACGGCCTTTTTCCTTAGGGTCAAATTCCGGCTCTTCGGCCAAGGGGAAGGTCAGGCTCATCTCTCGTTCCATTCGTGAACTGGCGACCCGGCGCAAAACGCAACGGACGCGAGAACCTCGCGTCCGTTGTCTTGGGTCTTGGTTTGCGTGTGTTTGGCCATCTGGCCCGTCATTTTTTCGGCGCTTTGGGGCTATTAGCCGCCTTTGGCACCGGCTTTTTTACCGCGGCCTTGATATTGCCGAAGATATCCGGTCGCCGCCCGTGGCTCCACATGATGATGTATTGCTGCGCGAAGGTGATCGTGTTGTTGGTGATCCAGTAAAGCACAAGACCCGAGGCGAAGCGGCCCAGCATGAACATGAATATCCAAGGCATCCACGCCATGATCTGTGCTTGCGACTGATCGGCGGGGGCTGGGTTCAGCTTTTGCTGCAACCACATCGAAATGCCCAACAAGATCGGCAACAGCCCGATAAACACCGTGTGCAACATGCTTGTCGCATCCGGCACGCCCCAAGGCAGCAGCCCGAAGACGTTGAACAGCGACGAGGTGTCGGGCATCGAAAGGTCGTTGATCCAGCCAACAAACGGGGATTGGCGCAGCTCAATGGTGACGTAGATCACCTTGTACAGGCTAAAAAAGATCGGCACTTGGAAGAACACCGGCAAGCACCCCGCAGCCGGGTTGACCTTTTTCACCTTATACAGCGCCATCATGTCTTTTTGCAGCTTGGCCTTATCCTCGCCCGCTTTTTCTTTCAGCGCTTCGATCTCGGGCTGCAGCTCTTTCATCCGCGCCATCGAAACATAGCTTTTGTAGGCCAAGGGCAGAACCAGCAGCTTCAAGATGAAGGTAAGCCCGATGATCGCCAAACCCATATTGCCCAAGGCGCCGTGCATCAGGTGCAGCACAAAGAAGATCGGTTTGGTCAAAAAGAAGAACCAGCCCCAGTCGATCGAATCGATGAAGCCTGGAATCGCGACTTGGTCAGGGTTCACGTTTGCCCCGAACAGGCGCGACAGCCAGCCTGGGTTGTTTTCGTAGTTTGAAATCGTCTCCCACTCTTTGGCACCGGCGAAAAGACGGATGGACGATTCAGCCGTGGCGCCGGGGGCGACCGTCATCAGGGGTTGGCGGACCTCGGCCTGATAGATGTCGGCGGTGGGGGTGTATTTGGTGACGGCGGTAAAGGGTTTGCCCTGTTGGGGGATCAGCGTGGTCATCCAGTAATGGTCGGTGAAGCCGATCCAGCCGTCCCCTTTGGAGTCAATCGCTTCGCCCTTGGCGCCCTCAAAATCGGCCAGTTTGGGCATACCGTTGTATTTGGATTCTTCCAGATCGCCGTCAATCCGGCGAACCGGGCCTTCATGCACCACATAGACGCCTTCCAGCTTGGGCAAGCCGTGGCGGGCGATAATGCCGTAGGGGGCCAGACGCGCCTCGGTCGCACCGGTGTTGGCGACCTGATCGGTGACGGTGAACAGGAAATCTTTGTCCACCGAAATCGTGCGGGTGAAGGTCAGGCCTTTGCCGTTGGCCCATGTCAGCGTCACGGGTTGGTCGGGGGCCAGCGTGCCGCCCTTGGTCAGGGACCATTCGGTCTTGGCACCGGGCACATCGGCCTCGGTCAGGCCATTGCCTGGGGCAAAGCCAAAGACTGCGTAGTAGGGCTTGTCTTTGCCCACTGGCGACAGCAACTGCACCGTGGGCGAGGATGGATCGACGGTTTCGTGATAGGTCTTCAGCGCCAGATCGTCGATCCGCCCGCCCAGCAGCGAGATAGAGCCTGAAAGCTTGGGCGTATCGACCGTCAGGCGCGGGGCTTGGGGTTCGGCTGTGGCGGTCAGCGCAGGGGCCGTGGTGGCACCATCGGCCACCGTGGGCGTGGCGGCGGTGGTTGCCGTCTCAGCCGGAAGCGCTGTCAGCGCGGGCTTGTCACTGGGGAACCACGTGGGGAACAGCATCGGGCCGGCCACGAACCAGATCAGGATGACCACGGCTGAAAGCACGGTTGCAAGGAGAAGGTTCTTGTTCTGATCGTCCATCGGGACTTCCGCCATTTCTAAGCTGTTTAGCGCGACCTTGAACGACAGGGGGGATGAAAGGTCAAGCGGTTTGTCGCCAATTGGCCCTGCGGTGGCAGAAGTGGGGGCTTATGACGGCGATCATGGCCTAGGCTGTCATGCCGAGCGGGTGGCTGGGAGCTTTACGGCGGGCGATCCACGCGGCCATCGCGCTGGCGGCCATCGGCGGGGCGATGTGAAAGCCTTGCACTGCATGACAGCCAAGTTCGGCCAAGATGGAAAGTTCGGCAGGTGTTTCCACCCCTTCGGCCAAGGTTTGAAGGCCCAACTCTTTGGCCATATCCACCATGGCGCTGATGCAGTTTTGCAGCCTTGGGTCGCGGTGCACCCCGCCCACAAAGCGGCGGTCAATCTTGATGCGGCCCACCGCAAAGCGCCGAAGGGCCGCCAAGCTGGCGTGGCCCGTGCCAAAATCATCCAGATCAATCCCGCAGCCCATGCGGGCAAGGCCTGCGATATTGGCCGCGATCTGGCTGTTTTGCGCGCGGCTGGGAACGGTTTCCAAAATCTCGACCGTCAGACGGTCGGGTGTCAGCCCATGTCTGTCGATGTCCCATGCCAATTGGCTGACAAGATGGGGGCGGTTCAGATCGGCTTGGGCAAAATTCACCGCAACCATGGGGATATCGATGCCTGCCTTGTCCCAATCGCTTAATGCGGTCAGGGCATTTTCCACCATCAGCGCCCCAAGCCTGCCGGTTAGGCCGAACCTGTGGATCTGGGGTAAAAAATCGGCGGGGGCCAGCAGGCCGCGGGTGGGGTGGTGCCATCTGGCCAGCGCCTCGCTTCCGGTCAGGGCACCGGTTTTGGCGCAAACCTGCGGTTGATAATGGGCGCGGATCTCGCCCAGACGCAGGGCCTGTTCCAAGGCACCCTGCGAGGCCCAAGCTTCGGGCTGCGGTTGGGTTTTCCAAAAGCCAAGGGCCATGCACACTCTCCTGCCGCGATGCGCGGCGACGCGCCGCAGCACAAGGCTAGGGGCAGGGTGCGAAGCGAATCTTAATCGGCGTCCTTGAAATGCAAAGGATTTTCGGCAAATTCGCCCAAATGCCGCGCAAGGCCTGCAAAGTCGAACAGGTCAGGGTCGGCCAAATGCGACGGGCGCACGTTCATCAGGGCGCGAAACATAATCTGGCGGCGACCGGGGGTGCGCGCCTCCCACTCATCCAGCAGTTTCTTGACTTGGGCGCGTTGCAAGCCGTCTTGGCTGCCGCACAGATCGCAGGGGATGATGGGGTACTTCATCGCACGGGCGAAGGCGTCGCAGTCCGCCTCGGCGACAAAGGCCAAGGGGCGGCACAGGAACAGATCGCCCTCTTCGTTCAACAGCTTGGGCGGCATCGTCGCCAACCTGCCGCCATGAAACAGGTTCATGAAAAAGGTTTCCAAGATGTCGTCGCGGTGATGGCCAAGGATGACGGCAGAGCAGCCTTCCTCGCGGGCCACGCGGTACAGGTTGCCGCGCCGCAAGCGTGAACACATGGCACACATCGTCCCGCCCGGTTTGGTCTTGGCGGTGACGATGGAATAGGTGTCTTGATATTCAATCCGGTGCGGCACGCCCTTGGCGGTCAGGAACTGCGGCAGAACGGTGGCGGGAAAGCCCGGCTGGCCTTGGTCAAGGTTGCAAGCCAAAAGATCCACCGGCAAAAGCCCGCGCCATTGCAACTCGGTCAGGATGGCCAAAAGCGTGTAACTGTCTTTGCCGCCCGACAGGCACACCAGCCAGCGCGCCCCACGTTCGGCCATGGCGTAGGTGTCAATCGCCGCGCGCACATCGCGCACCAAACGCTTGCGCAGCTTGGCAAATTCCGCCGTTTGTGGCGCGCCGTCAAACAGCGCATGAATTTCCGCGCCCAAAGGGTCTTTGGCATCGGGCAAGTCGTCTGGATCGTCGCGCATGGGGCACCTCTGGCGCGGTTTTGCCAGAAGGGCGCGGGTTTGCCTAGGGGCGGGCGGTGCTGCCCAAGGCGGGGATATTTGGGCAAGTCTGAAAATGGATCCAAAAGGGGCTTTCGTGCGTAGTACTTAAGATAAAAAAGGAGTTTGCCATGCGCGCCACCCGATTGACCCTTGGCCTTGGTTTGGCCACCGCCTTGTCGCTAAGCTTGGCCTTTTTGGCCTCGTGCACGGGGCATCCGTCGTTCAAGGATGCCAGCCTGTCTGACCGCCAGTTCCAGCTTGAGAAATTCTTTGACGGGAATTTCATCGCCCACGGCCAGTTCCAAGACCGCTTCGGCACCGTGCGCCGCCAGTTCGAGGTGAAGATTGCCGGAAAATGGGATGGAAAAGAGCTGAAACTGGTCGAAGATTTCGTCTACGAGGACGGATCGACCGAGCAGCGCGTCTGGACCTTGCACAAGACGGGCGAGACGACGTGGGAGGGCACAGCCCCCGGCGTCATCGGCGTCGCCAAGGGCGAGGTGCGCGGTGATCGGTTCAACTGGCAGTATACGATTGATTTGCCTGTGACCAAAGCGGGCGAACCCACCACCACAACCCGCGTCAGCTTTGACGACTGGATCTGGCTGTTGTCAGACACCCGCGCGTACAACCGCGCCTATATGATGAAATACGGCATCACCTTGGGCGATGTCAGCATCACTTTCGAGAAGCTTTAACGTCAAACTCCGGGTCAGCGCCCGGCACCGGATCATAGCCGCTGCCGCCCAAGGGGTGGCAGCGGCCAATCCGTTTAAGCGATAGCCAGCCGCCTTTCAGCGCGCCGTGGCGGTTTAACGCGTCAAGGGCATAGACCGAGCAGGTCGGCTGATAGCGGCAGCCGTGGCCGACATAGGGGCTAAGCACCAAGCGGTAGGCGCGAACCGGCAAGGATAACAGGTAAGCGGCGGGGGTCATGCGCGGTCCTTGTGGACCATGGCTATGGCGCTGCGCAGATCGGCTTGCAGCAGGGCGTAATCGCGGCTGACCGTGGCGTTGGGCTTGGCCACCAGCACATAATCCCAACCCGCACGGGCCGCGGGGGCTAGCACTTCGCGCGCCAAAGCGCGCAGGCGGCGCTTGGCGCGGTTGCGAAACACGGCGTTGCCGATTTTCTTACTGGCGGTGAAGCCCACGCGGGCCATGGGATCAGCATCGTCACGCGCGCGCGCTTGCAACAAAAACCCACCCGTTCCCGCCTTGCGCCCTTGCGCCGCCCGCAGATAATCGGCGCGCTGGCGCAGAACCGTCATACATGACAAAACCGCCGCAGGCAGTTCGGTTTCAGGGTGCGCCCCGATCTCCGATTGCCCCGACGGTGTCATATCAGCCGCCATCAGCCGACCCGCTTGGGTCGGCACGATCTTAGGCCGACAGCTTCTTGCGGCCACGCGCACGACGCGCGTTCAGCACCAGACGGCCACCTTTGGTAGCCATACGGGCGCGAAAGCCGTGGCGGCGGGCGCGAACCAGGTTCGACGGTTGGAACGTGCGCTTCATCGCGATCTTCCTTAGACTACGCCCCGAACCCCTACGGATTCGTCAGACGGTGACACATGAGAGCCGTCCTTTACGGAGGCTTGGGCCACAAGTCAACGACAGGCCGCAATATTTCTGTCATCAAGTGCTGGCAGATCAGCGTCACCCGTTCTTGCGGAACTTGGCCCGCTTGGGTGTGTGCAAAGCCTCTGGCCATTGGGCGCTGTTCGCCCCAAACTGGCGCAAACCAAGTGACAAGGCCCATGACCCGAACCGAGACCCTTTCTGCCCGCCTGCTGCGCCGCGCGCCCATCATGCTGATCGCGCTGGCCGCCCTATTGGCCTTTGTCTTTTTTCGCCATCTGGTCAGCCTGCACGGGCTAGAGCAGCACCGCCAAGACCTTTTGGCACTGGTGGAACAGCATTATCTGGCGGCCTCGTTGGGGTTTATCGTGATTTACATCGGGCTCGTCGTGATCTCGATCCCGGGGTCGGCGGTGGTGGCTATGGCGGGCGGCTTTTTGTTTGGCCTGTTTCCGGGGGTGGTTTACAACGTGATTGCGGCCACCACGGGGGCGGTGATTGTCTTTTTGGCGGCGCGCAGCGGGTTTGGGCATGAGCTGGCCGAGCGGATCGAATCGCGCGGCGGGGCAGTGGCGCGGATGCAGCAAGCCCTGAAAGAGCATCAGGTGACGGTGCTGTTGTCGATGCGGCTTATTCCGGTGCTGCCCTTGTTGGTGTCAAACATCGTGCCCGCCTTGGTCGGCGTGCGGTTTTGGACCTTTGCCATCACCACCTTTGTCGGCATCATTCCGGCGGATATCATCTATACCCAATTGGGCGCAGGCTTGGGCGCGATGTTTGCGCGGGGCGAGCATCCGAATTTGCACATCTTGTTTACGCCAGAATTTGGATTGCCTTTACTGGGGCTGGCGGCGCTGTCTTTTGCGCCCTTGCTGGTGAAGCTTTACACACAGCGAAAGGGTTAGAATGGCGCGCAATTCCACCGATCTTTGCATCATCGGCGCGGGGTCGGGCGGGTTGGTGCTGGCCTCGGGTGCTGTGCAGCTTGGCGCACGGGTCACCTTGGTTGAAGGCGGTTTGATGGGGGGCGATTGCCTGAACTACGGCTGCGTGCCCTCCAAGGCGCTGCTGGCTGTTGCCAAGCGGGTGCAAGCCGCGCGGCAAGGCGGGCCGGGGGTGGCGGGGGCCGAGCCGCAGGTGGATTTCCCAGCCGTCATGGCCCGCGTGCAAGAAGCGATCGCCGCTATCGCCCCGCATGACAGCCAAGAGCGGTTTGAAGCCTTGGGCGTGCATGTGATCCGCGCTTGGGCGCGCTTTACCGCCCCTGACCGCATCGAAGCGGGGGATAAGGTTATCACCGCCCGCCGCTTTGTCATTGCCACCGGCGCGCATGCCATCGTGCCCGATCTGCCCGGTCTGGATCAGGTGCCCTATTTCACCAACGAGACGATCTTTACCCTGACTACCCTGCCGGAGCACTTGGTCATCTTGGGCGCAGGCCCTGTTGCTGTGGAAATGGCGCAGGCGTTTCGCAGGCTGGGGGCTCGGGTGACGATGGTTGCGCGCAGTCGGGTGATGGGGCAGGACGATCCGCAGGCGGTGGCCGTGGTGACGGACCGTCTGCGTAGTGAAGGGGTGACGATCCGTGAAGGTTGCCAAGCCAGTGCCGTGCGGCGCGCGGGGCAGGGGGTTGGCATAACGCTGTCAGATGGCACCGTTCTTGACGCGTCGCATCTGTTGGTAGCCATGGGCCGTGCGCCGGCGATCAGCCGTTTGAACCTGTCAGCGGCGGGGGTTGCGGTGACAGACGGCGGGGTTGTGGTGGATAGGTCTTTGCGCACCACCAACCGCAAAATCTTTGCCATTGGCGATGTCGCAGGCGGGCCGCAGTTTACCCATCTGGCGGCCTATCAGGCGGGGCTGGTGCTGCGCCAAGCCGTGCTGGGCCTGCCCGCCCGTTCCAAAGCCGCTCTGCCGCGCGTGACCTATACCGAACCCGAACTTGCCCAAATCGGCCCGACCGAGGCTATGGCCCGCGCGACCTATGGCGCAGCCCTGACCGTCGTGCGCGAAGAGTTCAGCCATATGGACCGCGCCATCACCGATCAGACCACCGAGGGCTTTATCAAGCTGATGATCGTCAAAGGTCGCCCCGTGGGCGTCACGCTGGTGGGGGCGCATGCGGGCGAGCAGATCAGCCTTTGGGCGCTTGCGCTGGCCGGGCGCGTCAAACTGTCCACCGTTGCGGGCATGGTGGCCCCCTATCCGACGCTGAACGAAATCTCTAAACGCGCCGCAGGAGCCTATTTTTCCCCCCGCCTTTTTGGTAACCCTTGGCTTAAGACCTTGGTCAGGGCTGTGCAAAGGTTTCTGGCCTAACCAAAGCTTGGGATCGCATGCGCATCTGGCGTAAAGACGGTTTTTTCAACACCCTGTCCGGCAGGTTCTTTTTGCTGACCGTGGCCTTTGTGCTGTTGGCCGAGGTGATGATCTTTGTTCCCTCGATGGCCCGGTTTCGCGCCGATTTCCTGCTGGTGCGCTTGAAAGAGGCGCAGATCGCCTCGCTTGCGCAACTGGCGGCCCCTGACATGGTTTCCCCCGCCCTTGAAGCCGAACTGCTTAAGAATGCCGAGGTTTTCAACGTGGTGCTGCGGCGGGATAAGATCCGGCAATTGGTGCTGTCCTCGCCCATCCCGTCACCGATCGTGGCCACCTATGATTTGCGCATGGCAGGGCCTTGGGCCTTGATCCGCGATGCGGCTATGGCTTTCGTGCAGCCCGAAAGCGATGTGATTCGGGTGATCGGTTATCCGGTGCAAGATGGCGGGATCTTGATCGAAATCACCCTGCTGTCGGGGCCGCTGAAAGTGGCGATGATCGACTATGGCTTGCGCATCCTGAGCCTGTCGGTGCTGATCTCGGCGGTGACGGCGCTGTTGCTGTTCACGGCGGTGCGGCGGTTGATGGTGATGCCGATTGGCCGCGTGGTGCGCCATATGCAGGCCTATGCCCAAGCCCCCGAAGACGCCCGCCGCGTGATCGAGCCGACCGCCACCGTCGTCGAGCTGCGCGTGGCCGAAGAGGCGCTGAAAGCCATGCAAACCCAACTGACGGGTGCGCTGCGCCAGAAAGAGCGTTTGGCCCAGTTGGGCGGTGCGGTGGCCAAGATCGCCCATGATCTGCGCAACATCCTGACCACGGCGCAATTGTTCGCCGACCGGATCGAGGCCAGCGTTGACCCTGCCGTGGCGCGTGCAGCGCCCAAATTGGTGAATTCGATCAGCCGCGCGGTCAACCTGTGCGAAGCCACCCTCGCCTTTGGCAAGGCCGAAGAGGCCCCCCCCCGCCTGACCCGCTTTGCCCTGACACCCTTTCTGGAAGATCTTGTGGATGGCGAGGGTCTTACCGCTTCGGGCCGTATCACCTGCACTATTCAGGCCAGCGCGGGCCTGATGATCCGTGCCGACAGCGAACAGCTGTACCGCATCTTAGGCAACCTGATCCGCAACGCCCGCCAAGCGATGGAGCCTTTGGGCCAAGGCGGCACAATCACGATTGCCGCGGGCGAGACAGAGGCCGACTGGTGGATCAGCGTGGCCGATACCGGCCCCGGCCTGCCCCTTAAAGCGCGCGAGCATTTGTTTGCAGCCTTTCAAGGCGGCGCACGGGCGGGGGGCACAGGCCTTGGCTTGGCCATCGCCGCCGAATTGGTGCGTGGCCACGGCGGGCGGTTGGACCTGATGCGCTCTGATTCGGCGGGCACGGAATTCATCATCAGCCTGCCCAAAACACTTGCTCTGGCCCAAGGCGCAGATTGATGCGCTTTGGCCCTTGCAATGGCGCGCCACTGCGTCTAAATCCGGCCCCACAGTGGACCCGTAGCTCAGCTGGATAGAGCATTAGACTACGAATCTAAGGGTCGGGCGTTCGAATCGCTCCGGGTCCACCATGAAATTCAAGGGCTTAGGCAGAAATGCCTAGGCCCTAATTTTTTTTCACTTACCTCCGGTTTCGCAAAGCCCTTTGCCAGCCCGACTTGTCGGGCTGTCGCCCTGTGTTTCCACTGTGCGGCAGTGGTTGCAAGAGAATGCTTTTTGGATCTATCGTCTGCTAGGCTACTTTATAGATTCGACGAATCTTTTTTTGAATTGATATGCACATGAACCGACCTATCCTGATCGCCCTGATTTCCCTCCTGCCATCGGTCAGCTTTGCAGAACCGCTCTCGGTGCATGTTGTCACAGCGGCTGTGACCAGTGCCCCGCTTGAGGTGTCTTTGACCGGCATTTTGCAAGCCGTGAACGCCTTTCCCCTTGCTTTTCCGCAGGGCGGGCGGGTGATTTCGGTTGGGGTGCAAGAAGGGGCCGCCGTCATCGCGGGGCAAGAGCTGGCGCGGGTTGATCCCACGCAAGCCGATGCGGCGCTGCGGTCTGCCTTGGCCAACCTACAAGGGGCCGATGCCGCCCTGCGCGAGGCAGAACAGGCCAGCGAACGTGCGGACGGTCTGCTGAAGAAAGGGGCGGGCACGCGGGCTGATCTGGACAACGCGACCAAATCGCTGATCGCCGCACAAGCCAGCCATGCCCAAGCCATGGCCCAAGTTGCCAAGGCCCGCAGCACGCAAGACAACACAGTCTTGCGCGCCCCCGGTGACGGCATTGTCACGGCGCGCTTTGTCGATCCCGGGGCTGTCGCAAATCCGGGGCAAAAGATTCTGACCATGGCCGCGAAAGGCGGATTGGAAGGGGTGTTTTACGCGCCCGACGGTGTGGATCTAGAGGCGTTCTTGGGCAGTCCGGTGTCTATGTCGCCCGTAGACCAGCCCGATGTGACCCTGATGGGCCAAGTGACCGAGGTGTCGCCACTGGTTGACGCGCGCACGGGCGCTGTCGTGGTCAAAGCCAAGCTCGACGCCGAGGCCCCTGCGGGCGTGGTGTTTGGCACCGCCGTCGTGGGCCGGCTTGCGGTGCCCCAACCCGCAGCGATCACGCTGCCTTGGGCCGCGCTGACCGCGCTTGATGGCCAACCGGCGGTCTGGACCGTTGATCCCGCCGCCCTGACCGTGGCGCAAGTGCCCGTAACTGTGAGCACTTACGGCGGTGATGTGGTGGTCATCTCGGGCGGGGTTCACGCGGGGGATATCGTTGTCACCGATGGATCGCAGCTTTTGTTCCCCGGCCGAGACGTGGCCATAATTGCAGAGGGCCAATGACATGCGGTATGTTTTTATAGCCCTTGCCCTGTTGGCGTCTTCGGCCAATGCCGAAACCGAAATGCCCGCCACAGCCCCCGTCCGCCCCGTTGTGTCCGAGATCATGACCCCCGGCGCCGCGCAAAGCCGCGTCTTCACCGGCACGGTCGAGGCCGAAGTGTCCAGCACGCTGGCCTTTCTGACCCTTGGGCGGGTTGCAACCTTACAGGTCGCGACAGGGGATAAAGTGGCCAAGGGGGCCGTTCTGGCCAGTCTGGATCAAGTGACGCTGGAAGAAGATCTATCGGCCGCCCAAGCCGCCCTGCAGGGCGCACAGGCGCGCGGCGTCTTTGCCGAGCAAAGCTTTGCGCGCGTGCAGGCCTTGGCCAAACGCGCCGTGGCGTCTGCTGCGCAACTGGAACAGGCGCAAGCCGCGCTGGATACCGCCAAAGCCGCCATCGTCGCCGCCGAGGCCGATCTGGCCCGCGCCAAAGATGCCGCCAGCTACAGCGCCCTGACCGCCCCGATGGACGGGATTGTGACCGCAACGCTTGTTGATCCGGGCACGGTGGTGTCGGTGGGAACGCCGATCCTGACGCTGGCCGGTTTGTCCGGACGCGAGGCTGTGCTGGACGTGCCGCCCGATATGCTTTCGCTGCTGAATGTGGGGGACGGCTTTGAAGTGACAGGCCGCGGCAGCGCGCCGATTGTTGGCACGCTGGTGCGCATCGACCCGTCGGCGGGCACCGGCGCGCGCAGCCGCCGCATTCATCTGGCCTTGGGCGATCCCCCCAGAACATACCGTCTGGGCAGCCTGATTTCGGCACGGCTGGCCGCCCAAAGCCTGTCGGTGCTTTCGGTGCCGCAATCGGCCCTGACCGGCGCGCCTGAGGCGCCGCAGGTCTGGCGCGTGGGCGAAGGGCGCAAAGTCGCCCTTGTGCCCGTGACGCTGGGCGAGGCCTTGCAAGACAGCCGCATGGTGGTGACCGCTGGCCTGACAGCGGGCGATGAAATCGTGGTGCGCGGGGTACATTCGCTGACCGATGGACAAACAGTCGGGGCCGCCATCAGCAGTCTTGGCGACAAGGGGGCAAACTGATGCGCTTTAACCTGTCAGACTGGGCGCTGCGCCACACATCCATGATCTGGTATTTGATCCTCGTCTCGCTGCTTGCAGGTGCCTTTGGCTATCTGAACATGGGCCGTGAAGAAGATCCGTCTTTCACCATCAAGACCATGATCATCCAAGCCGCCCTGCCCGGGGCTACGGCAGAAGAAACCGTCACCCAAGTCACCGAACGCATCGAAAAAAAGCTGCAAGAGCTGGAAAATCTGAAATTCACCCGCTCGGAAACCAAACCGGGCGTGGCCACGGTCTATGTTGAATTGACCGCCGACACCAAAGCCCCCGCCGTTGCGGCAACATGGCAGCGGGTGCGCAATATGATGGGGGATATCAGCCATGATTTCCCCAAAGAGTTCAAGGGCTTCGCCTTTAACGACAGCTTTGGCGATGTCTACGGCAATATCTACGCCTTCACCTATGACGGCTATACCCCGTCCGAGGCGAAACATTGGGTGGAAACCGTTCAAGACGCCGTGTTGCAACTGCATGACACCGGAAAGGCCGATCTGTTGGGCACGCAAGACCCTGTGATCTATATCGAATTCTCGGCCCGCAAACTGGCATCCCTTGGGCTTGATTCGGCGGCGGTGCTTAATACCCTGTCCAGCCAGAATGCGATTGTCCCCTCGGGAGAGATTCGCACGGCGGGCGAAAAGGTCATGGTCCGCGTCTCGGGCAGCTTTACCGGGGCCAAGGAACTGGCGGCCACGACCTTGCGGGTGGGCGATACGTTCTTTGTCTTGTCCGATGTGGCCGATGTGACGCAAGGTTATGTCGATCCGGCCAAGGCGCTGTACCGTTACAACGGCCAGCCTGCGATTGCGCTGATTGTGGGGATGCGCGCGGGCGCGAATATCCTGAACTTCGGCACCGCTTTGGATAAAGTGATGGATCAGATGCAACCTGCCCTTCCGGTTGGCATTGATCTGCACAAAGTCGCTGACCAGCCCACTGTGGTGGAAGACTCGGTCAACCACTTCCTGCGCGCCTTGGTCGAGGCGGTGGTGATCGTGCTGGGCGTCAGCTTTGTGTCGCTGGGTGTGCGGGCGGGGTTGGTGGTGACCATGACCATTCCTTTGGTCTTGGCGCTGACCTTTGTGGTCTTGGCGATGATGGGCATCACCTTGCAGCGCATCTCGCTGGGGGCTTTGATCATCGCGCTGGGGCTTTTGGTCGACGATGCCATGATTTCGATCGAAACCATGATCTCGCGGCTGGAACTGGGCGAAAGCCTGCAAAAGGCGGCCAGTGCGGCGTGGTCGTCCATCGCCTTTCCGATGCTGACGGGCACTTTGGTGACCATGGCCGGGTTTATCCCGATCGGGCTGAACACCTCGTCAGCCGGAGAATACACGATTTCGCTGTTCTATGTGATCGTGATCGCGCTCTTGCTGTCTTGGGTGGTGGCGGTCTTGTTTGCGCCGATTTTGGGTTACACCTTTCTGCCGAAAACCATGAAACACCATGCCGCCGAACCCGGGCGGGTGCGCCGCGTGTTTCATGCGCTGTTGCGCGGGGTGATGCGGGCAAAATGGCTGACGGTCGCTGTCACGGTGGGGATGTTCGCCGCCTCGGTCTATGGGTTGCGCTTTGTGGAAAGCCAGTTTTTCCCCACCTCTGACCGGCCAGAGATCATCATTGATGTCACGCTGCGCAAGAACACCAGTTTTCAGGCGACAGATGACGTGATGGCCAATCTTGACACATGGCTGACCACCCGCAAAGACGCCAGCTATTGGAGCACCTATGTCGGCCGCTCTGCTCCGCGGTTTATTTTGGCCTTTGATTCCATCACTCCGTCCGACAACATCGGCCAGATCGTGGTGATGACCCCCGATCTTGCCGCCCGCGATGCGCTAAAGGCTGCGGTGCTCGACTATGCCAAGACCCTGCCCGGCGTGGATATTTACCCCAAGTTTTTGGAACTGGGGCCGCCGGTCGGCAAGCCGATACAATATCGGGTCACGGGGCCGGATGCGAACAAGGTCGCCGATCTGGGGCGTGATTTGTCCGCCGTGCTCGCCCGCGATCCGCGTTTGGCGATGATCACCCAGAACTACAACGAACCCGCCCGTGTGGCGCGGGTGGTGCTGGATCAAGACAAGCTGCGCCAATTGGGGGTGACCCAAACCGATGTGGCGCAAGCCCTGTACACCCTGTTTGACGGCGCAACCGTCACCGAACTGCGCCAAGGCAAGACCCTGATCGACGTTGTGGCGCGGGGCAATGCGGCGGACCGGTCCTCGATTGCGTCCTTGCAGAACCTGCAACTGGGCAACGCGGCCGGCCAACCCATTCCGCTGACATCCTTTGCCACGCTGGAATGGACACTGGAACAACCGCTGATCCAGCAGCGCAACCGCGTGCCAACCGTGACGGTCAAAGCCGCCGTGGTGACCAAAGACCAACCCGCCACGCTGACCAAAGACCTAAAGCCCGCCATCGACCAATTCGCCGCAAGCCTGCCCGCAGGCTACAGCGTCGAGGTGGCAGGCTCTGCCGAAAGCAGTGCCGAAAGCCAAGCGCCGATTGTCGCGGTGGTGCCGATCATGCTGTTGATCATGGTCACCTTGGTCATGGTGCAAATGCAAAGCTTCCGGCGCAGCTTTATCGTGCTGGCGGTGGCGCCCTTGGGGATGATCGGCGTGGTGGCGGCTTTGCTGTTGTCAGGTGCGCCTTTGGGGTTTGTGGCGATCTTGGGCGTTCTGGCCTTGGTGGGCATCTTGATTCGCAATTCCATCATCCTTGTGCATGAAATTGAAGAACTGCGGTCGCGCGGCCTTGCCATGTGGACCGCGGTGTTCGAGGCGACCGACAGCCGCGCCCGACCGATCTTGCTGACGGCGGCGGCGGCCAGTCTGGCGCTGATCCCGATCTCGCGGCAGGTGTTCTGGGGGCCGATGGCCTATGCGATGATCGGCGGGATCATCGTGGGCACCTTGCTGACGCTGCTGTTCGTGCCCGCGCTCTACTGCGTGGTGTACCGCGTCAAACGGGCCTGATCGCGCCGCCGAACTTTTCCGCCCAAGCCTGTCAATTTATGCTAGGCTTGGGCATGGTGGCAAAAGATCACGCCAAAACCTTACCCTCTCTGTGCCCGGGCCTGTCGCAAGACGTGGCAGCGCAAGCGGTGCTGCGTGGCCATGTCGCCCGATTCGCGGCCGAACTGGCGCGCCTGACCCAACCCAGCCCGCCGCCCGATGCCACCCATTTGACCCGCGTTGCCCTGCGCCGCTTGCGCGCAGCGCTTGAGGCTTTGGCCCCCCGAATCGACCCGCATTTGCACGCCAAGATCACACGCCGTTTGCATCGGCTGTTTGCCGCCTTGGGTGTGGTGCGCGACGCCGAGGTTTTGGCCGAGCACAGCGCCCATCTAGGCCGCCTACAGGACATGGCCCTGCGGAAGGATAAAGCCCTGCGCAAGGGCCTGAAAGCCAGTGATGCGGCGCATTTGACCAAGGACCTAGACACTCTGTTTGCCGGAAAATCGTGGCGACACGCGGCCAAATCCGCCCGCGCCAGCCGCAAAGACCCGATCGAGCCGCTGGCCGCACAGGCCTTGGATCACGCTTGGACCCGCGCCTTGAAACAGGGGCCAAGTGTCTTGGCGCTTGCTCCGATGGGCCGCCATTCTCTGCGCAAACGATTGAAATCGCTGCGCTATATCGCCGAAGATTTCGCCCCCCTTTGGCCAGACGCGGCATCCGGCCCCTTTCTGGCAAGGCTGCGCGCTTTGCAAGACGATTTGGGGGTGCTGAATGATCTGGATCTGGCAGCCGCCGAAGGATTGGGCGGCAACCCCGATCTGGCACAGGCCGCTCTGTCGCGGGCGCAAGACTTGTGGGGTTCTTTATACGCTCAACCCCAGTGGTGGGGCGCGGCCCGCGCCTTACACCCGCCCACGGGGGCTTAAAGGTCTAACACCATATCGCGGTGCGCGATGCCGGCATCGTCGTACACCTCGCCTATGGGCGAAAACCCAAGCGCTGCGTAAAACCCCAAAGCATGGGTTTGCGCGCCCAGTTTCACCCGTTTGATCCCCTGTTCCGCGCGAAACCGCGCCACCGCGTGGCGGATCAAGGCAGCCCCAATCCCGCGCCCGCGTGCAGGAGCCAGCACGCAAACGCGGCCGATCTTGCCCACCTCGCCCTGCGTCAGCAGGCGGGCAGAGCCTATCGCTTGGCCGTCATCGCTGGCCAAAAGATGTATCGCCACCCCGTCCAGATCGTCCACCTCGTCGGCTTCTGACACGCCCTGTTCGTCGATAAACACCGTCCGGCGCAGGGCGCGGCAGGCGGTGATGTCGTGGGTCTGCGCAATGGTCACAGTCATGCGAAATAGTCCTGCAAGATGCGCGTATAGATGGATTTCAGCCGCCCGATCTGCGCCACCTCTACCCGCTCGTCCACCTGATGCATCGTCTGTCCCACCAGCCCGAATTCCACCACCGGACAGTGGTTTTTGATAAACCGCGCATCCGACGTGCCACCCGAGGTTGACGCAACCGGTGTCACCCCCGTTTCCGCCTGCACCGCATGTGCCACAAGGTCGGTAAACGCCCCCAGGGGGGTCAGAAAGCTTTCCCCCGAAACCGACACGTGCAAGGCGAACGAAACCCCCGTTTCCGCCGCAACCGCCTTGGCCTTTTCTTGCAACCAATCGGTCAGGCTTGCCCCGCTGTGGCTGTCGTTAAAGCGGATGTTGACCGTTGCACTGCCCTTGGCGGGGATCACATTGGTGGCCGGATTGCCGCAATCAATCGTGGTGATGGCAAGGGTCGAGGCATCAAAATGCGCTGTTCCATGGTCCAAGGGCTGCGCTTCAAGCGCGCCCAGCAGGCGCACCAGCGCGCTCATCGGGTTGCGGGCGCGGTGGGGGTAGGCCGAATGGCCCTGCACCCCTTGCGCCACGATTTTTGCCGTCAGCGACCCGCGGCGGCCGATTTTCATCATCTCGCCCAAGGTTTGCGGGCAGGTCGGTTCACCCACCAAGCAATGCGTCATCCGCTCGCCGTTTTGCGCCATCCAGTCCAGCAGGGCGACCGTGCCATCGACCGAAGGCCCCTCTTCATCGCCCGTGATCGCCAAGATTACCGCGCCGTCAGGCGGTGTCGCTTGCACAAAATCCACCGCCGCCGCCGCAAAGGCCGCAACCGCTGATTTCATATCGGTTGCCCCGCGCCCGAACATCCAGCCGTCCACCACCGCCGCGCCAAAGGGGTCTTGCGTCCAAGCGGCAAGATCGCCCACCGGCACCACATCGACATGGCCGTTAAAGCCAAAGCTGCGGTTGGCACCCTTTTGGCCCCAGCGGGCAAACAGGTTGGCCACACCGCCCCGATCCGCGCGGTGGCATTCAAACCCTGCCGCCCCCAGAAGGCTTTCCAGAATGGCCATCGCCCCGCCGTCTTCTGGCGTGACCGAGGGGCAGCGGATCAGCGCAGCGGTCAAGGCGACGGGATCGGTGGAGGGCATGGGGGTCTCTTTCTGAACGGATCAGTCAAAAAACGGCGTCATCTGCGCCACAATGACCGAGTTTTCTTTCAAAGCCCGCTCCATCAACTCTAGTTCGGCAGGCTCGATCTGGTCGCCGCTGGCTTGGCGTTCTTCCATCGTGCCGTAGCCTGACACATCCAGCGGGGCCAGATCGGCCTGTTTCAGGATGGCCACGGTTTCGCGCACGGCTTCCGCCTCGTCCACGCCGCTGGCGTAGATCATCAGACCTGCGCCTGTGGCCTTGTCTGGCAAGCCGTCGCCTGTCTTGCGACCGACCTCGACCAGCAGGGTAAACACCTGCTGGCGCCGTTTGGATTTGCCTGCCCCGCTGTCGGGGCCGTCTGTGTCATCGGCGTCGGTCATTACCGCCCCTTTCGGCCACAGTGTCTGTGGCGGGTTGTGTCAGTCGCGCAACAGCTCGTTGATCGAGGTTTTCGAGCGTGTCTGCGCATCGACCTTTTTGACGATCACGGCGCAATACAGGTTGATTCCGCCCTTAGAGGGCATCGAGCCCGCCACCACCACCGATCCGGCAGGCACCTCGCCGTACATGACCGCACCGGTTTCGCGGTCAACGATTTTGGTGGATTGGCCGATGAAAACCCCCATCCCCAAAACCGACCCTTGGCGCACAATGCAGCCTTCGACCACTTCAGAGCGCGCGCCGATAAAGCAGTCATCCTCAATAATCGTGGGGCCGGCCTGCATCGGTTCCAGCACGCCGCCAATGCCCACGCCGCCCGACAGGTGCACATTCTTGCCGATCTGCGCGCAAGAGCCCACCGTGGCCCAGCCGTCGACCATTGACCCTTCGTCCACAAAGGCCCCGACGTTCACAAACGACGGCATCAAGACCACATTGCGCCCGATAAACGCCGACCGCCGCACGATAGACCCGGGCACAGCGCGAAAGCCTGCGGCGCGCCATTGGGCTTCGCCCCAGCCGTCGAACTTTGACGGCACCTTGTCCCACCACGTCGCTGCCCCATTGCCGCCGCCGATGACGCCCATGTCGTTCAAGCGGAACGACAGCAGCACCGCCTTTTTCGCCCATTGGTTCACATGCCAATCGGCCCCGCGCTTTTCGGCCACCCGCAAAGCGCCTTTGTCCAGCGCCTCTAGCGTGGCTTCGATGGCGTCGCGGGTCTCGCCTTTGGTGGCGGGGGAAATGCCGTCGCGGGCCTCCCAAGCGGCATTTATCGCGGATTCTAGGGCGGCGTAGGACATGGGTCTCTCCTGCGGCTGAAACGGTTTGCGCCTTCTAGACGCAGGGCGCGGCTGTTGCAATCACAAGGGCACTAGCCCAAAGGGTCCGGCGCGGGATTGGCCCCGCAGACCAGAACGGCGACCTTTTCGCCCGGTTCGGGCACATAAGCGCCCGAGGTCAGCGCTGCGAGGGCCGTAGCCCCCGCCGGTTCCACCAATTGCCGCAGGCTGCGCCACAGCAGGGCTTGGGCATCGGCAATGGCGTGATCGGTGACCAGAACCGAAACCGTGCCCTGCGCTTTGGCCAGATCATAGCACATCCGGCCAATCGTGCTGGCCCCAAGGGCGTTGGCCGCGATGCCTGACACCTCAACCCGAGTCTCTGGCCCGTCCGCCAAGGCGCGGTGCAGCGTGGGGGCCAGAACGGGCTCTACCCCCACCACTTTGCGCCGCCCGCCAAGCCACGCCAGCGACCCCGCAATCAACCCGCCCCCGCCCACGGCGATCAAGACGGTGTCCGCCTCTAGCCCCTGCAACTCCCATTCGCGCAGCAAGGTGCCTTGTCCGGCCACCGTGGGAAGGGCGTCGTAGGGATGGATCTGCATCGCCCCCGTTTGCGCCGCATAGTCCGCCGCCCGCGCCGCCGCATCGGCATACACCCCCGGCACAATGTCCAAATCTGCCCCTTGGGCGCGGATCAGCGCGATCTTGGCGGGGCCTGCATATTCGGGCACAAAGATTTTGGCCGGATAGCCCAAGGTGCGCGCCGCATAGGCCACCGCAGCACCGTGATTGCCCCCCGATGCCGCCACCACCCCCGCTTGGGGCACAGGCCCTGCAACCAGCGTGTTAAACGCGCCTCGCGCTTTGAAACTGCCGGTGTGCTGGGTGTTTTCCAGCTTCAGCGCAACAGTCCCTGCACTGGGCAAGGTCGCCGTCATCACGGGCGTCAGGCGCACATAGGGCGCTATGCGCGCCGCAGCGGCTGTGATTTCTGCCTGCCAGTCCATGCCAACACCCCTTTGCCCGTGGTCGCCCAAAGCCTAAGCCCTGCGACACTGTTGACGCAATCCCCCGAACGCCCCTAGGACTGTGTGGTGCCCTTGAAAAGCGCGGCCATTTTGGCATCCAGCGGCCCCCAGTCAGCGATTTGCAAGCGCACAACCAAGGTCAGCACTTGGGTGCGAAAGTGGCGTGGCAGGCGGACGGCGTCTTTTTCGGTCGTCACCAGTTGAGCGCCACGCGCAAGAGCTTCCAGTTCCAGCCGTTTGATCAAGGCCTCGGTCAGGGGTTGGTGATCGTCCAGCGCCACTTCGCGCAAGACCTCGGCCCCCGTAGCGCGCAGCGTGGAGAAAAAGCGGGCGGGGTTGCCGATGCCTGCAAAGGCGATAACGCGCGCCCCGCCCCATGCCATGCCCATGGGTAAGGGGCTGACCTGCCCTGTCAGGCGGGGGAGGGGCAGGGTTGGCCAGCGGGTCGAGAATAGGTCTTGCGCAGACCTATCGCCCAAAGACAGCAGCACATCGGCGCGTTTGATCCCCGCGCTGACCGGTTCACGCAACGGGCCTGCGGGCAGGCAGCGCTGGTTGCCAAAGCCCTGTGCTGCATCGACCACAAGGATCGACAGGTCCTTGGCCAGATCGGGGTTTTGGAACCCGTCATCCATCACGATCACGTCGGCCCCCGATGCCACGGCCAAGCGCGCTGCGGCGGCCCTGTCGCGGCCGACAAAGGTCGGCGCAAAGGCCGACAGCAGCAAAGGCTCGTCGCCGACCTCGTGGGCGGTGTGTTGTGCCTCGATCACCTGCACAGGCCCTGCAAGGCTGCCGCCGTACCCACGGCTGACCACGGCGACTTTGCGGCCTTGGGCTGTCAGGCGTCCGATCAGGGCGATGGCGGTGGGCGTTTTGCCCGTGCCGCCCACGTTCAGATTGCCGATGCAGATCACAGGCACCGGCGCGCGGTACAGCGGCGGGCGCGCCACGCGCCGCGCGGTGGCGGCGGCGTAGACCCAGCCCAAGGGGGCCAGAAGCCGCGCCGCCAGCCCGGGCTTTTCGGGCGCATTCATCCAGAAGGGCGGTGGGCGCATCAGGCGACCCCGTCCAGAATGGCGCGCACGCGGTCAAGCACACTGGCCGTCACCTCGGCCCCTTCAGACGTGATCATCCACGCCGCCTGCGCTTGGCGTGCGGCGCGGTCGGGGGCCAAAAGATCGCCCAAGGCCAAGCCCAAATCGCTGGCCGACCCCACCATCCGCGCGGCCCGTGCCGCGCCCAGCCGCGCATAGGCCGCAGCATAATTGCCTGCCCTTGGCCCGTACAAAATGGCCGATCCCATCGCAGCCGCCTCCATCGGGTTGCGCGCACAGCCCTCGCCGTCAAGACTGCCGCCAAGGAAGGTCACGGGGGCCAGACGGTAGCACAGGCCGTAATCGGTGGCGCTGTCCATGATATATACCTCTGTCTCGTTTTGCGGCTCTTCGTCGCGGGCGCGGTTGGCGACGTGCCAGCCTTCCTCGGCCTCGAGCTGTTGGGCAAGGGCGGTGCTGCGGGCGGGGTCTTGGGGGACAAGGATCAACACCAAGCGGTGCGCCAGCCGCAGCACATCGCGGTGCGCGGCGATGACAGCGGCCTCTTCTTGGGGGGCGACATCGGCGGCAAGCCAGACAGGACGGGTCGCCAGAATTTGCGCCAAGGCGGCGCGGTCCGATTCGATATGGGGCAGGGCGCAGCTGGCCTCTTCCATACGGCCAAGCACTTGCAGCTTGGCGTCCTCGACGCCGGCTTTGCGCAAAGCGCGGGCGGCGCTGTCATCCACGGCCAAGACCGCGCGAAACGGGGCAACGGTGGCCTTGATCAGGCCGGGAAACCAGCCGTCGCGGTCGGCGGGCAGTTGGGGCGCCCGCGCGTCTGCCCATAGCAGCGGCAGGGCGCGCAGGGTGGCTTCATACACCAACGTCGGGCGCAACTCGCCGCCGGCAAAGATGCCAAGATCGGGGCGCCAATGGTCAAGAAAGCCCTGCACGAAATTGGGAAAGTCGTGCGGTGCGACCTGCACGACCGCCTGGGTGCCCAAGGCCCGCGCCTCGGCCAAATCTGACGCGCAAGACAAGGTTAGCAGCACGGCCACCCCGTCGTCCTCGATCAGATGCCGCCCCAGTTCCACCACGGCGGGCAGGCTGTCACTGGCCCCTGCGTGCAGCCACACCAACACCCCCGCAGGCCGCGCCGTGCGGCCGGCATCGGGATCAGCGGCAGGGCGTGCCGCCAGATTGTACAGGGTCAGACCGAGGGGATAGCCCATGCGCCTTGCTGCGTTAACTCGTCATAGGCTCGGTCGCCGAGCCTTGATCGTCTTCTTGCCGCAAACGATGCAGGTTGGCGATAAAATACCGCATATGGGCATTGTCGACCGTGCGCTGGGCTTCGGCCTTCCATGCCAGATAGGCGGTGTCGTAATCGGGAAAGATCCCGACCACATGCAGGGCGGCGATATCCTTGAAGACGTTCTTTTCGGGCGAGATCAGCTCACCACCGAAAACAAGATGCAAACGTTGGGCCATTGGAAAACCTTGGGTTAAGGGGGCAGTCCGGCCAAGGCTGGCTTTAGCTGCGCTGCAGCACCGCGAACAGCAAGACGCCCCAGCCGTCAAGCCCTGAAGCGCCAAGGCAGCGCGCTCTGGCAGGGCCTTGCCCAAATAAAGCTATACAAGTGCGCATTTTTGATATAGCGATCCGCAGTCGGCCCAAGGGTTCCAGGGTGCACATCGGCGGGGAGGCCGCTGCACAATAGGGAATAAAGGTGCCGCACGCAGGTACTTCACGGGCAAAATGCCCCCCCTTTGGGAACAGACATGACAAATACCTCCATTGCGGCGCCCTTGGCGCTGGCTTTGGCGTCGAAAGGCTATGAAGCCTTGACGCCCGTTCAAGATGCAATGCTGACCGAAAACGTGGTCGGGCGTGACCTTTTGGTCTCGGCCCAGACAGGGTCAGGCAAGACCGTCGCCTTTGGCTTGGCCATTGCGCCCGAACTGCTGGCTGGGTCGGATCAGCTTTTGTATGCCGATGTGCCCTTGGCGCTGATCATTGCCCCCACCCGCGAACTGGCGCTGCAAGTGGCGCGCGAGTTTGAGTGGCTGTATGAAAACGCCAACGCCAAGATCGCCACCTGTGTCGGCGGCATGGATTACCGCACCGAAAAGCGTGTGCTGGACCGCGGCGCGCATGTGGTGGTGGGCACGCCCGGCCGCCTGCGCGACCATATCGAACGCGGTTCGCTGAAGCTGGAACAGATCAGCGCCGTGGTGCTGGACGAAGCCGACGAGATGCTGGACCTTGGCTTTGAAGAGGATCTGGCCTTTATCTTGGGCGCTTGTCCGGCAGAACGTCGCACGCTGATGTTCTCGGCCACCGTCCCGCGCGAGATCGAGGCGCTGGCGCGCACCTATCAGCAAAACGCCCTGCGCATCGAAGTGAAGTCGGAAAAGACCCAGCATGCCGATATCGAATATCAAGGCATCTCGGTCGCGGTGCGAGACCGCGAACATGCGATCTTTAACCTGTTGCGGTATCACGAGGCGCGGGCCTCGATCGTGTTTTGCAAAACACGCGCCAATGTGAACCACCTGTTTGCGCGCATGACCAATCGCGGCCTGTCGGCAGTGGCCCTGTCGGGCGAGCTGTCGCAGACCGAACGCACCCACGCGCTGCAAGCGCTCCGCGATGGGCGGGCACGGGTGTGCGTGGCAACCGATGTGGCGGCGCGTGGCATTGACTTGCCGGGGTTGGAACTGGTGATCCATGCCGATCTGCCCGGCTCGTCGGAAACGCTGTTGCACCGTTCGGGCCGTACCGGACGCGCGGGCAAAAAGGGCATCTCGGCGCTGATCGTGGCCCCTGCGGAATTCAAGAAAGCGCAGCGGTTGCTGCAAGGGGCGAAAGTTGTCGCCGAATGGATCAAGCCGCCCTCCGCGGATGACGTGCAAGCGCGCGATGACGCCCGCCTGCTGGATCACCCCGCTTTGGCGGAAGGCCCCGGCGAGGAAGCCGATCTGGCGCAAAACCTGATCACCACCTACGGGGCCGACAACGTGGCCGCCGCCTTCATCCGCCTGTGGCGCGAAGGCCGCTCTGCCCCCGAGGTACTGTCGGCCGATCTTCCGCCGCCTGCGCCCTATACCCCGCGCGACCGTGCGGAGTTTGGCCCTTCGGTTTGGTTTGAACTGCCCGTGGGCCACCAAGACCGTGCCGAAGCGCGGTGGTTGTTGCCCAAGATCTGCGACGCCGCAGGCATCACAAAAGACGGCATCGGGGCCATTCGTGTGCAAACCGACCGCACTTATGTGCAAATCCTGTCGACCCTTGCGGGCCGCTTTGAAGCTGTCACCCAGATCGACCGCGATCTGGCCATGACCAAACTGGCCGAGGCCCCCGCCGATCTGGATAAGCCGCGCAGCACATCGACCGTGCGCCCCGAACGGGCCGAACGCGCCCCGCGTGCGGCCAAGCCCGAAAGCGAATACGCCACCCGCGCCCCGCGTGTGGCGCGTGAAAAGCCCGCTTATGCCGAAAAGTCGACCTATGCGGAAAAACCCGCTTATGTCTCGGCCAAGCCTGCCCGTGTGGTGGAAGACGGCGCGGCAGATGCTCCCGTTGCCGACCTGACCGAGGCCAAGCCGCGCTGGTCTGCCGAAGACAAGGCCAAAAAGGCGCAAGAGACGGCGCGCACCGGCTATCCCAAAGACAGCGAAAAGGCCCCGCGCAAGGCCTATGACAAGCACGCCGCAGACCGTCCGGCTTACGAAAAGCCCGCCTATGCCAAGCCTGCATCCGACCGCCCCGCTTATGGGGCCAAGCCTGCCTACGGTGCCAAGCCCGCTTACGGCGACAAACCCGCTTACAGCGCAAAGCCCGCCTATGCCAAACCCGCCGAAGACGGTGCCCGCAAGTGGACCCCTTTGCCCACCGACGGCGCCCCGCGCGAGGCCCGCTCGCCCTATATGGGCAAGTCGGCGGATGCTGCGCGCAAGCCCTATGCCAAACGTGCTGACGGCGATGCCAAGCCGTACGAGCGTAAGACTTACGGCAAACCCGAAGAGGGCTTTAAGCCCCGCTCGGCTGGCTACAAATCCCAAGGCGGTGCCGAAGGCGGCCCAGCCCGTGCCAGCGGCTACAAAAGCCACACCGCAGGCGGTGCCGATGCGGGCAAACCTGCCCGTGCGCCCTACGGCGACAAGCCGCGCACCTACGAGCCGCGCGGCAAGGCCGAAGGCGAGGGCCGCCCTGCAAAGCCGTTCGGGGCCAAGCCCTATGCCGCCAAAAGCTTTGGCGACAAACCGGCACGCTCAGGCGGCTTTAAATCGCACGCTGCAGGCGGGGATGCGCCCAAGTCTTACGCCAAGCCTGCCGCGCCCCGCGATGCGGGCGACACATCCAAGCGGTTCGTCCCGCCGCGCAAGCCTAAAGCGTAAGGCGCTGATGATGATATAAGACAAGGGCGCGGATCCTTCCGCGCCCTTTGTCATTTTGGGGCCAGCCGTGCCACCAGATCGCCGTGCAGGTCGGGGCTTGCCACCACCACCCCCGCACTGCGCGGATCAGGCGCGTTAAAGCGCAAAGCGTGCCCGTGCCTGTCGCTGACAAAGGCCCCTGCGCGCGCGGCGATCAAAGCCCCCGCCGCAATGTCCCATTCCCAAGACGGGCGCAGCGTCAGCATCGCATCAAACGCCCCTTCCGCCACCAAACACATCCGCCACGCCATTCCGGCGCGAAAGTGGCGCTGCATGGTGGGCACGCCACCGGGCCAATGTTGGGGCGCAAGGGTGGATTTCGCGGTCAGCACGCGCCCCTCCGCCGCAGGTGGCGCGGCGCGGATTTCTGCGCCGTTCAGCGTGGCTGGCCCTTGAGCGCAGGCGGCATAAAGCTTGTCCATCGCGGGCAAATACACCACCCCCGCCGTGACCTGACCGTTTTGCACCACCGCCAGCGCATGGGAAAAGGCGGCATCGCCTTGCAAAAAGCTGCGGGTGCCGTCGATCGGGTCAAGAATGAACTGGGCCTGCGTCGACAAACGCTCTGCGCCGTCAGGCGTCTCTTCCGACAGCCAGCCGTAATCGGGCCGCGCTGGGCGCAAAACCTGCGCCAGTGCTGCGTTCACCGCTAGATCGGCGGCAGAGACGGGGCCTTGGCCGTCGGGCTTTTCCCAAACCTGCGGGCTGGCTTTCCAATGCGACAGGGCGATCTTGCCCGCAAGTCGGGCAGCCGCGATCAGCAGTGCAAGGTCAGCCGCCGGCAAGCATCAGCCCTTCGACCAGCAGGCTGGGCACGCGGGTAGAGTAGTGCGCCTGCGCGTCATTGGCGGGGGTCAGGCGCATCAGCATATCCAGCAAGTTGCCCGCCACAGTGCATTCGTTGACCGGATAGGCGATCTGCCCGCCTTCCACCCAAAAGCCCGAAGCGCCGCGCGAATAATCGCCCGTGGTGGGGTTGATCGTCGATCCAATCATCGAGGTAATCAGAAGCCCTGTGCCCATCTGCGCCAAAAGCTCGGCTTGGGTCACGCTGCCCTGCGTCAGATCAATGTTGGTGGTTGACGGCGACGGCGGCGACCCTGTGCCCCGCGCCGCATTGCCCGTGGGCGTCAGCCCCAACTTGCGCGCGCTGGCCAGATCCAGCGTCCACCCCATCAAAACGCCGTCCTCGATCAAAGCGCGCGGCTTGGTCGGCAGCCCCTCGCCATCAAACGGGCGCGAGCCGCTGATGCGCGGGCGGTGGGGGTTTTCGGTCAGCGACATGCCCTTGGGCAGAATTTGCTGGCCCAGTTTATCCCGCGCCCAAGACGTGCCCCGCACAATAGACGCCCCGTTCACCGCCATCAGAATATGCCCGACCAGCGACGACGCGATGCGCTCGTCATAAACCACCGGATAGGCCCCCGTCGGCGGCTTAACGGCCCCTGCGCGCAGCAAAGTGCGCTCTGCCGCGCGGTGCCCCACGCTTTCGGGCGCGGGCATGTCAGCGGCAAAGGTGCGCCCTTCGGCGGCCCAATCCCGCTCCATCTGGGTGCCTGATCCGGTGAAGGCCACCGCCGACACGGAATGCGACGAGCGTTCATAGCCGCCCGAAAAGCCGTTGCTGGTCGCCAGATGCATCCCGCGCCGCGACCAAGACGACGAGGCTTCGACTTGCGTGATCCCGCCCGCTGCAAGGGCAGCACCCTCGGCCCTGCGGGCGTTGGATTCCAAAAGCTTTGCGGTGGGCTCGTCGCTGGTATCGCACAGCTCTAACGCCGCCACATCCCAGCTTTGCGCCAGTTGGTCAGGGTCCGCCAGACCCACCGTGTCATCCGCAGGGGCTTCGCGGGCCATGGCCACGGCGCGTTCTGCCAACCGCGCCAATGTGGCGGGCGAGATGTCAGAGGCCGAGACACAGGCCTGCCGCTTGCCCACCATCACGCGCAAGCCCACCTCGACCCCTTCGGCGCGTTCGGCCTGTTCCAACTGGCCTTGGCGGATGTCGATCGACAAAGACTGCCCCGACACGGCCAAGGCATCGGCACTCTCCGCGCCAGCGGTTTTGGCGGCAGACAGCAGGGCTTGGGTCAACTGGTTCAGATCATGCGGCATAAATGGTCCCCTTTGCAGCAGATATGGGCGAAAGGGGGCCGCCAGACAAGAGAAGGGCCGCGCCAGATCACGGCGCGGCCCTGCCATTTGGTAAACTTATTGCAATTGCTGGCCGTTGGCGAAGAAATGCTTGTCCTTGAACTCTAGCGTCGAGGTGATTTCATCCGCCGTGGCCGAGGTATTGGCAAACATCGCCAGCATCATGCGGCCCTGATCGGCCTCGTCTTTGCCCAAGATCCCCATGGTCACCAGCGCGTCCACCAGCGCGTTTACGCCGGTGGCTTTGATGTCGATCTTGCCGGTGGGGGCAGGCATGCCCGCAAAGGTCGTCATGTCAGAGTTGTCAAAGGTAAAGCTGCCCTGTGCCGTCAGATCAGCCCCGCCCGCCTTCAGATGGATATTGGGCACCTCAAGCGCGTTAAGTTGGCCAATGGCGTTCGGGTCGCCCGCTGTTACGGCGGCGGCATCGTCGGTCAAGTCTTGGGCAAGCGTGACTTGGCCAAAGGTGTCGACGACGAGTGTCGCCGGATCATGTTTCAGCGCCTTGCCCGGATCAATCATAGCCCAGATGTCATCGGCAAATGACAGGTCTGTCATGTTGATCAAAAAGGTGAAATCGGCAGGGGCGTCTGATTTTAGAACCGGCACGACCAGATGTATCTCGCCTTGCCCCAAGCCGAAGGCGGCATTGGCCACCGGCAGATCGGCAGAGGCGATTGTGGCCTCTAGCCCGTTGAAATTGTTGTAATAGCTGACCTTGCCCGCATCTGCGCCCACATCGACCATGCCGTCTTTCAGGCTGCCGCTGATCTTGGTCGCGGTGCCGTTTTGGGTGCTGGACAGATCAAATGTGCTGGCCCCCATGCCAAACTGGCTGCTCATTGTCAGCCCTTTGGCCAAGGCCACCCCAAAGCTGTCAGCGGCAGAGCCTTTGGGCACGGACACTTTGGCCGTGGTGTAAAAATCGGCCAGATTGGCGGCCAGCGTATAATCGGTGGCGCTGGCCGGATCGGCCCCTGTGGCGGTGATTACGGCAGATTTGACGGACAGCTCTTCTTGATAGCTCTCCGCCTCCCCCCCCGCCATTTCGGAATGTATCTGAACGCCGGACAGCTTGGCCTCGAGTGCTGCGGTCGCGCCCGGATTGGCGCTGTCAGACCCGTCAAACTTTAGACCAACCTCTGGCGCATCTGTATCATAAACAATGGCATCGGGCGTGCCAGAGGCGGCAATCGTGGCCCCGGGCATCGTCACCTCTGCCGACACCGCGCTGGGGGCAGAGGTCGCATCCCCCCCCGTGGCGGGGACGGTCATTTTGACGGCAAAGCTGTCGGGCAGCGTAACGTTGACAGTGCCGTCGCCATTGTCGGTGAACGTCACCGACTTAAGCGTGACAGCCAGCCCCGCGCCATCGCCCAAGGAAACGTTCGAAACCACCAGCGCGGAGCCATCCCGCACAGCACTGTCCGAGGTGATCGCAGACCCCACGCCAAGGCCGGCATTTTGCCAAGCCTGCCAGACATCTTCGGGGGTGACTGCGGCCAAAAGACTTGTGGCAGACAGCGAAAAAGCAAGCGCCGTGGTTCCGGCAAGACTGCGCAGTGTCATGAGAACGATCCTTTGTGGCATATTTGAGGCAAGCATCCCTTGGTCAAGGCAACGGGTCAAGACATAACCCCCGCAAACACCTGCGCAGGCCCTGTAGTGTGGCAAGTTTGCCAAGATTTATGTCAGATGCGCGCCCAACCGCCTATTCGCCGTAAGGCACCCAGACCGTCTTGACCGCCGTGGCATGGCGCAAAAACGCCCGCCCCTCACCCTCGGCCCCGAACCAATCGCGGGTGCGGGCGTGGTTGACCCAGGTGCGTTTGAGGTTGGCGGTTGATTCGTGTTCCACCAGCGTCGACAACGGGGTCGACGAAAACGCCCAAACCGCATCGACATCCATATGCCCCGCCAAGGGCTTGGCCAGTTCGGCATGGTTGCCCGTGACGATGTTGACCACACCGGCAGGCAGATCAGAGGTTTCCAGCACCTGATAAAAATCAGTCGCCGCAAGGGGGAAAGCCTCTGACGGGATCACGACTGTGGTGTTGCCCATGGCCACAGCGGGGGCCATCAGCGAGATCAGGCCCAAGAGCGGTGCCTCATCAGGGCAAATCATGCCAATCACGCCCACCGATTCATTCATCGCCAAGGCCACGCCGCGCATCGGCACGGGTTTGACGCTGCCTTCGAATTTATCGGCCCAAGCGGCATAGGTGAACAGGCGCTGGATCGACGCCTCCACCTCCTCCGCGCCATTCTTGCCCGTCATCTCTTGCAGCCGCTTGGCAAATTCCTCTGCACGGGCCGACAGGTTTTCCGCGATGTAATACAAAATCTGCGCCCGCGCATGGCCCGTGGTGCGGCCCCAGCCTTTTGCGGCATGGGCGGCCTCGACCGCGTTGCGGATGTCTTTGCGGTTGCCAAGCCCGATCTGCCCCAACAACTTGCCCCGACCCGACACAACGGCCCGCGAATAGCCGCCATCGGGCCGCGCCTGTTTGCCGCCGATGAACAGCTTGGCGGTGCGGTCTAACCCGTCGACGACAAGGGCGTCAGGCTCTGCCAAGGGTTTCAGTTGCGCCAAGGGCTTGGTTTTGGGTGAGGGTTTCAGATAGGCCAAAAGCCCCTCCCATCCGCCTTCGCGGCCAAAGCCGCTTTCGCGCACCCCGCCAAAGCCTGCGGCGGCGTCGAATAGGTTGGTGGCATTGACCCAGACCACGCCCGCCTTGATCTTGGGGGCCATATCCAGCGCCAGATTGACATTTTCCGTCCAGATCGACGCCGCAAGGCCGTAGCGGGTGTTATTGGCAAGTTCCACCGCCTCGGCCGGCGTGCGGAAGGTCATCGAGACAAGGACCGGCCCGAAAATCTCTTCCTGCATCAGCGGGGATGCGGCCGACAGGCCGGTGATCAGCGTGGGTGGATAGTAGCAGCCCGCAGGCACGGGGGTGGCGGCGCGGTAGATCTGGCCGTCGGTGCATCCGTCGACCAAGGCGGTGATGGTGGCCAGCTGCACCGGATCAACGATGGCCCCCACGTCGATGCACTTGTCCAACGGATCGCCCAGCCGCAGCCCATCCATCCGGCGTTTAAGCTTGGCATGGAAGCGGTCTGCCACGCCTTCTTGCACCAACAGGCGCGATCCCGCACAGCAGACTTGGCCTTGGTTGAACCAGATGGCATCCACCAAGCCTTCAACGGCGCTGTCCAGATCGGCATCGTCAAAAACGATATAGGGGCTTTTGCCGCCCAGTTCCAACGTCAGCGCCTTGCCCGTGCCCGCTGTCGCTGCGCGGATTTTGCGGCCCACGCTGGTCGATCCGGTGAAGGCGATCTTGTCGATGTCAGGATGGGCCACAAGGGCAGCACCCGTGTCACCATCGCCGGTGACGATGTTCAACACACCTTTGGGCAATCCCGCCTCGCGGCTGATTTCTGCAAACAGCAGGGCAGTCAGCGGGGTGTATTCGGCAGGTTTCAGCACGACCGTATTGCCTGCCGCCAAAGCCGGGGCCACTTTCCACGCCAGCATCAAAAGCGGGAAGTTCCACGGGATCACTGCGCCACACACCCCCAGCGGCTGCAGGCCGGGCTGTTCGGCGGCCATAAGCTGCGCCAAGCCTGCGTGATAATAAAAATGCCGCGCGACCAAGGGCACATCTATATCGCGCGCTTCGCGGATGGGTTTGCCATTGTCCATCGTTTCCAGCACGGCCAAAAGGCGGGCGTGTTTTTGCACCAATCGGGCCAGCGCATACAGATACTTGGCGCGCTGGTGGCCCGAAAGCTTGGCCCACTTGGGCTGCGCCCGACGTGCTGCCGCTACGGCACGGTCCACATCACCCGCGCTGCCTTGGGTGACAAGCGCCAGCACATCGCCCGTGGCGGGGTTGCGCGTGGCAAAGGTTTCGCCCGCAGCCCCAAAGGCCCCGTCGATCCAATGGCCAAACTGGCCCTTGTGACCGGCCAGCCACGCCGTCACCTCGGCATGGCTTTCGGGAGCGGGGCCGTAAGACATGGCTTCGAAGATATCGCGGACGGTCATGAAAGACTCCCTGTCAAAAGGCGCGCTTGGGGCAGATGTTTGCCTCCGGCGGGGATATTTTTCCAAGTATGAAAGGGGGTTTCATACTTGCCTAAATATCCCGGGGTGAGGGCTTTGCCCGAGGGGCAGCGCCCCTGCGGCGGTGGGGTCAGGCACATCATCAGCCCATCGCATGGCGGTGCGAGGCCGAATAGCGCCCCGTCAGGTGATGTTCCAACTGACGCTCGATATCGCCCAAAAGCGAGGAGGCGCCGAAGCGAAACAGGTCGGGTTGCAGCCATGGCAGGCCCAATTCGTCTTTCATCAGCGCCAGATACAGCAGCGCGTCTTTGGCTTTCGCGATGCCGCCCGCCGGTTTGTAACCAACCTTATAGCCCGTGCGTTCGTCATAATCGCGAATGGCGCGCAGCATGGTCAGGGTGACGGGTAAGGTGGCGTTCACACTCTCTTTGCCGGTCGAGGTTTTGATAAAATCCGCCCCCGCCATCATGCAGACCAGCGAGGCGCGTGCCACATTGCGCAGGGTTCCGAGCTCGCCCGTGGCGAGGATGGTTTTCATATGGGCATCCCCACAAGCCGCGCGCATCTGGCAGGTTTCGTCATACAGCGCCTGCCAGTTGCCCGTCAGCACATGGCGGCGCGAGATGACGATGTCGATCTCAGCCGCGCCCGCTTTGACCGATGCGCCGATCTCTGCGATCCGCAGGGGAAAGGGCGACAGGCCCGCAGGAAAGCCGGTTGACACGGCCGCCACCGGAATGCCCGACCCTTCCAAACATTCCACCGCCGCTGCGACCATGTCGTGATAAACGCAAACCGCCCCCACTTTCAGATCGGGCAGGCCGAGGGCCGCAAGCATTTCGGCCCGCACGGGTTGGCGGGCCTTGGCGCACAGGCGTGCCACACGCCCCGCCGTGTCATCGCCCGACAGGGTGGTCAGGTCGATCACCGACACCGCTTTGAGCAACCACGCCGCCTGATAGTCTTTCTTCACCGACCGCCGCCCGCCCAAAGTGGCGCAGCGCCGTTCGATGGCCGAGGTATTGGCTTGCACCGAGGCAACCCAGTCCAAATCCAGCGCCATGCCCGGATTGCGCGCATGGGTGACTTGGGGCAGGTGAGGGATGGCCGTGGCATCAGGGGTCAGGGTTTGCATCGGGTTCTCCGCAAGGTGGGGTCAGTTTGCATCGCGGGCGGCTTGCTGGCAAGGTGCGCTGCGGCGTTTTGGCGGGCGGGCGGCCCAAAGCCGCGCGAAAAGGGGATAGCGGATGGACTTTAGCGACCATTGGGCGGGGCTGTCAGCGCTGGGCCTTTTCTGCGTGGCCTATGTGTTGGTGGTTCTTGAGGACATCACGGGCATGGCGAAATCCAAGCCCGTGCTTTTGGCGGCCGGGTTGATCTGGGCGCTGATCGGGGTGGCGCTCGCCGCCCAAGGGCAATCGGCCTTGGCCCATGACGCGGCCTTGGGCGTGATCGAGGAATACGCCGAGGTGTTCTTGTTCCTGATCGTCGCCGTGACTTACGTCAACACGCTGGAAGAGCGCCGCGCCTTTGATGTCTTGCGCGGGGTCATGGTGCGGGCGGGTTTAAGCTATCGGCAGCTTTTCGCGCTGACGGGCGGCTTGGCGTTTTTTCTGTCGGGCGTGCTGGACAATCTGACCACGGCCTTGGTCATGGGGGCGGTGGTCATGGCCTTGGGCCGTGACAGCGCCAAGTTCACGGTGGTCAGTTGTATTTCGGTGGTGGTGGCGGCCAATGCGGGGGGGGCGTTTAGCCCCTTTGGCGACATCACAACTTTGATGGTCTGGCAGAAGGGCAAGGTAGAGTTTTTTGAGTTCTTCGCGCTGTTTGTCCCGTCGGTGGTGAATTGGGCCGTGCCTGCGCTGTTGATGATCTGGGCCGTGCCCAAAGGTCGGCCTGCGGCAGAACAGGGCAGGGTGCGCGCCAAGCCCGCGATGTGGGGCGTGGTGGCGCTGTTTGCGGCGACGATTGCGACCTCGGTTGTGTTCAAGAACGCTTTGGGCCTGCCGCCGGCTTTGGGGATGATGCTGGGCTTGGGCTATTTGCAGGCCTTGTCCTATGGCCTGCGGCTGACGGGCGCGCGGCGTGGCGACGACGACATGGTGCTGGACAGTTTTGCCCAAGTGCAGCGGGTGGAATGGGACACGTTGTTGTTTTTCTTTGGCATTATCTTCGCCGTGGGTGGTTTGGGGGTGTTGGGCTATCTGGCGCTGGCCTCGCAGGTTTTCTACGCAGGCTTGGGGCCTTTGGCGGCCAATATCCTGATCGGGGCTTTGTCGGCGGTGGTTGATAACATTCCGCTGATGTATGCCGTCTTGAAGATGGACCCTGCTATGAGCCACGGCCATTGGCTGCTGATCACGCTGACCTGCGGGGTGGGCGGGTCGATCTTGTCGATCGGGTCGGCGGCGGGGGTGGCGTTGATGGGGCAGGCGCGGGGGGTCTATACCTTTGGCGCGCATCTGCGCTGGGCTTGGGCGGTGGGCTTGGGCTACGGGGCCGCAATCCTGACGCATCTGTGGTGGAACGCGGCTTTGTTCTAAGGCTGCGGGCTTGGCGTGTAGCCTTTGCTTTACTTCCCGTGCAAGACCAGCCTTTAGATGGTGCGAAGCAATCGCATAAAGGCCGCACTGCCATGACAAAGCCGCATATCGGACTGATCGGGCTTGGAACGATGGGCGCCATGCTGGCGCTGAACATCGCCGAAAAAGGCTTCGCCATCGCGGTTTGGAACCGCACCACCACCGTGACGCGCCACTTTTACGCTCAAGCCGGGGCCTTGGCCGACCAGATCGTGCCGACCGAGGCTTTGGCCGACTTGGTCGCCGCGATCGAGCGGCCAAGGTCGATCATCCTGATGGTGCCCGCAGGCCCTGCGGTGGATGAACAAATCGCCGCCCTGCGCCCCTTGCTGGACGCCGACGATCTGATCATCGACGCGGGCAATGCCAATTTCCACGACACCAACCGCCGCGCCGCCGAAGCCGCAGCCCAAGGCCCGCGCTTTTTGGGCATTGGCGTGTCGGGCGGGGAAGAGGGGGCGCGGCATGGCCCTTCGATCATGGGCGGTGGCGAAAGGGCGGATTGGGACCGCGTGGCCCCTGTGTTGGGGGCGATATCGGCCAAATATCACGGCGAAGACTGCGCGACATGGATGGGCCTTGGCGGGGCGGGGCATTTTGTCAAAGCGGTGCACAATGGCATCGAATATGCCGATATGCAGATGATCGCCGAAATCTACGGTGTGATGCGCGACGGATTGGGGATGCCAGCCGCCGAAATCGGCGCGGTGTTTGACGGCTGGAACAGAGGCGTGTTGCAAAGCTATCTGATGGAAATCTCGGCCGCCGTGGCCAAGGCCACCGACGGGGCGCATCCGATGCTGGATGTGATCTTGGACAAGGCCGGACAAAAAGGCACAGGCCGCTGGACGGTGATCGAGGCGCAGACCCTGTCTGCCCCGATTCCCGTGATCGAGGCGGCGGTGATGGCGCGCAACGTCTCGGCCCAGTGGGAGGCGCGGCGCAGGGGCGAGGCGATCTTTGGGCCAGCGCCGCAGCGCCTGCCGAAGGGGGCGCTCAGTCTGGCGGCACTGGAACAGGCGATGATTGCAGGCAAGATCCTGTGCTATGCGCAGGGCTTTGCGCTGATCGTCGCGGCAGGGCACGAGTTTGGCTGGGACCTGCCACTTCCGGCCATCGCCAAGGTCTGGCGGGCGGGGTGTATCATCCGCTCGTCGATGCTGGACGATATGGCCCGCGCGCTGGCAGAAGACCCCACGCGCGGATTGATGCTGGCCCCGTTCTTTGCGCAGCATTTACTAAGCGCAACCGTGGGCCTGCGGCAGGTGGTCGCGACAGGTGCGGCCCATGGTCTGCCGATGCCTGCATTGGCGGCGGGCCTGTCGTGGTTTGATTTGATGCGCACAGGGCGGGGCACGGCAAACATGATCCAAGCGCAGCGTGATTTCTTTGGCGCGCATGGGTTTGAGCGGGTGGATGTGCAAGGTTCAGGGCTGCATGGGCCTTGGGGCGGGCATATGTAAGCGGACGCTGCAAAGCGGGGGTTTCACCCCCCTCCGCAGCTTTACGCTTTATGACACGCTTTTCAAAGGGTTTGATAAGAGCGGAAAATAAACGAAATATAAATCAAAGTCTTACGGTGGTTCAGGTGCATTAGGTTTGATAGGACTTGTGGGTAAAGGAGCGGTTTTGGGCCTATGCGGGTCTTGTCGCAAATACCTTATGCAAGGAAATCAGTGGGTGCTTGTGGCACGTTTGCAAAAGTCGTGCGCGATTTTAGCTGCGCGCCACGATCTGTTCTCACAGGTTCAAGGTAGGGTTGTCGGCTATCTCTTCGGCCAAGTGCTTGGCACCGCGCAGGGCGGTGGCATCGTCCCCAACGATGTAGCAACCACCCGCCGCCTCGGTGCGCTTCTGCTGGAACAGAACAACGAGTGGGCCGTTCAGCGCGCCAGATCCATGCCACTACAAAATGGCGCCTTTGAGCGATGATCCTACCATCAGTCTACCCGCCGTGGCCCGCTGATCAAGCAGGCCCGTGCCGGCGTAGCGGCCATCTTCAAGGCAAGATACACCCCGCTCGGGGACGCGATCTGCCTGCTTTGGCAAAATCGCACATCATCCTCACTTCGCAAGCGCCACCCAGCGGAGGACTTTTCACGGCTGCGATCTTGGGTTTGCACAAGATCGTGAAATTGCCCCATTCGGCGCAAAAGTCTTGCGCGCTGATTTGCCGTGCTGTCATGGCTGCATTCAAGGTGTTCAGCTGTTTGGGCCGCTTGAGACTGATGCGCGTGACGACACCCGCGTGGGAATCCTTGATCAAACCGCGCGTTTTCATACCGGCCTTGAGTTGCGACATAAGGTTCATCAATTGCCAAGGCCAAATGCCAGATCATTATCTACAGCCTCTGCCGTCAGTGGTGACAGGCTAAGCCCCTGTTCTGCCAGCATTCCGCAGTGGGCGCACCTCAGACCCGTTCAATGGCAAGCGCAATGCCCTGACCGCCACCGATGCACATGGTGATCAGCCCGTAGCGCCCGCCAATGCGCTGCAGCTGGTACAGGGCTTTGACCGTCAGCATCACGCCCGTCGCCCCGACAGGATGGCCCAAGGCAATCGCGCCGCCGTCCGGATTCACCTTGGCGGGGTCCAAATTCAAGTCACGGGTCACCGCCAAGGCTTGGGCGGCGAAAGCCTCGTTCGATTCGATCACGTCAAAATCGGCACTGCACAGGCCAGAGCGCGCCAGTAAAGCGCGCACCGCAGGCACAGGCCCGATTCCCATGATCGCTGGATCAATCCCGGCGTGGGCATAGCCCACAATCCGCGCCAAAGGCACTGCCCCGCTGGCCGCCACATAGCGCTGCGAGGCTAAGACCAATGCTGCCGCCCCATCATTCAGACCAGAGGCATTGCCCGCCGTCACAGTGCCGCCTTTGCGAAACGCCGGACGCAGGGCTGCCAGCATTTCAGCGGTGGTTTCAGGCTTTGGGTGCTCGTCGGCGTCAAAAGTCATCTGGCGGCGGCCTGCGGTCACGTCGACTGCAAGGATTTGAGCTCTAAAATGCCCCGATCCGATCGCAACGGCCGCACGGCGCTGGCTTTCCAAGGCGAAGGCGTCCTGATCTTCGCGTGAAATGCCGTATCTTTCCGCCACATTTTCTGCTGTGTTGCCCATGATCCCATGGCCAAACGGGTCGGTCAAAACACCTGTCAACCCGTCGATCAGGCTGGCATCGCCCGTCTTTTGGCCAAAGCGAGCGACTTGCACATAATGCGGGGCGCGGCTCATCACTTCGGCCCCGCCGGCAAGGGCCACGTCGGTGTCGCCCAGCATGATGCTTTGCGCGGCAGAGATAATCGCCTGCACACCGCTGCCACACAGGCGGTTCAGCGTCATGGCGGGCACCTCTTGGGGCACGCCGGCATTCATCGCCGCAATTCGCGCCAGATAGGCATCTTTGGGGCAGGTGGGGATGACATTGCCAAAGACCACATGGCCGATCTGGTCGGGTGTGACATGCGCACGCCGCATCGCCTCGGCCGAGACAAGAGCGCCCAACACGTTCGGCTCTGTGCTTGAAAGGCTGCCACCAAAGGTGCCGATGGCTGTGCGCACACCAGAGAGGATAAAGACAGGTTCAGCCATGGGTCTGCTCCTTTGGGTGAACGACGATGCCGTGAACGTGCCTCAGTTTTAACTATGGGGGCGCAAAGGGCCGTTGTCTTGGGTTTGCGGCGTCTCGAACGGGGACCAGTTGACCGTTTAAGTTCTATGCGGTCAAGATCATAGGCACCACCATCCACCGCGCAGGTCTGGCGGTTTCAAGAGCGATGAGACGTGTTTGCTTGACCGTGGTTTGGCTCAATCGGCAAGTGCGGGTAGGGCACCCCACTGCCAGAGGGCTTGCGCCTTTACCCGTGGAATTTATCCGCAGGCGGCGGCGCATAGCCGCCAAGGCGCGAGGTTTTCAGGCCCAGTTTCACCATCGCCTCGGCCAAGCCCACAGCACAGCTGACACCATCTAACACCGGCAACCCATGTTCCAGCGCCAAGGCCTCGGCCAGATCGGCCATGCCGGCACAGCCCAAAACCACCGCTTCGCAGCGGTCTTCGGCCACCGCGCGGCCAATTTCGGCGCTGATGCGCAGGCGGGCGTCTGACCCTGCGTGCTCTAACTCCAGCACCGCCACCTCAGATGAGCGCACCCGTGCGCAGCGCGCGATCAAGCCGTAGCGGTGCAGGTTGTGTTCCAAGGCCGGCACAGACCGCGCCAAAGTGGTGACGACCGAGAACTTGTTGCCGATCATCGACGCGAAGTGATACGCCGCCTCGCCAATGCCGATCACGGGGCGATCGGTCAGGCAGCGGGCGGCATCCAGCCCCGTGTCGTCAAAGCAAGCGATGATCACCGCATCCACATCCTTGGTGTCGCGGATCACTTTCAGCATCCCGGCCAGTGACATCGCCTCGTCATAATAGCCTTCGATGCTGGCGGGGCCGTGGGCGGAATTGACGGCCACAATCTCGGTGCCCTGCGAGGCCACACGCCGCGCCGCATCACCGATTTTTTGAGTCATCGACGCCGTGGTATTGGGGTTTAGCACCAAAATCCGCATCACACTTCCCCCCCAAGGTAGGCCGCTTTGATACGGTCGTCGTGCATCAAATCCTGGGAATTGCCTGCCAAAACCACCGATCCCGTGGCCATCGCATAGGCACGGTTCGAGATGGAAAGCGCCATGCGGCTGTTTTGTTCCACCAAAAGCACCGACACCTGTTCATCGCGGCTGATCGCCACAATGGCGCGGGCAATATCTTGCACCAGTTTGGGCGCAATCCCCAGCGAGGGTTCGTCCAGCAACAACAGCTTCGGCTTGGCCATCAAGGCGCGGCCAATAACCATCATTTGCTGCTCGCCGCCCGACAGGGTGCTGGCCTGTTGGCTGTAGCGTTCTTTCAAACGCGGAAAGCGGGTCAGAACCGACTCAAGCGTGCTGGCAATGCCCGCCTTATCTGTGCGGGTAAACGCGCCCATCAACAGGTTGTCTTTGACCGACATAAACGGAAACACCCGCCGCCCTTCGGGCACCATCGCGATGCCCTTGCGCACGATGTCAGAGGCCGAGGCCCCATCCAGCCTTTCGCCCATATAGGAAATCGACCCGCTTTTGATCTTTCGCAGGCCCGTAATCGCCCGCAGGATCGACGATTTGCCCGCCCCATTGGCCCCGATCAACGCCACCGTTTCGCCCAACTGCACGTTGATCGACACGCCTTTGAGCGCGTAAACGTGGTCGTAATACAGTTCGACATCTTGAAAGCTTAAAATTTCACTCATGGCCTACAGTCCAATCGCAGCGTCTTCAGAGCCGAGGTAGGCCTCGATCACCCTTGGGTTGGCCTGAATTTCGGCAGGCGTGCCTTCGGCGATTTTCTCGCCAAAGTTGATCACCACGATGCGGTCGCTGATCTTCATCACGGCGGGCATGTCATGTTCCACCAGCAGAACCGTCAAGCCGCGCTCATCGCGCAGACGGCGCACGTTGGCGACCATGGTCATGGTTTCGTCATGGTTCATACCGGCAAAGGGTTCATCCAGCAGCAAGATCGTGGGCTTGGTCGCCAAGCCAATCGCCATGCCCAAGGCGCGCAAGTGCCCCTGCGGCAGGTTCGATGCCAGTTCATGGCGGATGGATTGCAGGCCCAGAAAATCAACAATCTCGTCGGCGGAGGCGCCAAAGGCGGCCTCATCGGCGCGGGCTTGGGCCGATCCGATGAAAAAGCCAAACAGACTGCTTTTTGACCGCAGATGATGGGCGACGATGATGTTTTCACGCACCGTCATAGACTTGAAGATCGTGGTTTCCTGAAACGTCCGCACCACACCCATGCGTGCCACTTTATGCGGGGCAAGGTCGGAAATGCGCGTGCCGTTGAATAAGACCTCGCCGCCCGAAGTGGGCACAAAGGACGAGATCAGCTTGAACAGCGTCGATTTGCCCGCGCCATTCGGGCCGATCACCGACAGGATTTCGCCCTTTTGCACCGCGAAACTGACGGCGTTGACGGCGGTCAGGCCGCCGTAGCGTTTGGTGATGCCCTTAACCTCTAAGATCGCAGTCATTTTTTGCCTCCGATCCGGTCAAGCAGGCTGAGAACGCCGTTGGGCAGCACCAGCATCAGCGCGATCATGGCGCTGGAATAGATCAGCATCTGGTAATCTTTGGCCACCGTCAGCAGGTCCCAGCCGAAGTACAACAGCAAGGTGCCCACCATCGGCCCCGCCACATAGCTTAGCCCGCCGACAAAGCAGTACAGCATGAAGTTGACCGAATCCGTCACCACAAAGCTGGACGGGTAGATGGACTGCGAGATGGCCACAAACACCACCCCCGCAATGCCACCGAAAAAGCTGGAAATCGCATAGACCAGCACGCGCAGATAAGCGGTGTTAACACCGATGGATGCCGCCAGTTCTTCGTTTTGTTGCAAGCTGCGGCACAGGTGCCCAAGGCGCGAATTCACGATACGCCACAAGACGGCGTAGCTGGCGACCATCATCGTGACGGCCAAAAGGTAGAAGGCCAGCTTTGGGTTCTCCATCGTGGCAAAGTCGGGAATAAGCGTGATGCCGCCCACAGACAAAGCGCCCGGCAGCGGGATCGAGGTGATGCCCTTGGCCCCGTTGGTGATGGGCAAGGCAAGCGCCGTCAGACGGGCGACTTCGGTCAGAACCAGCGTGACCATGGCGAAATAGACGCCCCTTAGGCGCAAGATCGGCACGCCGATGCCGACCGAGATCAGCGCACAAAACAGTCCCCCCAAGGGCAGCGTGGCCCAAAAGCTCAACCCCGCCTTGGTCATCAAAATCGCCGAAACATAGCCCCCCATCAGCGCAAAGGCCCCTTGGCCGATGTTGATGCGCCCGATGTAAAACGTCAGCCACACCC
>CANFSY010000003.1 GCA_947449875.1 Paracoccaceae bacterium
CGATGAACACCACCGTGGCCGCCAGCATCCGCCAATAGGTGCGCATCGTGGCCAAAGCGGGCTGCAAGCCTTGGCGAAAGGCTTGGGTCAGGTTGGTTACAAAGGTGGGCAAGATCAGTCCCGCCAGCGCCAGTTCCGGCGGCAGGAAAGAGGAAAACGCCCCCATCATGATCATGGGCATGGCAAAGCCTACTGCCCCCTTCACAAAGCCTGCAAAGAGCGTGATCACCATCGCAGCCACAAAGGCCGGGGTGGAGAGGTTGGCCATAAAGTACTCCACGCAAGGGTTCTAGCGCGGGCCGGGGGCAAAGGTAAGCGCGACTCCGGCGGGTTATATTGCTGCGCCTTGACGCTATTTTGCAAAATATTATTGCGCTGCACTTGCTAACGCGCTAGGTCGGCGAGGAATGTAGAATCCCAGAGGGTGCCATGTCTCACGATGGTCAAGACCTGTCTATGACGCCGCTTTTGTCAAACCTGTTGGCTCTGACCGACCCCGCCTTGGCCGAAGCGCAGGCCCATTTGGCACTGGCGCGTCAAGCCTTGGCCGCGCGGGTGACGGTGGCGGGCAAAGTCTCGTCCGCGGCACTGGATCAGCACCAATACGCCGCCCACGGGCTGGCATGGCTTGCAACCTATGTGGAATCGCTGACCCAGTTGCGCCAATGGGCGCAAACGCTGTCAGACCAAGCCAAACTGACCGAGATGGAAGGCCTGATCTTGCAGCTGGGCTTTGGCGAATACCTTGCGCAGATCGCGGGCGGCATCGCCATGAGCCAAAACGAAGTGGCCCGCGCCGCCGATCTGGGGATTGCACCCTACATGCCCGGCCCCGAAGCCCAAGCCCTGATCGCCGCCGCAGGTGACGGCGCCAAGATGCGGCTTGTGGCCTTGATGCGGGCGCAAAACGGGGCATCCACCTTTGGAGCCTCGGGCTTGGATGACGAGCTTGAGATGATCCGCGACCAATTCCGCCGCTTTGCCGATGAAGAGGTGGCCCCCTTTGCCCATGGCTGGCATCTGAAAGACGATCTGATCCCGCTAGAGATCATCACCAAACTGGCCGACATGGGCGTCTTCGGCCTGACCATTCCCGAAGAACACGGCGGCTTTGGCTTGCCGAAATCGGCGATGGTTGTGGTGTCAGAAGAACTGTCGCGCGGCTATATCGGCGTGGGGTCTTTGGGCACGCGCAGCGAGATCGCGGCAGAGTTGATCTTGTGCGGGGGGACAGACGCGCAAAAGGCCTATTGGCTGCCCAAACTTTCCAGCGCCGAGATTTTGCCAACGGCCGTGTTCACCGAACCGAACACAGGGTCAGACCTTGGCGCTTTGCGCACCCGTGCAGTGCAAGACGGCGACGATTGGCTGGTGACGGGCAACAAGACATGGATCACCCACGCCTCGCGCGCACATGTGATGATGCTGATGGCGCGCACCGATCCCGACACCAAGGATTACCGCGGGCTGAGCATGTTCTTGGCCGAAAAGACACCGGGCACTGAAGATGATCTCTTCCCCAGCGCAGGCATGACGGGCGGCGAGATCAAGGTTTTGGGCTACCGTGGCATGAAAGAATATGAACTGGCCTTTGACGGCTTTGCCGTGAAGGGGGAAAACCTTCTGGGCGGGGTGACGGGGCAGGGTTTCAAGCAGTTGATGCAAACCTTTGAATCGGCGCGCATCCAAACCGCTGCGCGTGCCATCGGCGTGGCGCAGGCCGCGATGGAAACCGCGATGCGCTATGCCAGCGACCGCATTGCGTTTGGCAAACCCTTGATCGACTTCCCGCGCGTGGCGGCGAAGCTGGCGATGATGGCGGTGGAAATTGCCATTGCACGCCAGATCACCTATTTCGCAGCGCGGCAAAAAGACCTTGGCAAGCGGTGCGACCTTGAAGCCGGGATGTCAAAGCTATTGGCCGCACGGGTGGCGTGGTCTGCGGCTGACAACGGCGTGCAAATCCACGGCGGCAACGGCTTTGCGCTGGAATATGTCGCCAGCCGCTTGCTGTGTGATGCGCGGATTTTGTCGATCTTTGAAGGGGCCGCCGAAATTCAGGCCCATGTGATCGCCCGCCGTCTTTTGGATTAAGGCCGCTCTCGCCCTATCTAAGACCATATGGGCTTTGAACAGAGGGCATTATGAGCGCACAAAAGATTGCACTGATCACCGGCGTGTCTGGCTTTATCGCCAAACACGTCACGTTGCGGTTCTTGCAAGCCGGATGGGCGGTGCGCGGCACGCTGCGCAGCCTTGATCGGGCCGATGAGGTGCGTCAGGCCCTCGCTCCGCATCTGACCAAGGCGGCCTTGGCCAACCTGAGCTTTGCCAAAGCTGACCTGACCCATGACGACGGCTGGGCCGAGGCGGCACAGGGCGCTGATGTGCTGGTGCACATGGCCTCGCCCTTTCCCATGGCGCAGCCCAAAGACCCCGCCGACCTGATCAACCCCGCCGTCCAAGGCACCCTGCGCGCCCTGCGGTTTGCCTATGCGTCGGGGATCAGGCGGGCGGTTTTGACCTCGTCCATCGTGGCGGTCTATGACGAAGGAAAAAGCGGCGTTCAAGACGAATCCGATTGGTGCGACCTGACCGCCGCCGGCACCACGGCCTATGCCAAATCCAAAACCTTGGCAGAGCGGGCGGCGTGGGATTTTGTGAAAACTGCCCCCGATCTGGCGCTGACCTGCATCAACCCCGGGCTGGTTTTGGGGCAACCGCTGGACCGGCATGTCGGCACCTCGCTGAACCTTGTCAAACGCTTGCTGGGCGGGCGTGACCCAATGGTGCCGATGCTGGGCTTTGAATGTGTCGATGTGCGCGATGTGGCCGAAATGCACCTGCGCGCGGCGGAACGGCCGCAAACGGCGGGCAAGCGGTATCTGGCGGCGGCAGGCAGCATGACGATGCCCCAGATGGCAGGGCTGTTGAAAGCCGCCCACCCCAAGCGCCGCATCGCAACCAAGGTCGCGCCGATGATCGTGCTGCGCCTGTTGGCGCTGTTTGATCCGGCGATCAAGGGCGTGTTGCCGTTGGTGGGCCGTATCCCGCAGATGTCAAACGCCCGCGCAAAGGCGGACATGGGGATGCAGTTCACCTCCCCCGTCGATGCCCTGACCGCCAGCGCCGACTGGCTTTTGGCGCAAGGCGAGGTCTAGGGGCGAAAGGTGTCGGGGATCGTATCTTTCCCCTCTAGCACCAGATCGCAGATCAGGCGGGCGGTTTCGATCGCCGTGCCAAAGCCGATCTTGAAGCCGCCGTTGACCACAAAGTGCCCCGCCCGCTTGGGCCAAGCGCCGATCAGCGGGCCACGGCTGGCGGCGCGGGGCCGCAGTCCGGCCCAGCGGGTGATTTCGGGGGCGCAGCACAGCACGGGCAGGGCTGCGCGGGCGCGGGCGATCAGGGTGTCGCATTGGGCATCGGTCGACAGATCGACCCATTGGTTTTCGGTGGTAGAGCCTATGGCGATGGTGCCATCGGCATGGGGCACGATGTGCAGCCCGTCGATGAACAGTTGCGGGCGGGTTTCGTAACCCGACACACGCAGCAAAACCGCCTGCCCTTTGACCCCGCGCCCGACGGCTTGGCCAAGGTCTTGGCTTAAGGCCGCAAGCCCTTCGGCCCCCGTGGCCCAGATGACAGCACCTTCATCTGGGGCATCGCCCAACACAATCTGCGCCCCCTTCGCCCGCAGCGCCACTGCCAGCGACGCAAGGGCCAATCTGGGGTTGATGCGGGCGGAAAGCGTGTCGTGGATCATCAGCCCCGATGGCGTTAAGGGTTCCCAATCATGCCCCGTGGCCGCAACAACCTGCCACACCGCTTGCCCTTGCCAAAGTTGCGCCGCCCCTTCGGCGCGGGTTTGGGCAAGGGTGACGGCTTGGGCATCCTCCAAAGGCTGCAAACGGCCGATCCGCCCATAGCCAGAGGATAGGCCCGAGACAGCCTCAACCCCTGCCCACCACGCGGAGGCGCGCAAAAGGCTTTGCAGCTGAAAGGCCTTCACCGGGTTCCAACCCTCGGGCGTGTGCGGTGTCAGCGCGCCCACCAGCCCGCCGCTGGCCCCTGCGCCGATGTGGCGGCTTTCCACCACGCGCACCTTTGCGCCGCGCAAGACGGCCTCCCATGCCACGGAAAGGCCAAAGATGCCGCCGCCGCGAATGGTCAGATCCACCCTTGTCATTCTTGATGCCCTTGCCCATGGTCCGCGCGAAAAGGGCATAGGGCAAATGGCGGGCAGTGAACAGGCACAAGGTCTGGCGTGGCTAGAGGGTGGGGTGCCCGTATCGGTGCGCTTTGACGATCCGTACTTCTCGCTGGCGGGGGGGCTTGCGGAAACGGGGCATGTGTTCTTGGCCGGCAACGGGCTGCCGCAGCGGTTGCGGGCGGGGTTTCACATTGCCGAACTGGGCTTTGGCACGGGGTTGAACCTGCTTGCCACCCATCTTTTGGCCCCCGATCTGCCGCTGCGCTATACCTCGTTTGAAGCCTATCCCATCACCGCTGACGAGATGGCCCGCGCCCATGCCGCCTTTCCCCAAGCGCAAGCGGTGGCAGGGCCGCTGGTGGCGGCTTGGGCCAAGGGGCAGCGGCACTTCACCTTGGGCGCAATCGAGGTGCGCGTGATCGAGGGCGATGCGCGCACCGCCCTGCCCGCTTGGGACGGCCTTGCCGATGCGTGGTATCTGGACGGCTTCTCTCCGGCCAAGAACCCCGAACTTTGGGGAGAGGATTTGCTGCACCACGTCGCCCGCCACACCGCCAAGGGCGGCACCTTTGCCACCTATACCGCCGCAGGCCATGTGCGGCGGGCCTTGCAAGCGGCGGGCTTTGTCGTCACACGCCAGCCGGGCTTTGCCCGCAAGCGCCATATGACCACAGGACAATTGCCATGACCCGCGCACCCACCTTGGGCATCTGGCTGATGATAGCCGCCGTGTTTTCGTTCGCCGTGCAAGACGGCTTTTCGCGCTATCTGGCCGAGACGTACAACACCCAGATGGTGGTGATGGTGCGCTATTGGGTCTTTGCGGCCTTTGTCATCGTTCTGGCACTTCGCCGCCCCGAGGGTTTGGCCGCGATCAAATCCACCAAACTGCACTGGCACGTCCTGCGCGCCGTGCTGCTGGTGGCCGAGATTTGCGTGATGGTCTATGCCTATACGCTGATCGGGCTGATCCAAAGCCTTGCGATCTTTACCGTGTGCCCGCTGTTCGTGGTGGCCATGTCCGGCCCGGTCTTGGGCGAAAGGATGAGCTTTAAGCGCTGGTTGGCGGTGGCCATCGGCTGTGTCGGGGTGCTGGTGATCTTGCGACCGGGGGCGGGGGTGTTCACATGGGCGGCGCTGCTGCCCGTCGCCTCGGCCTTTATGTTTGCGCTGTATTCGGTTCTGACACGGCTGACCACGCGCGGAGAGCCGTTCTTTGCGGCGTTCTTTTGGCCGCCCGTCATTGGCTTGGTGCTGTCAACAATCATCGGCCTGCCGCATTGGCAAAGCGTGGCGCCGTTTGATTGGGTCTATCTGATGGCCTATGCGGTGGTTTGCGTCATTTCAAACTGGCTGCTGCAAAAGACGTATGAGGTGGCAGAAGCCTCGGTTGTGCAGCCCTTTGCTTATTTCCAGATCGTCTTTGTCACCGTGATTGGCATCGTGATCTACGGCGAGGTGTTGCGGCCAGAAGTCGCCATTGGCGCGGCCATTGTTGTGCTGGCGGGGCTTTACGCCCTGACCCAAGCGCGCCAAGGGCCAGCGGCATGACCGAGCAGAACACAAAGCGCGGCATCTTCATGATGGTGCTGACCACGCTGATCTTTTCAGCGCAAGACGGGGTGACCCGGCATTTGACCACGCAGTACCCCGTGCAAATGGTGGTGATGCTGCGCTTTTGGTTCTTTGCGCTGTTTGTCATCTGGCTGTCGGCCCGCCAAGCAGGCGGCTTGCGCGCTGCCGTGCGCACGCGCCAAGCGCCCTTACATATCGCGCGGGGCCTGATGCTGGTCGGGCAGATTTGCATGACGGGTCTGGCCTTTGCCCACAACGGCCTGATCGAGACGCATTCGCTGTTGACCAGCTATCCCTTGATGGTTGCGGCCCTGTCTGGCCCGTTTTTGGGCGAAAAGGTCGGCTGGCGGCGGTGGACGGCGATCTTGTTGGGCTTTAGCGGCATTTTGGTGATGTTGCGACCGGGGCTGTCGGTGTTTTCGATCTGGTCGGTGCTGCCGCTGCTGGCGGCGTTTATCTTTGCCGTCTACTCGCTGCTGACACGCTATGCCGCGCGGCAAGATAAGGCGCAGGTCAGTTTCTTTTGGACGGGCGTGGTGGGGGCTGTGGGCATGTCGTTCTTTGGCCTGCCCGTCTGGACCACGATGGCGCCGATGGATTGGGGCTGGATGCTGGTGTTGTGCTGCACCTCTTGCGCGGGGCATTACTGCCTGATCCGCGCTTATGATCTGGCCGAAGCCAGTGCGGTGCAGCCCTTTGCCTATTTGCAACTGGTGTTTATCGGGCTTTTGGGAATTTTCCTGTTTCACGAAACGCTGCGGGTCAGTGTGATCTTCGGATCAGCCATTGTGATTGCGGCGGGGTTGTTCACGCTGTGGCGGCAAAGGGTGACAGGTCGGGGGTGAGGGGTTTCCTTTTGCCGGTGTTTGGCCATATTAGAACCATTCCAAATTAGGGGCGCATCATGATCTCTAGCTTCACCCAACGCCGCCGTTTTTCAGACCTGTCAGAACAAGATGTTCTGGCCCTTGCCATATCGTCAGAAGAAGACGACGCGCGGATTTATCGCACCTATGGCCAGATGCTGCGGGCAGATTACCCCGCCTCGGCCCAAGTCTTCGACGCGATGGCCGTGGAGGAAGATGGCCACCGCCAATTGCTGATCGACATGCACCGCAAACGCTTTGGCGAGGTGATTCCCCTGATCCGGCGCGAACATGTGGCGGGGTTTCACGCACGCCGCCCGATCTGGCTGACCAAAAACCTGTCGCTGGACACGATTCGCGGCGAAGCCTCGGGGATGGAGGCGCAGGCGGCCAAGTTCTACACCCTTGCCGCGGGGCGCACGTCAGATGCAGCCACCCGCAAACTGCTGGGCGATCTGGCGGCGGCAGAGGCGGGGCATGAAAAATCCGCCGTCGGGCTAGAGGCGCAGCTTTTGTCGGGCGATGCGCGTGCGCAAGAAGACGCAGGCGCACGGCGGCAGTTCATTCTGACATGGGTGCAGCCCGGGCTTGCGGGGTTGATGGATGGGTCGGTATCCACCCTCGCGCCGATTTTCGCCACGGCCTTTGCCACGCAAAACAGCCACACCACGCTGTTGGTGGGGCTTGCCGCCTCGGTCGGGGCGGGGATTTCGATGGGGTTTACGGAAGCGGCGCATGATGACGGGGTGCTGTCAGGGCGGGGCAGTCCGCTTAAGCGGGGGCTGGCTTCGGGGATCATGACGGCGCTGGGTGGGTTGGGCCATGCCGTGCCCTATCTGATCCCCGATTTCTGGACGGCCACTTCGCTTGCGATGTGTGTGGTCTTCGTTGAACTTTGGGCGATTGCGTGGATTCAAAACCGCTACATGGACACGCCTTTTGTCCGCGCCGCCTTGCAGGTGGTGTTGGGCGGGGCTTTGGTCTTTGCGGCGGGGGTGTTGATTGGGGGCGGCTAAGATGAACATCCTTTCGGAAAATCGGGCCTTTGGCGGGCGGCAACTGGTGGTAAGCCACGAGTCGGCTTGCTGTCGGGGCGAGATGACCTTTGGCCTATACCTGCCACCACAGGCCGAAGCGGGGCGGGTTCCCGTGTTGTGGTATCTGTCGGGGCTGACCTGCACCCACGAAAACGCCATGGTCAAAGCCGGCGCGCAGGCTTGGGCCGCGCAGGCGGGGATTGCAGTGGTGTTTCCCGACACCTCGCCGCGCGGAGAGGCTGCGGATGATGCGGCCTTTGATCTGGGGCGCGGTGCGGGGTTTTATGTCGATGCGACCGAGGCCCCTTGGGCGGCGCATTTCCAGATGTGGACCTATGTGGCCCAAGAATTGTCAGATCTGGTATTTGACCAATTCCCGCTGGATGCCGCGCGCCAAGCGATCACGGGCCATTCGATGGGCGGGCATGGCGCCTTGACCTTGGCTTTGACCTTTCCTGAACGGTTCCGGTCAGTGTCGGCCTTTGCGCCGATTTGCAACCCGACGCGGTCGGACTGGGGGCGCAAGCAGTTTGCGGCCTATCTGGGCGCGGATGAAGGGCCATGGGCGGCGCATGATGCGGTAGAGTTGATCAAGTCGCGGGGGCTGACCTTGCCTGTGCTGGTCGATCAGGGCGGGGCCGATAAGTTTCTAGACCTGCTGCAACCGCACGCACTAGAGGCCGCTTTGGCCGGATCAGCGGGCGTGTTTCGCTGGCAAGCGGGCTATGACCACAGCTACTTTTTCGTGGCAAGTTTCATGCAAGACCACATCGCCTTTCACGCCCGCGCGCTGCTGGCATGACGCTGTATATCGACGCCGACGCCTGCCCTGTGAAGGAAGAAGCCGAACGCGTGGCCACACGGTTGCGGGTGCGCATGGTGCTGGTGTCAAACGGGGGCATCCGGCCCTCGGCCAATCCGTTGGTGGAAAGCGTCTTTGTGGCGCAAGGGCCGGATGAGGCGGATAAATGGATCGCCGATCACGCGGGCGCGGGCGATGTGGTGGTGACAGGCGACATCCCCTTGGCGGCACGCTGTGTGGAAAGCGGGGCGCGGGTGATCAAACACAACGGCGAAGAACTTTCCCGCGCCAATATCGGCATGGTGCTGGCCACCCGCGACCTGATGGCCGATCTGCGCGCCGCCGATCCGTTCCGGCAAGGCGGCGGCAAGCTGTTTGGCAAAGCGGATCGGTCGCGGTTCTTGGATGTGCTGGACCGCGTGCTTAGGGCAGCGGCGGCGGGCTAAAGTGCTGCCCGACTTGCGGCGGCCTTGCGTGTCGCATCCGCGACAGAATCACTCCGCCCCACGCTGATAAGCTACGCCCATGACGCAGAGCACTTCCCTTTCGCCCAAGGGCGCGGGTTTGGCAGAGGCCAAGCAGTCCCGACACGTGGTGTTGGGAATTGGCGCAGCCATGGCGGGGGCGGCGGTTTTCTCGCTGAACGATTTGTGCATCAAGCATCTGTCGGGCGCTTATGCCCTGCATCAGGTCATTCTGGTGCGCGGGCTGGTGGGGGTGGCGTTTATTCTGGCCTTTGCCGCGCTGTCCGGGCAGCGGCAGGTCTGGCGAACCAAGCGCCCGCTGATGCATCTGACGCGGGCCTGTATCGTCATGATTTCCAATGCCACCTATTTTCTGGGGCTGGCAGCTTTGCCTTTGGCCAATGCAGCGGCGATCGGCTTTGTGGCCCCGTTGTTGCTGACCATGCTGTCGGTCGTGGTGCTGCGCGAAAAAGTGGGCTGGCATCGGTGGAGTGCTGTGGTCGTGGGCCTGATCGGCGTCGTCGTCATGCTGCGGCCCGAGGGGGAGTTTCACTGGGCGGCGGTTTTGGTGCTGATCTCGGCGCTGTGCTATGCCATCACCCAAACCATGACGCGGATGTTTCGCGACACCGAAAGCTCTGTCACCATCAACTTTTACACGCAGGTGGCGTTTATCATCGTCTCGTCCAGCATGGGGATGTGGACGGGGGACGGGCATTTGGCGGGGTCGTCGGATGCCTCATTGGCGTTCTTGTTCCGGCCTTGGGGGATGCCCCCTGCGGGCGATTGGATTTATTTTCTGGGCACCGGCCTGTCGGTGGCGATTGGCGGGCTGCTGATGGCGCAGGCCTACCGGATGAATGAAACCGCCTTGGTGGCCCCGTTCGAATACACCTCTATGCCCTTGGCGGTGATCTGGGGGCTGATTTTCTTTGGCACCTTCCCCGACCTGCAAGGCTGGATCGGCATTGCGCTGATCATCGGCGCGGGGCTTTATACCTTGTATCGAGAAGCGCGGAGGCATCATGCGGGTTGAAGCCGTCATATTCGACATCGGCAACGTTCTGACGTGCTGGCAGCCAGAAGCGTTTTACGACCGCGTGATCGGGCCTGACCGCCGCCGCGCCCTGTTTGAGGCCGTCGATCTGCACAAGATGAACGACGACATCGACGCGGGCGCTTTGTTTTCCGAGACGATCTATGCTTGGGCGGATCGCCACCCCGAATGGCGCGATGAAGTGCGCATGTGGTACGATCGCTGGATCGAACTCGCCTCGCCGCGCATCGAAGGGTCAATCGCTTTGCTGCGGGCCTTGCGGGCCAAGGGGGTGCCATGCTTTGCCCTGACCAACTTTGGCAGCACCTCGTTTGCCGAGGCGATGCCGAAGCTGGAGTTTCTGGCAGAGTTTGACCGGCATTATGTGTCAGGGCGCATGGGGGTGATCAAACCGGACCCGCGGATTTATCAGATGGTCGAGGATGACTGCGCCATTGCGCCTGATCGCTTGCTGTTCACCGATGACCGCGCCGACAATATCGCAGCAGCCGCAGCGCGAGGCTGGCTGACGCATCACTTTGACGGCTGGCAACCTTGGGCGCAAAGACTGGTGGACGAAGGATTGCTGACCAAAGAGGAGGCGGGGCTATGATAGACTTTGTGGGGCGCGAGGCAGAGGCCCTGATGGACTGGTCCGGCCTGACCGCCGCGTTTGAAGCAGGGCATAAGTTGCCCAAGGCCGAGATCGCCGATCTGTTCCTTTACCGCGACCGCGATGTGATGCTGGACCGCGCCGCTTGGATCACGGGGCTTGGGGCTTTGGTCAAAGTGGCCACCGTGGTGCCGGGGAATGGGGCGCGGGGCCTTCCGGCGGTCAATGGCGTGGTGACGTTGTTTGACGATGTGACAGGGGTTCCGAAAGCTCTGATCGACTTTCATCTGGTGACCAAGTGGAAGACGGCGGGTGACAGTTTGCTGAGCGCGTCAAAACTGGCGCGCAAGGATTCGCGGCGGTTCTTGTTGGTGGGGGCCGGCACCGTGGCGCGGTCTATGGTGCAAGCCTACAGCAGCCTGTGGCCAGAGGCAGAGTTTACTGTCTGGAACCGCTCTGCCGAAGGTTCGCGCAAGATGGCGGAGGACGTGGCGGGGTTGCGGGTGGCCGAGGATCTGGAATCCGCCGTGCGCGCCGCCGATGTGATCTGCACCGCCACCATGGCCAGCGCGCCTGTGGTGCTGGGGGCATGGTTGCAACCGGGTCAGCATCTGGATTTGATCGGCGCCTATAATCCCAAAATGCGCGAGGTGGACGATCTGGCCATGCAGCGCGCCCGTGTGTTTGTGGATGCGCGGGCCACCACGATCCACCACATCGGCGAGTTGATTGATCCGTTAGCTTCGGGCGCGATTAGCGAAGCCGATGTTCTGGCCGATTTCTACCGGCCCGACCTCTACCAGCGCACCAGCGACGACCAGATCACCATCGCCAAGAACGGCGGCGGCGCGCATCTGGATTTGATGACGGCGGCGTATATCTTGGGGCGCTGGCAGCAGCGCTAGGCCCTGTGATAAGGCCCGCCGCCCAAGATCGTGGCGGCGCGGTAAAGCTGTTCGGCCAGCATCACACGCACCAGCATATGAGGCCAGACCATCGCCCCAAAGCTGACCGAAGCATCCGCCTTGGCGCGTAAGGCGGGGTCAATCCCGTCTGCCCCACCGATCACAAAGGCCACATCCTGCCGCCCGCCATCGCGCCAGCGCGCCAGCAGGGTGGCAAACTCGGGCGAGGACAGCAGCTTGCCGCGTTCATCCAAGCTGACCAGAACCGCCCCCGCAGGCACGGCGCGGGCCAAAAGATCCGCCTCTGCCGCCATGCCGAGGTTCTTTTTATCTTCCACCTCATGTTCGACAAGCGGGCCAAGCCCAAGGGGCCGGCCGGTCCTGTCAAACCTTTGGACATAATCGTCCACCAGATCGCGTTCCGGCCCAGCGCGCAGCCGGCCTACCGCGACCAGATGCACGCGCATTTAGACAGCTGCGTCCGTATCGGTGCGGTGGCCGGACGACGGCAACCACATCTTTTCAAGCTGGTAAAACTCGCGCACTTCGGGGCGGAAGACGTGGATGATCACATCAGACCCGTCGATCAGCACCCAATCGCCGGTTTCCTTGCCTTCCATCTTGGCGCCCATCTTGAAGCGGTCTTTCAAGCGGTCAGACAGCTTGTCCGAGATCGAGGCCACCTGCCGCGACGAGCGGCCAGAGCAGATCACCATATAATCGGCCACATCCGAGCGGCCGCGCAGGTCGATCTGCACAATCTCTTCGGCCTTGTCATCGTCAAGCGAGGCCAAAACCTCGGCCAGAACATCTTCAGAGGAATAGTCAAGTTCGGCGGGCGTATTGGCGCGGGTGGTGCGCGGCCCGACCGGCAAGCCGGTCGATGGGTCAGAATGGGTCAGGACAACGTCCTCCAAGCAAGCGCGCCGATCAGACCCCGACGCAAGGTTAGATCGCAGCCTAGCATTAAAGGGGACAAACCTCAATGAAAGCCCAGATCAAGGGATAAGCAGGCGCGCATAGCGGCGAATCGGGGGTAAGGCAAGCTATTGCACGTTAAAGGCCACCTCGTTGCGGCGATTCCAGGGCAAGGTCCACGGCGGATCGTAGAAATAGTAAAAGGGGCCAGCGGTCACGTTCAGCGCCTGCCCGCGCGCCCAAGACCGCAACGTGCCTTCATGCGCTTGCAACGTGCGTTCGGACGCAAAGCCGGAAAAGGTCACAACGGCCTGATGTACGGCGGGCACAGATACAAAGCGGATCTGGTCGTCTTTAGGTTTGGGCAAAGTGGCCAGCGTATAGGACGCGGGCATCATGAACTGCACCACCCAAGACCCGTCGCGCCCCATCTGGGTGACTGGCGTGGTCATCGCCAAGGTCTCGCCCGGGGCTTGGGTGACAGGGGTGGTCATGGCCACTTTGGCCCCGCTGGTGTTGGCGCCAAAAATATACCCCGCCAGCACGCGAAACCCGCTGCTGATCGCCGACGACCGGCTGCCTTTGACCGTCACCTCGGCCATCAGGCGGGGGGCATACAGGCGCAGTTCCATCGCGCCGTCGGTGCGTTCGACGGTGTATTTCGGCGTCTCGTTGGCGTGGTAGGTGTCGGCCACGGCGGGTTCCTTTGCGGTGAGGCCAACTAGGCCAATTATCAGTGCGAGTATCAGGCGTTTGATCTGCATTCTTTTCCCCTTTGTCCCCTATATAGGTCGCGCGCCGCCCGATGCCATATCCTGCATCAACCCAACTGCGTAAGCCTTGCGAGACGGGTCGCAACGGCGTAAAAGACCCTTATGATCCGGTTTTTCGACATCGCCGACCATGATCGCCTGCCTTGGCGGTTTCAGCGCGCCCTGCATTCGCAGCGCGCCCGCGGCTGAGTGTCTGCTTTTGCCCGCTGATGCGGGCTGTTCGTCATTCCCACCCCCCGAAATTCCCAAACCCAAGGAAGAGCCATGACCGCTCGCACGCTTTACGACAAAATCTGGGACGACCACATGGTCGATCAAGCCGAAGACGGCACTTGCCTGCTGTATATCGACCGCCATCTGGTGCATGAAGTCACCTCGCCGCAGGCCTTTGAAGGGCTGCGCATGACGGGCCGCAAGGTGCGCGCGCCGCAAAAGACGATCGCTGTGCCCGATCACAACGTGCCCACCACGCTGGACCGCGCCAATGCCGCGACCATGACCGAGGATTCGCGCATTCAGGTTGAAGCGTTGGATAAGAACGCCAAGGACTTCGGGATCAACTACTACCCCGTGTCCGATGTGCGCCAAGGCATCGTGCATATCGTCGGCCCCGAACAGGGCTGGACCTTGCCCGGCATGACCGTGGTCTGCGGCGACAGCCACACCGCCACGCACGGCGCGTTTGGCGCATTGGCGCATGGCATCGGGACGTCAGAAGTTGAACACGTTCTGGCCACCCAAACCCTGATCCAGCGCAAGGCCAAGAATTTCAAGGTGGAAATCACCGGAAGCCTGCGCCCCGGTGTGACGGCGAAAGACATCACCTTGTCGGTGATCGGGGCCACAGGCACAGCGGGCGGCACGGGCTATGTGATCGAATACTGCGGCCAAGCCATCCGCGAACTGTCGATGGAAGGCCGCATGACGGTGTGCAACATGGCCATCGAGGGCGGTGCCCGCGCTGGCCTGATTGCGCCCGATGAAAAGACCTACGCCTATTGCATGGGCCGCCCCCACGCGCCCAAAGGCGCTGCTTGGGAAGCCGCTGTCACCTATTGGAAAACCCTGTTCTCGGACGAGGGCGCGCATTGGGACAAGGTGATCACCCTGAAAGGCGAAGACATCGCCCCTGTTGTAACATGGGGCACCTCGCCCGAGGATGTGCTGCCGATCACGGGCAAAGTGCCCTCGCCGTCGGATTTCACCGGCGGCAAGGTCGACGCGGTGCAACGCGCCTTGGATTACATGGGCCTCACACCGGGGCAGAACCTGTCGGACATCAAGATTGACACGGTGTTCATCGGGTCTTGCACCAACGGGCGCATCGAAGACTTGCGCGCCGCTGCCGCGATCTTGAAGGGCAAGAAAAAGAAAGACGGCATCCGCGCGATGGTGGTGCCGGGGTCTGGCCTTGTGCGCGCCCAAGCGGAAGAGGAAGGTCTGGCGCAGATTTTCATCGACGCGGGCTTTGAATGGCGTCTGGCGGGCTGCTCGATGTGCTTGGCGATGAACCCCGACCAACTCGCCCCGGGCGAGCGGTGTGCCGCCACATCCAACCGCAACTTCGAAGGCCGTCAGGGCCGCGGCGGGCGCACCCACCTGCTGTCGCCCGCCATGGCCGCCGCTGCTGCAATCACCGGTCACCTGACCGATGTGCGCGATTTGATGTGATGGAAAAGTCCGAACTGATTGAACGTATTAACAATACATTTGATGGCCATCCATCTTTGAACTATCACAGTTACGCCAGTTGGGCTTTCTGGCGCATGCCAAGTTCAGAAGGATCTAACCGTGAGTATATCGACGATCTTTCGGTGTTCGCGCCCGAGGATCCTTCTGAGTTGTTCTCTCATCTGCACACAAACTATGTCCTAATAGGACTGAATGGATCTAGGAGTTCAGGACCAAATTCTGCGCCATTTAGTAACTTTCACGATGGAAGCCATAGGGGCAGAGACTATCGGTTACGCTACGCCATCCATGGCACCCCACTTTGGGGCGCTTACATTACTGATTTTTTTGTCGAAATAGTCGACCCGAAGGCACACAGAGTTATGTCTTATGCGCGAAAAAATCCCGACGTAGTATGTGAGCAAGTTAAGTCACGAACTGCTGAATTGATGGCCATCGGCGCAGGTGAAGCTGTTCTAGTTGCCTTAGGTAATGACGTTCATACGCTGCTCAAAACTCATTTCCCCCACAGAAGGATCATGAAAATTCCGCACTATTCGGCCTACATAACGCTCAACGACTATCGTAAAATCGTTCTTGAAGAACTGAACAAAGTGGGAGCCTGAAAGGTGGACAAATTTACCAAACTGACCGGCATCGCCGCACCCATGCCCTTGGTCAACATCGACACCGACATGATCATCCCCAAGCAGTTCCTCAAGACCATCAAACGGTCGGGGCTGGGGGTGAACCTGTTTGACGAGATGCGTTATACTTTGGACGGCAAGGAAATCCCCGAGTTCGTGCTGAACCAGCCCGCTTATCGCCAAGCGCAGATCATCGTCGCGGGCGATAACTTTGGCTGCGGGTCGTCGCGCGAACATGCGCCTTGGGCTTTGCTGGACTTTGGCATTCGCTGCGTGATCAGCACCTCTTTTGCCGATATTTTCTACAACAACTGCTTCAAGAACGGCATCCTGCCCATCGTCATGCCGCAAGACGTGGTCGATGTGCTGATGGAAGACGCCAAGAAAGGGGCCAACGCCCGCCAAACGGTGGATCTAGAGGCGCAGACGGTCACCACATCGGACGGGCGGGTGTTCCCGTTTGACGTGGATGCCCACCGCAAAGACTGCCTGATCAACGGCTTGGACGACATCGGCCTGACCATGGTTAAGGCCAAATCCATCGACAGTTTCGAACAAAAGGCTGCAACCTTGCGCCCTTGGGCGTAAGGCCACCAATCTTACCCCTAAAAAAGGGCGCAGGGCTTTCCTGCGCCCTTTTTTGTTGCCGACCACCCCCGCCCTGATCTGTCGACTTGTTCGAAATCAAAAGAATTCCTGTGCTAGATCAAAGTGTAACTTTTGAGTATTTTGCTATCATGGGTGCGTGCAGATCACATAGCCTGCATGGCAAAAGGGGCTTGGTCTGCATTTAGATCCTTGGGTGACGTGTCCGCGCCCATGGGAAGAGGAATACGATTTTGACCCACCCGATCGGTATTTTCCAAGCGCGTAAGGTCCTTGCGGCCGTTGTGATCTGTCTGTCCGTCGCCCTTTGGCCCGGCCTTGCTGCGGCGTTTGACCTGACTGTCGCCACCTTTAGCACAAGGTTCAGCCACTCTGGCCCGGGGCTTTTGTTGCAGCACTTGCAAAAGGCCGATGATGGGCAGGTGGAACAAGAGATCACCGCCATCGTTGCCCTGAAAGCCGATGTGCTGCTTTTGACCAATTTTGACTATGATTATGACGGCTTGGCGCTAAGCGCGCTGCAAGGGCGGTTGCGCGATCGTGGGTTGATCTATGCCGATGCCCTTGGGCTGCGGCCCAACACCGGCATTCCGACGTGGCTGGATCTGAACCATGACGGCGCGCTCAGCGGGCCGCGCGATGCGCAGGCCTATGGGCGCTTTGCGGGGCAGGCGGGCATGGCCATTTTGTCGCGCTATCCCATCGACCGCGCCCGTATCCGCGACTTTACCGCGCTGTTGTGGAAAGACCTGCCCGCAGCCGATTTACCGCCCGACATGACCCCCGACGCCCGCTTGCTGCAACGCCTGTCGAACGCGGGGCATTACGAGGTGCCGGTGATCTATGCACCGGACAAGACGCTGCGCCTTTTAGTCTGGTCGGCCACCCCGCCGCTGTTTGACGGCCCCGAGGATCGCAACGGCCGCCGCAATGCGGATGAAACCGCCCTTTGGCTGCATTTGCTAAACGGCACCTTGCCAAAAATCGCCCCCGAGACGGGCGTTTACGCCCCGCCCGAAGCGCCCTTTGTGATCCTTGGCCAAGCAAATCTTGATCCTGTCGACGGGTCAGGGCGACCGCAAGCCTTGCGAGCCCTGCTGGAAAGCCCCCTGCTGCAAGACCCCGCACCCCGCGGTCCGGCAAGCCATAGCGATGCGGGCCAGCAAGGCGACCCTGCCCTTGATACCGCCGCCTTGAAAAGCGGGGCGAGTTTGCGGCTGGATTACCTTTTGCCGTCGCGCACCCTTACCGTGCAAACCGCCGGCGTGCTTTGGCCGCTGCATCGCCCCCCCTTGGCGGACGGCGAGGTTGCAAGCACCCAGCACTTCCCCGTTTGGGCGCGGCTGACCCTGCCTTAACCTTGTCAAACTGCCTGAAGGCCACGGATTCCGCGCCCGAACGAACCCGCTCCGCTTGACCGCGTGCCGCCCACCCGTTACGCCAACGGCGACCAAGCATAGGAGCCTCAGATGGCCAATCCCTCAATCCTCATCCTTGCCGGTGACGGCATCGGCCCCGAAGTTATGGGCGAAGTTAAAAAGATCATCACATGGTTTGATGCCAAGCGCGGGATCACGTTTGACGTGTCCGAAGATCTGGTGGGCGGGTGCGCTTATGACGCGCATGGCACGCCTTTGACAGACGCCACCATGGCCAAGGCGCAAGAGGTGGACTGCGTTCTGCTGGGTGCTGTCGGTGGGCCGAAATATGACAAGCTTGATTTCTCGGTCAAGCCCGAGCGCGGCTTGCTGCGGTTGCGCAAAGAGATGGACCTGTTTTCCAACCTGCGCCCCGCGCAATGCTTTGACGCCTTGGCCGACTTTTCCTCGCTGAAAAAAGAGGTCGTCGCGGGCTTGGATATCGTGATCGTGCGCGAGCTGACCTCGGGGGTGTATTTCGGCGAACCGCGCGGGATCTTCATGGAAGGCAACGAGCGCGTGGGCATCAACACCCAGCGTTACACCGAATCCGAAATTGCCCGCGTGGCCCGTTCGGCGTTTGAACTGGCACGCAAGCGCAACAACAAGGTCTGCTCGATGGAGAAGGCCAATGTCATGGAATCGGGCATTTTGTGGCGCGATGTGGTGCAAGAGATCCACGACAAAGAATATCCCGATGTGAACCTGACCCATATGTACGCCGACGCCGGTGCGATGCAGCTGTGCCGCTGGCCCAAGCAGTTTGACGTGATCGTCACCGACAACCTGTTTGGCGATATGCTGTCGGACATGGCCGCGATGCTGACGGGCAGCCTTGGGATGCTGCCCTCGGCCAGCCTTGGTCTGCCGCAGGCGAACGGTCGCCCCAAGGCGCTGTATGAACCTGTGCACGGCTCTGCCCCCGATATCGCGGGCACGGGCAAGGCCAACCCGATTGCGTGTATTTTGTCTTTCGCAATGGCGCTGCGCTATTCGTTCGATCTGGGGGACGAGGCGACACGCGTGGAAAAGGCGGTTGAAAAGGTGCTGGCCGACGGCGTGCGCACTGCCGATCTGATGGGCCCCGAAGGTGGTACACCCGTCAGCACCGCGCAGATGGGCGATGCGGTGATTGCCGCTTTGGACGCCAGCCTGTAACCCGCCCTTGCTGAATTGAGAAAAACGACGCGCCCGTGACGGTCACGGGCGCGTTTTTGTTACAAAGGACTGGCACAAGCCCGGTATGACCAAGCCCAACCACCCCCTGAAAGGCGCGCTTTTGGCGCTGGCGTCTTTTTGCGCCTATGCCTGTTCGGATGTGTCGATCAAGGCCTTGGGGCACGGGATGAACTCGTTTCAGGTGATGTTCTTTGCCGCATTTTGTACGTTGCCCTTCATTTTGGGCCAGATTTTCTGGCAAGACAGACGCGCCAGCCTGCGCCCGAACTTGCCGGGGTTGACAGCGTTTCGGGTCGTGATCTCGCTTTTGGGCAGCGGGTTTGTGACCTATACCTTCACCCATCTGCCCTTGGCGCAGTGTTATGCCATCTTCTTTACCATGCCGTTGATGATCACCCTGCTGGCTTGGCCCCTGCTGGGCGAGCCGGTTGACCTTTTGCGCGGCACGATCATCGTGGCGGGCTTTGGCGGCGTGCTGATCGCCTTGCAACCCGGATCAACCCATTTCCAACTGGCGCATCTGACGGCGATTTTGGGGGCCGTGACCGGTGCGCTGAACTCGCTTATCTTTCGCAAGATCGGGCACCGCGAAAAGTCGGGGGTGATTTTGCTCTATCCCGTGTTGGCGCAGGTGGTGGGGGCGGGGATGATTATGCCCTTTGTCTGGCAACCGCTGACGCTGAGCGAATGGCAAGTGGGGTTGCAGATGGGGGCCTTGGGGTTGACGGGGGGGTTGTTTATCATTGCCGCCTACCGCACGGCACCGGCGATTGTCGTGGCGCCCATGCAATACAGCCAGATCGTCTGGGCCAGTGTTTTGGCCTTTGTGCTATGGGGCGAAAAGCCAAGTTTGGCGGCGACCTTGGGCATTGGCGTCATTATCGTGGCCGGACTTGCCCTGTTGGCCGCGGCCGGGCGCAAGCGCCCGCAACAACCCGCAGGCTAACCCCGCATTTCGCTTGAAATCACCCCGATTTGGCGCGAGGGAAAGCCAAACCCCGCCCCCAACATCAGGTTGCCCATGCCCGTCCGCACATCCACCCTGAACGGCGCGCTTTTGGCCCTTTTGTCATTTAGCATCTACGCCACCAGCGATGCCATCGTGAAATTCATGGGGGCCAGTTACAGCCCGTTTCAAAACATCTTCTTTTCCGGCCTGTTCGGCTTTCCTTTGGTGGCCATTATGCTGATGACCGACCGGTCGGAAGGCAACCTGATCCCGCGCAAACCGGCCATGACGCTGCTGCGATCTGCGCTTGTGGCGATCAACGGGGTTTGCGGTTTTTACGCTTTTGCCACCCTGCCCTTAAGCGAGGCTTACCCGATCTTCTTTTCTTCCCCCCTATTGATCACCCTGTTCGCCATACCGATGCTGGGCGAGCGGGTGGGCATTCACCGTGGGCTGGCGATTGTGCTGGGGCTGTTGGGCGTGCTGGTGGTGCTGCGACCGGGGCAATCGCATCTGGGGCTGGGGCATCTGGCGGCGATTGCGGCGGCGGTGATTTTTGCGGTGAATTCGGTTTTGGTGCGCATCACCGGACAATCGGAACGCTCGGTCGTGATCATGCTGTACCCGATGATTGCCAACACGATCGTCTCAGGGCTGGCGCTGCCCTTTGTCTATCAACCCCTGCCGCTGGCCCATCTGGGCCTGTTGGCCGCGATGGCGACGTTAAGCTTTGTGGCGGGGGTGATTGCCATTGCCGCCTACAGGCGCGCACAGGCGGCGATTGTGGCGACGATGCAGTACAGCCAGATCATCTGGGCGTCGATCTTTGGCGTGGTGATCTTTCATGAAAAAAGCGATCTTTGGACGCTGGTGGGCACGGTGATCATCATCGCCTCGGGCATTTACATCGTGCTGCGCGAAGGAACGCCTGCCGTGTCCAACACCAAGCCCGTGACAGAAACGCGGTCAGAGTTTGACCTTGGCTTGCAACCGCGTTCCAGCGCGTGGTTGAAATTCTTCGACAGCGGCAAGGCGCGGGGGGCGGAACGTCACGATCCCTCGTAAAGCATGCAGAATGCAGCGCGCCCCCTTGCAAATGGGCGCGCATCAGGCTAACCCCCCTGCCACGGTCGGAGCGTAGCGCAGTCTGGTAGCGCACCTGCTTCGGGAGCAGGGGGTCGGAGGTTCGAATCCTCTCGCTCCGACCAAATTTCCCGATACCATCCCATAAGCGGCACAGTGCACCCCTACGGCGGCGGTGTTGCGCGTTGCGTTTGTGGCGCGTAAACAGCGCCAAACCCCAGCGAAAGGCCAGACCGATGCAAGCCAAGAAACCCGTTGTTTTGTGCATTCTGGATGGCTGGGGGATTGGCGCAAATCCGGCGGTGTCGGCCCCTGCCCAAGCGCATGTGCCCAATTTCAACCACCTGTGGCAGACCTGCCCGCATGAAACCCTGACAACCTTTGGCCCCGATGTGGGCTTGCCCACTGGCCAGATGGGCAATTCCGAAGTGGGCCATACCAACATCGGCGCGGGCCGTGTGGTGGCGATGGACTTGGGCGCGATTGATCTGGCGATTGAAGACGGCAGCTTTGCGCAAAACCCCAGCTTGGTGCGCTTTGCGGATAAGCTGAAAGCCTCGGGCGGGACGGCGCATTTGATGGGGGTGATTTCGGATGGCGGGGTGCATGGCCATTTGAACCACGTTCTGGCCGCCGCCCGCGCGTTGACCGCCCTTGGCGTACCGGTCGCCCTGCACGCCATCACCGACGGGCGCGATGTGTCGCCCAGTTCGGCGGCAGAGTTTATCGAAGCGTTGATGGTGTCTTTGCCCCAAGGGGCCAAGGTTGCCACCGTCATCGGCCGCTATTGGGCGATGGACCGTGACACACGATGGGAACGGGTCGCCCGCGCGTTTGAGGCGATGGTGAACGCCAAAGGCGACCACGCCCCAACCCCGCAAGCCGCCGTTGCCGCCTCTTATGCCAAGGGCGAGATGGACGAATTCGTGGCCCCCACCGTGATCGGCGATTACCAAGGCGCACGCGACGGCGATGGCTACTTTTGCCTGAACTTCCGCTCTGACCGTGCGCGCGAGATTATGGCCGCCTTGGCCGAGCCTGACTTTACCGGCTTTGACACGGGCAAAAGGCCAGTGTGGGGCGCGCTTTTGGGCATGGTGGAATATTCCGCCCAGTCCAGCACCTATCTGGAAACGGCCTATCCCAAACGCTCTTTGGTCAATACGATCGGCGAATGGGTGGCCAAACAGGGCAAAACCCAGTTCCGCTTGGCCGAGACGGAAAAGTACCCGCATGTCACCTTCTTTCTGAACGGTGGTCGCGAAGACCCCTTTGCGGGGGAGGCGCGCTTTATGCCCAAATCGCCCAAGGTGGCGACCTATGATTTGCAGCCTGAAATGTCCTCGGTCGAGGTGTCGGACCAGTTGGTGCAGGCCATTGCGACGGGCTATGATCTGATCGTGGTCAACTTTGCCAACCCCGATATGGTGGGTCACACCGGCAGCCTGCCCGCCGCGATCAAAGCCTGCGAGGCGGTTGATATCGGGCTGGGCCGCGCGCTTGATGCGCTGGCCAAGGCGGGCGGAGCGATGATTGTGACGGCAGATCATGGCAACTGCGAGCTGATGGTTGATCCGGTCACGGGGGGACCGCACACCTCGCACACAGTCAATCCGGTGCCGGTGATTCTGGTCGGCGGGCCTGCGGGGGCAACGCTGCGCGCTGGCGGGCGGTTGGCCGATCTGGCGCCCACGCTGCTGGCGCTGATGGGCTTGGACCAACCGGCCGAGATGACGGGCAAAAGCCTGCTGTTGGCCTAAGTCAGGCGTTTGCTACGCAAATGTGATGCGCTTTGCGGCGGCAAATGGCGATCACAGGCTTCTGGCAGCGCGGGTTCAACGTTATGCAGGCTAAGACAGCGCAATCAGGCGAAATTCGGATGTGCCAGACTTGGCCTTTGGTGTAAGCCAAGACAAAGACACTAGGACAGGCGGTTTTCTTGCCCCAAAGCGGGGGGGCCGCAAACGGGGAAAGACACGCGATGAACAAGGTTCTGATGGCCGCTGTTGGCGGTATGGTGGGCGGAGCGCTGATTGTCACACAATTTGCCGGGCCCCTGATTGCCGAAGTGGCGAACAAAGACACATCGGTTTACCAGCAGCTTGACCTGTTCGGCGATGTCTTCGAACGCATCCGCGCGCAATATGTCGAAGAGGTTGACAGCCAAAAGCTGATCGAAGCGGCGGTTAACGGTATGCTCACCTCGCTTGACCCGCATTCCAGCTATATGAACGCCAAAGACTTCGCCGCCATGCAGGTCGAAACCAAGGGCGAGTTCGGCGGCCTTGGCATCGAAGTGACCCAGCAAGACGGTTACATCAAAGTCGTCTCGCCCATCGACGGCACGCCGGCCGACAAGGCCGGGATCAAAACCGGCGATCTGATCATCAAGGTCGATGGCAAGTCGGTCAACGGCCTGACCATGGACCAAGGTGTTGACCTGATGCGCGGGCCGATCGGGTCAGAGGTGATCATCACCGTGGTGCGCGAAGGGGTCAAACAGCCCTTCGATGTGTCAATCATCCGCGACACGATCAAGGTCGCCGCCGTCAAGGGCCGCTTGATTGGCACTACGATTGTGGTGCGCATCACATCCTTTACCGATCAAACCTTTAGCGGCTTGCAGGCCGAGTTGAAGAAAGCCGCCGATGAAGCCGGCGGGATGGATAGGGTCACTGGCGTGGTGCTTGATCTGCGCAACAACCCCGGCGGGCTGTTGATGCAGGCGGTGGACGTGTCAGACGCCTTCCTGACCGAGGGTGAGATCGTGTCAACCCGCGGGCGCAACCCGCAAGACAACGAGCGGTTCAACGCCACCAAGGGCGATCTGACCAATGGCAAGCCGGTTGTGGTGCTGATCAACGGCGGCTCGGCCTCGGCCTCGGAAATTGTGACGGGGGCGTTGCAGGACCATCACCGCGCGATTGTTGTGGGCACCAAAAGCTTTGGCAAAGGGTCGGTGCAAACCATCATTCCGGTGCGCGGCGAAGGGGCGATGCGCTTGACGACGGCGCGGTATTACACGCCGTCGGGCCGTTCGATCCAAGCCTTGGGGGTGATGCCCGATATCGTCGTCAACCAGCCGCTGGTGGACCCCAACGCCAAACCTGCCGAAGATAAGACCGCCGAGGCGAACAAGATGACCTCGGAAGCCGATCTGAACGGGATCATCTCGAACGACTCGATGACGGACGAGGAAAAGAAACAATTGGAAGACGAACGCGCGCGCACCGAAGAGGCATCGAAACTGCGTGACGACGATTTCCAGCTGGCCTATGCCATCGACATCCTGCGCGGTCTGGCCGCAGTGGCCCCCCAGCCATGAGCGATCTGCCCTATCGCCCCTGCGTTGGCGTCACCCTGATCAACCCTGCAGGGTTGATCTTTGCAGGCCGCCGCTTAGACGGCGCGCCTGAGGCGTGGCAAATGCCACAGGGCGGGATTGACGAGGGCGAAAAGCCCCGCGCCGCAGGGTTGCGCGAATTGGCCGAAGAAACTGGCGTGACGGGTGATCTTGTCACCTTTCTGGCCAAAACGCCCGATTGGCTGACCTATGACCTGCCGCCCGAGTTGTTGGGCAAGGTCTGGGGCGGCAAGTTCAAGGGGCAGCGGCAAAAGTGGTACCTGTACCGCTTTGACGGGCGCGACGATCAGGTGAACATCGTGCAGCCGCATCAGGAATTTGCCGAATGGCGCTGGATCGCGGCAGACGAGATGTTGGCCGCCATCGTGCCCTTCAAACGCGCGGTCTATGAACAAGTGATCACGGCGTTTCGCAGCCACTTGGCCTAAGGGTTCGGGGGCAGGTTCAGGGCCTTGCGCCAAAACTCTGGCGTGGTGATCTGGGGATAGCGGCGGCGGTACAGCGCGCGCAGCCTTTGATAGACCAAGACCGTGCGCACCGACAGCACCAGCACCTGCCCCAAAAGCCAAAGCGCCTTAGCGTTGTTTCGGCGGGTGACATAGGCCCGATCGCCCGCGACATTCAGATAGGTAATCTGCACCGCCCCCCAAACCGCATCGCTAAATCCCCGCTCTGCGGCGAGAATGACCCGCTTGGACCCCCATGCCCCAAAGAAGGGCAGCAAATGCCCGTTCAGGGAAAAGGGGTAAAACAACCTGCGCAGCGCCTTGTTATTGCCCAAAAACCCTGTGCGCTCGTCAAGATCAAAGTTTTCGATCGGCTGCCAAACCTCGGTCTTGACCAAGGCCTTGATCGCGGCGCGGGCGGATGCGGCGTCAGGCTCTCGCACGAAGACATCGGGGCCTTTCAAAACATCGCGCCACGCCATCAAGACGGCCTCGATCGTTTCGTACTGAAACTTGACGATATTGCGCCGCACAAACGCCAAGGCGATGCCGATCAAGGCGAACCGACCCACGGCCATCTGCTTGAGCGCAAGGTGGTGCACCAGATGACTGCGCAGATCAAGGTACCAGTTCAGCGGCGTTTCTTTGTCCACAAAGCTTTCCCCAAAGGCGACAACCCCGTTCAAGGTCGTGATCGCAAAGTCATTGGCCAGCGCAAAGTTCACATCATCGCCCCGCACAAAGAAGGGGAACGGGAAACGCTGCGCATGGGCCACGGGAAAGGCAAAAAACCACCACCCGCCGTAAAGATTATGCGGCCGGACCTGCGCGGTTTTTTGTTCCATCTCAAGCAAATCGTCGAACTTGCGCAGATCGGTGCCCGCAAAACGGGGGCGGCATTTGCGGTTAAAAATGGCCCCGTTTTCGGCCATGCGGGCCGGTTGGGTGCTGCTGATAAAGGCACCGGCGATGGCGGCTTTGGTGTCTTTGGCAAGGGACAGAAAGGCAAAGCTGCGCTGCAACGCCTCTATCGGGATGGCGGCGTCATCGTCCATGAACAGCACATGCGAAAAGCCTTCCGCTTTCGCATGGATCAACCCCCGCGAAAAGCCGCCTGAACCGCCCAGATTGGCATTGGTGAGGCGGTGGATTTTGGGGTGCGGGTCGATTTGGGCGCTGTCGGCGTTGTCGATGATGAAGCACTCTATGTGAGACCCAAACTCTGCCTGTTCCAAGAACTGAGCCAAACGCTGCGCCGTAGCCGCGACCTGGACCTCACGATGAAAAGTTGTAATGACAACAGCCAAACGTTGGGTAAGATTGGGTTTGCCATGGGTAACGTAACGGGCCGCTGTCACACGGACGTCGGGAGCAATTGCGCGAACCTCAAAAGTGATCAATCCCATTGCCGCGCTGTCGCTATAATGCGATATATCTAGCCAAACTTCTGTGTCCAATGCGAGCGAAAGGACATTGACGGCAAGGATCTCGTGATAAGATCCAGACACCGCATGTAGCACGGAGATCTCCGCCCTGCCTAATCCCTTTAGGCCCAGCCAAAGGCCCTGCAAGGAGCATTCTTTGTGCCATTTGGCGATTGAGAGAGCGTTGAAATAGGTGTCAAACTTGGCCACGGCATCCTGCGCGATCCAATATCCACCACGGTGGCGATCGTGGGCCACGTTCCCATGGGCATGGGCATAAAGATGCGGTTCAACGCACAGACCTTTTTCTGGAAAGATCAGGTTTTGCAGGGTGATAGACGCGCCCTTTGCTGGGTTATCTTCTGACGCTGCAACGGCAAAGTCCGTGCAGGTGCGACGTGACCCTTCGCTCATTTCCAATTCCTTTGCCAATCCCTTCAAGGCGGTGTCGCGCGCGGCGACCTTAATCTTTTGCAACACTGTGTCTTGCAATCGCAAACCCGACCGCCGAAAGACGGGCGGCTGCGGATGAATAGTCTAGCCCTTGCGCAAAGACCGCGCGCGGACTTCGGTTATGTCGCGATTTGGCCGCCTTAACAGAAAATCCGTCACCGCCAGATTAAGCAGCTGTCGATAGACGGTCCTGCCTTCGCCCGCTTGGCGACCGCGGCGGTGCCATTTTGCGTAGACCAAGGCCAAAACGGGCCAAAACAGCACGGGCCCCGCGACCATGTGATAGGCCTTCAGCGCATTGCGGTAGGTGTAATAGACCTTCCAAAGCGGCCAATGCAGCCCTTGCCGGTCGGGGTGAAAGGTGGAACAGGCATGTTCAAACCGCAGTTGCGGCAAAAAGCCGATGCGGCCGCCGCGCTTGGTCAGGCGCAGCGTATACATGACATCGTCCGCATATAGGAACAAATCGCCGTCCGGATAGCCCGCCCGCGCCAAGCCCTGACGCGATAAAAACAAGCCCACGAAGGACGCGGCATCAATCGACAGCGGCGCAGGGCTGTCATAATCGCAATCGCGCACATGAAACCCGCTGCGGCCCTGACCCAGCAAGGTGCGCATGAAATCCGCCACATGCCAAAACGGATTGCGCGAGGGGCGGTTCATCTCGCAAATGCGCCCGTCAGGATAAAAAACCCCCGCCGCGATGGCCTCGTAGCCGGAGGTTTCCAGCTGCGCCGATTGGCTGCGAAAGCTGGCCAAGCTGCCGCTGTAGGGGCGTGCATCATCGTCCATCAGAACGCACCAATCCGGATCAAACCGCGCGACAAGCGCCCGCAGACCCGCTTCAAACCCCCCCGCCCCGCCCATGTTGCGCGCCAAGGTGATGACCTTGAGGCGCGGGTCGGCAATTGCGGCCAACAGCTCGGCCGTTCCATCGGTGCAGGCGTTGTTCACAACCATAATCACGTCGACCTGTTCGGCCAAAAGCCGGTCAATCGTCAGCCGCAACTGCGCCTTGCGGTTGTGGGTGACGACCAAAGCCGCCAGCCTGACGGGCAAGGTCGGGCTGGCAGCTAAGCAAACAAGCCTTTGGTTTGAAAGGTCATTCATCAGGGGCGCACCATAAAGGCGGGCATGATCCGACCCTTGGCCAACTGGGCGACAAAGTGGCGGGCGGTGTCCAGCGCCTCGCGGATGGTGACATCCATATCAAGATAGCGGTAGGTACCAAGGCGGCCCACAAAGGTGACGCCGCGTTCTTGTTCTGCGCGGGCCACATAGTGCTGCAGCAATGCCTGCTCTTGGGTCAGGCGGATGGGGTAATAGGGCGTGTCTTGCGGGCCACAGGCGCGCGAGTATTCACGATAAACCACCGAGGACTCGTGTTTTTCCCAAGGCGCGAAGTGTTTGTGTTCGGTAACGCGCGTCCAAGGCACGTCTGCCGAAGGATAGTTCATCATCGCACAGCCTTGATAATCGCCGGCGTGGGTGAAGCATTCGAAATCCAGCGTGCGGTACCCAAGCCGCCCGATGTCAAAGCCAAACCACGCATCCAGCGGCCCCGAATAGAACACATGGTCAAAGTCAGCGGCCTGCGGGCGACGGAACGCCGTGTTCAGATGCAGCGTGATGGCGGGGTGATCCAGAATCTGCGCGACCAAGGCGGTGTAGCCGTGCTCTGGTATGCCCTGAAAGGCATGGAAGAAATAATTGTCGTCATAGCTGAACCGCACCGGCAACCGTTTGAGGATGGCGGCAGGAAGCTGGGTGGGATGCACGCCCCATTGCTTTTGGGTGTAACCCTTGAAAAAGGCTTCATAAAGCTGCGCGCCGATCAAGCTTAGGGCTTGCTCTTCAAAGTTCTGCGGAGGGGTGCGGGTACGATCAGCCTGTTGCGCCAGAAAATCTTGGGCGTCCTGCGGGGAAAGATTGGTGCGAAAGAACTGGTTGATCGTGTGCAGATTGACCGGCAAGGAATAGACTTGGCCCCCCGTCGTCGCCTTGACGCGGTGGGTATAGGGCCGAAAGGTCGCATAGCGGTTCACATAATCCCACACCTCGGCATCGTCGGTATGAAAGATGTGCGGGCCGTAGACATGCACCATGACGCCGGTTTGCGCATCGCGCGCGGTGTGACAATTGCCCGCGACGTGGCTGCGCTGCTCGACCACGGTGATCTGATGCCCGTGGTCTGCCAGATGACGGGCAATCACCGCACCGGACAGCCCCGCACCGACGATAAGACTGCGTGTGCTCATCTTGGCCGCACCGCTGGGTTAAGATGCCGAAAGTCGGCGGGGACCGAACCGTGTGCAACGCAGCCCACCCCGCCACCTGTGCGGTGCGCGGGGCCGGGTAGGGAGAAGACGCGGGCAAAGCTGGTCATTGTCCGAAATTCCGGCTGATTCTTTGGCTTAAATTTGCCACTTTCGTTTATATTTTTGATCTAACGGATACAACCTTCGCACATTTGTGCGCTCTTGGAAAGCATTTATGAAAGAAAAGTTAACAACCGCCCCTAAGTCAACCGCCGGCCCGCATCGGCCAAAAGCTCTTTGACGCGGGGGATCACCTGTTCTCCGTATAGCTGCAGGCAGGTGAGCAGCCTGTCGTGCGGGATCGGGCCGGTGGTGTATTTCATATCAAAGCGCCCCAGACCCAGATCGCCGACCGTCGCCGCAATCTTGCGCGCCACCGTTTCCGGCGAACCAATGTAAAGCGAGCCTTCTTCGACCTCTGCCAAGAAGCGGGCCTTGGTTGTGGGGGGCCAGCCGCGTTCGCGCCCGATCCGGCCAAACATGTCTTGATAGGCGGGCCATGCAATCTCGCGGGCTTCCTCGTCCGTATTGGCGACGAAACCGGGCGAGTGTACGCCGACGGGGCGAAGGGGCTTGTTCAATTGCGTGCAGGCGCGCTTGTACAGGTCGATATAGGGCAGAAAGCGGCGCGGATCGCCGCCGATGATCGCCAGCATCAGCCGCAAATCCTGCCGCACCACGCGCACCACCGATTCGGGGCTGCCGCCCACGCCAACCCAAACCGTCAAACCCTGCGGGCCGAGCGGCGGCTGCACCCGTTCGCGCAGCAAAGAGGAACGGGTCTGGCCTTGCCAAGACACCTCGTCATCGCGCACCAAGCGGGCGAACAGATCAAGCTTTTCTTCAAAAAGCACGTCGTAATCTTTGGTATCATAGCCAAACAGCGGATAGCTTTCGGTAAAACTGCCACGGCCGACAATCACCTCTGCCCGACCGTTTGATACAGCGTTGAGGGTGGAAAACCGCTGGAACACCCGAACCGGATCATCCGAGGATAACACCGTCACCGCCGTTCCCAGCCGGATGCGCTGTGTGCGACCGGCGATCGTGGCCAAGACAATCTCGGGGGCGGAAATGGTAAAATCGGGGCGGTGATGCTCGCCCAGACCGATAAAGTCGATGCCCGCCTGATCGGCAACAACCGCCTCTTCAACCACATCGCGCAAGACCTGATCGGCGCGCTTCATCGTGCCATCGGCGGCCAGCGAGATATCGCCAAACGTGTCAATTCCCAGTTCTACCATGGCCGTACCCTCCACTTTTGCCGAAGCTTAAGCGCAAATGCCGCCGCCTTAAATGCCGCATTCCGGCAGAGGGGGTGTGCGTTCGCCTAGAACACACAGGCCAAAGGGCCTTTGGGCTTTAGCGCAAACTGTCCACAATCGCCCGCGCCGCCGCCGCAGGGTCGGCGGCTTGCCAGATGGGCCGCCCCACCACGATGTGGTCGGCCCCGTCGGCTATCGCCTGCGCGGGGGTTGCGATGCGCTTTTGGTCGCCCTGCGCTGCCCCTGCCGGACGCACGCCGGGGGTGACGATCAGTTTGCCCTTGGCTTGCGGCAAAGCGCGGATCAGGGCCGCCTCTTGCGGCGAGGCGATCACGCCATCTGCCCCCGCTTCGAACGCGCGGGCGGCGCGTTCCAGCGTAATCTGTGCAATGTCACCGGGCTTGATCAGGTTGGCATCCAAATCGGCGCGGTCCAGCGAGGTCAGCACGGTTACCGCCAATATCTTCAAATCCGACCCTGCCCTGCCTACAGCCGCAGCCGCCACCACCTGCGGGTCGCCGTGCACGGTCAGGAAATCAAGCTCGTACTGCGCCAGCCCGCGGACCGCAGCCTCGATCGTGGCGCCGATGTCGAACAGCTTCATATCCAGAAAAATCCGTTTACCGCGTTCTTGCTTCAGCTCGTTTGCCAAGGCCAAGCCGCCGCCTGTCAGCATGCCTAAGCCGATTTTGTAAAAGCTGACGCTGTCGCCCAAACGGTCCACCAATGCGGTGCCTTGGATCAGGTTGGGCACATCAAGCGCCACGATCAAGCGGTCATCGGATTGCTTCGTCATACGAACCCCTGGGTTTTGCCCCAGTTGCAGGCCCCCCGCCCCCCTGTCAACCCCGACGCCGGCCTTATGGGCAAATTCTGCGCCCCGAAACGTCAGGCCCAGACCTGATTTGGGTCGGGCAGCGGAATGGCCCCCAGCAGATCGCGGGTATACTGCGCCTGCGGGTCGGCAAACAGCGCCGCCGTGTCGCGGTTTTCGACGATCTGGCCGTGCTGCAACACCATCACCCGCTGACACAGCCGCCGCACCACGCTCAGATCATGCGAGATGAAGGCCAGCGTCATGCCAAGCTCTGCCACCAAGGTTTCCAACAGGTTCAACACCTGCGCTTGGGAGGACACATCCAAGCCCGATACAATCTCGTCGGCCAGAATAAATTCTGGCTCTAACGCAATGGCCCGCGCGATCCCGACCCGCTGGCGCTGCCCGCCTGACAACTCGTGCGGGTAGCGGTGCGCGAAGTCCTTGGGCAGGCCCACATGGTCCAGTGCGCGCAGCACGCGGGCGCGGAGCGCGTCAAACCCGTGCAGGCGCAAGGGTTCGGCGATGATCGTGCCCACGCGGTGGCGCGGGTTCAGGCTGCTCATCGGGTCTTGAAAGATCATCTGAAACTGCCGCCGCAGCGGGCGCAAGTCGGCGTCGGACATATGGGTGATGTCGGTGCCACCAAACACCACCTGCCCGCCGGATGGTTCCAACAACCGCACCAAAGCCCGCCCCAGCGTCGACTTGCCCGACCCTGACCCGCCCACAATGCCCAGCACCGTGCCCTTTTCGATGGAAAAGGTCAGGCCCTTGAGAATGTCCAGCCGCGGAGCCACCCCGAACAACGGCTTGCGCGTCATATCGGCCAAAGACAGGTGCAGGTCGGTGACGGAGTATAGGTCAGCCATGCTCCACCTCGGCCCGCACGGCGGCGATCACGGCATCTGGCACGGGTTGCAGGCCCGCCGAAGGGTCGGTGTATTTCGGGGTCGCGGCCAACAAAGCGGCGGAATAGGGGTGCTTTGGGGCGCCGAAGAAATCGGCAACGGTGCTGTCCTCAACCACCTTGCCCGCGTACAGAACCGACAGGTTCTGGCACACTTTGCTGACCACGCCCAAATCGTGCGTCACAAACAGCAAAGCCGTGCCATGCCGCGCCTGTAATGCAGCGATCAGCTTCAGGATCTGCTTTTGCACGGTCACATCCAAGGCAGTCGTGGGTTCATCCGCCACGATCAACTTCGGCTCTGCCGCAAAGGCTGATGCGATCAGGATCCGTTGGCGCATACCGCCCGACAATTCATGCGGATACTGCCGCAGCACACGGGCGGGGTCGGTGATCTGCACCTCGGTCAGCAGGGCAAGGGCGCGGTCTTCGGCACGCTGCCGCGTCCAGCCCAGAATATCCACCAAACGGTCGGTGATCTGCACCCCGATCCGGCGCGAGGGGTTCAGCGCCGTCAGCGGGTCTTGCGGGATCAGCGCACAACTGGCCCCGACCTTCACGCGCCGTGCTGCGGGTGGAAGGGTCAAAAGATCGGTGCCGTCCAGCACAATCTGGCCGCCCGTAATCTCGACCGCTTTGGGCAGAATGCCCAAAACCGCCTTGCCAATCATCGACTTGCCCGCGCCACTTTCCCCCACCAGCCCGCGCACCTCGCCCACTTCCACCGTTAGGGAGACATCGCGCAGCAAGGGCCCGCCACCCTTGACACGTGCAGACAGGTTGCGCACCTCAAGAAAGCTCATCGCAGCACCGGATCGAAGCGGTCCTTCAACCCCTCGCCCAGTTGCGAAAACGACAGCACGGTCAAAAACAGCGTGATCAGCGGGAAGACCAGCACCCACCACGCTTGATGGATGGATGTGCGCCCTTCGGAAATCATCCCGCCCCATGTCGGATCATCGGTCGAAATCGACAGGTTCACGAAAGACAAGATCGCCTCGACAATCACCGCGATGCCCATTTCCAGCGTCAGCAGCACGACGATGATGGGCAGCACATTGGGCAAAATCTCGCGCAGCAAAATGCCAAACCGCCCCCGCCCCGCAACCCGGGCCGAGGCGACATAATCCATCGCCCCTTGCGCCATAGCCTCGGCCCGAATGACGCGGGCAAAGCGGGTCCAGTCAATCACCACAATCGCCAAGATGATCGAAAACAACCCCGGCCCGATGACCGCGATCAGCAAGATCGAGAATAAAACCGGCGGAAAGGCCATCCAGATGTCAATAAACCGCGACACCAGCACATCGACCCAGCCGCGATAAAACCCCGCCAACAGGCCCAGTGCGGCCCCGATGATGCAGGTGACACTGGCAGACACCACCGCCACGCCCAGCGCGATGCGGGTGCCAAAGATGATCCGGCTTAACACATCGCGCCCCAAGCTATCGGTGCCCAGCACAAATGACGCATCCGCCCCATGCACCCAAAACGGCGGCAAACGGCCCGAGAACAGGTCCTGCTCCAGCGGATCCTTGGGCGCGATATAGGGCGCAAACAGCGCGACAATCACCAGCAAGATCAACCAAGCCGCCGAAAGCCACAGCCGCACACCCGCCCTGCGGCGCACCTGAAACCGGCCCTCAGCCATGACGCAACCTTGGGTTCAAGGCGGCATAGGTCAGATCAACCAGCAGGTTGACACCGGTAAAGATCACCGCAAACAAGATCACAATGCCCTGTATCAACGGCAAATCACGGTTGATCACCGCGTCAATCGCCATATTGCCCAAGCCTTCATACGAAAACAGCCGCTCGATAATCACCGTGCCACCGATCAAAAAGGTGAACTGCACCCCCACCAAGGTCAGCGTCGGCAAGATCGCATTGGGCAGGGCTTGCGACCAGATCACCTTGGCCTCGGAATAGCCTTGGGTCCGCGCCAGCGTTACATAATCCAGATGCATCGTCTCTTTCAGGCTTTGTTTGAGCAATTGCCCGATGATCGCCGCCAAAGGTATCGCCAGCGCCAAAGCCGGCAACAGCATATGCGACAACAAATCCAAGGTCAGATCAAACCGCAGCCGCACAACGCTTTCCACCAAGTAAAAATCCGTCACAAAGGGCAGCTGCAACGAGGGCGTCACCCGACCCGAGATTTGAAACACCGGCACCAACACGCCGAACACCAAGATCAACACCAAGCCCCACAGAAAATCCGGCACCGACAAGGCCACACCCTGCGCAATATCAATCCCGCCTTCCACCCGCGTCTCGCGCAAGCGCGTGCCCGTCAGCGCCGCCGCCCCGCCAATCAAAATCGCCATGCCCAAGGCCAACACCGACAGCTCTAGCGTCGCAGGCAATCGCCCCAAAACCAGCGCCAAGACCGGCTGCTTCAAAGTGATCGACGTGCCAAAATCCCCCTGCAACACCCCGCCCGCCCAGATCAAGAACTGCTGCGGGATCGACTTATCCAAGCCATAAATCGCCGTCAGCGTGGCGATATCCTCAGCCGTCGCCCCGGGCGGCAGCATCATCGCAATCGGATTGCCCGGCACCACACGGATCACAAAAAACACAATCACCGCCACGCCCAACAACGTCACAGCGGTGGTGATCATTCGCAGCAAAAGGGTCTGTAAAAGGGCCACGCCGCCTCTTCAGGGGCCAAGCACCCCTTTCATACTTGCACAAATATCCCACGGGGGGTCCGGGGGGTGTGAAACCCCCCGGCTTCGCAACACAGGCCGCTTAGGCCCGCTTCATCAAATGCGGCAACAACGCGCCCGAACTGTGCGGCGTCACCGTCACACCTTTGGCCGCCAAGATCGGCTGGACATATTGCAGCAACGGGATGACATAGGCGTTTTCCGCGATATAGCGGTCAACCTCTTTCCAGCCTTCGATCCGCTTGGCCTCATCTTTTTCGCCCCACAGCGGGCCGATCTTGTCGATCAGGTCTTGGCTATCCCAGACCGAGTGCGGCGAAGGCCCGAACATCGCAAAGCCGGTCGACGTGGTCGGATCCGCAACCGAGTTGCCCCAGTTGTAAAACGCCGCCGGCGCCAGTTGGTCGGCAGCGCGCAATTCGTAGTGCTTGGCGATTTCGTAAACCTCGATCTCGGCCTCGATCCCGACTTTACGCCACAGGCCGACGATGGCCTGAATCATCTCGTAATCCTTGGGCTTAAAGCCCTTGGTGGTCTGGATCTTGAACTTGACAGGCTTATCAACGCTATAGCCCGAGGCTGCCAGCAAGGCCACCGCCGCATCCGGATCGTAGGGCGTTTTGATTGTGGCGTCATAGGCGTCGTATTCCGGCGTTTCCAGCGTGTCGATCGGCACACCGTAGCCCGACAGCAGGCGGTCGACGATGGCTTGTTTGTCAATCGCAGCCACGGCGGCTTTGCGCACATTGGGGTCCAGCATAACGTCGATGTCGTTCAGGAAGATCATCCCGATGTCGGACACAGGCGTTGCATAGGCGTTCATGCCACCTTTCAGGCGGTCATATTCTTCATAGGGCATTTCCAGCGTGACATGGCTGGATCCGCTTTCAATCTCGGCCACACGGGCGGCGGCGTCGGTCACGAATTTGATCGTCACCGTGTCAAAGTCGGGCTTGCCACCCCAGTAGTTGGCATTGGCCTTCAGGCGCACAAAGGCGTTTTGTTCGAACTTTTCGACCATATACGGGCCGGTGCCGATCGGGGCCTTTTCAAACCCTTCCGCGCCGACTTTGGTGTAGTATTCCTTGGGCAGCACATAGCCGGTCAGGAAATACATCCACTTGAAAATCGTGGGGTCGAATTGTTTTACATCGGCCGTCACCGTATTGCCATCAACCTTGAAATTGGCCAACGAGGCCCAGACGAAGTTGATCGGGTTGCCGGTTTCGGGGTTGGCGGCGCGCTCAAGGCTCCATGCCACATCCTCGGCGGTAAAGGGCGAACCGTCGTGCCATGTCACGCCCTCACGCACGGTCATGTGCACTTGGGTCTTGTCATCGTTCCAGCCCCATTCCGTCAGCAGGCCCGGCGCGGGTTTCAGGTCGGGCTGTTGCAGGATGAACTGGTCAAACACCGACTGGTACAAGCCCTGAATGGTCGGGTTCACCGCCGAGGGGCCCGTGGTCGGATCCCACGAGGGCAAGGGCACGTTATAGGCGATCACCAGCTCGTCGATGGCTTGGGCAAAGCTGGGCAAGGCGACCGAGGCGGCGATGGCCGCGCCCGATAGCTTCAAAAGGCTGCGTCTGCTAAGGTTCATAGTGGTTTTCCCTGTTGTGGTTTTTTGGCAGTGTTCACGGTTTTTCAGTGTCCGGCAAGACGGCGCGCAAGCAAATATCCCGATCCCGCGCCTGTCCCCGCACCGGGCCAAACGGCGGCTCCGGTCAGGTGCAGGTTGGCAATCGGGGTAGAGCCGTCCGCATGACCGCGCATGGGACGGAAAAGGAAATGCTGCGACAGATGGTGCGACCCGCAGACCTGATCGCCGCCGATCAGGTTGGCATTGTCGGCTTGCAGGTCCATCGGGGTGACGATCCGTTTGCCCAAAACGCTGGCCCGCGTGCCGGGGGCGTGGGCTTCCAGAATATCCAGCGCACGGTTGGCGAAGGGGTCTGCCGCCGTTTCCCAATCGGTCGCCGTGATCTGCCCCGCCGCATCGCCCAAGATCACCCCCGGGGCCATGCGCACTTGCACCCACAGCACATGCTGACCGTCCGGCGCACGTGAGGGGTCAACCACCGTAGGCTGCCCCACCACCAAGATCGGCTCATCCGGCAAAAGCCCCGCTTTGGCTTGGGCATAGGTTTTGGCCATTTGGTCCAAGCTGGGGGCAATATGCACATAGGCAAAGCCGCGCAGGTCTGGGGCGCGCCATGCGGGCAGGTCTGACAGGGCAAGGTGAATCATCATCGTGCCCGGCGCATGGGCAAAGCGGGTCAGCTTTTCGTCAAACGCCGGAGTCGTGCCACCCGTCAGCTGCTTCAGGGCGCTCGGGGCCACTCCGGCGATCACGGCCCGCTTGGCCATGATCTTGCGGCCATCGGCCAGCTCAACCCCCTGCGCGCGCGTGCCATCTTGCAGAATACGCACCACAGGCGCGCCCGTTTCCACCACCCCGCCCCGTGCGGTGATTGCCCCAACCAAGGCTTTGACCACCGTATCCGCCCCGCCTTGGCCAATCACCATGCCAAAGGCTTGGCCTGCCATGCCCTCCAGATAGGGAAACAGCGCACCGCCGGCGACATCGGGGGCAAAGTCTAAGTGCATCCCCCACGCGCCCAGCATGGCTTGCACCTTGGGGTGCGCGAACGTCTCACCCAGCCAGCCGCGCGGTGATTGCAGCAAAAAGCGCAGCATATCAATCGTACCCGCCACCCCTTTGGCGCGCAGTGTTTTGAATATGAAATATGCAAGCGCACGAAACTGCATCCGCTCGCCCAAAAGGCCAAACAGATGCGGTGCTTCAGCCCCAAAGCCATCGCACAGGCGCTGCCACGTAGCCGCATCTTGCGGCGACAGGGCGGCGATCATGGCCAAGTTCTGGGCCATATCGGTCGACACGCCCACATGGCTGCCATCGGCAAAGGACGAGGCGAAGGGTTTGGCCACCGGCACAAAGGCACAGCCGTGCTGGCCCAATTCTGCGCCGTAGGTCTTGAAAAACGGGCTTCCTGCAAACAGCGACAGGTTCATCGCCGCCCAGTCATGCCGAAACCCCGGCAGAGTATACTCACCCGTCTTAACCGCCCCGCCCGCAACCGAAGCCGCTTCAAACACGCCAACGCGCCAGCCTTTGGCCGCCAGATGCAAGGCGGCGGCCAAGCTGTTGTGACCTGCGCCGATCAGCACTGCGTCGAACTCGGCCAAGCGATTTCCTCCGGCTATTCCGTCTTGATATTTGCAAATGCATTTAAACCTGTCTAGCTTGATTCTATCGGGCACGGGCACAATCGCGCCGCCCTGCCCAAACGGAATGCGCCGTCATCACGACAGGGAGAATGACATGACATCTGCAAATGTGCTGGCCAGTCTGGCTGGAATGCTGGCCTCGGGCGGGGTTGAGGTGGTCGATTGCACGGGGGTTCTGGGGCCAGACACCCCCTTGTTGAAACTGCCGCCGGATTTCGCCAAGGACACGCCCAAGATCGAGATTCACACGATTTCCAACTATGACCAGAACGGCCCCTTCTGGGCGTGGAACTGGCTGAAAGTGGGCGAGCATTCGGGCACCCACTTTGACGCCCCTCATCACTGGATCACCGGCAAAGACTACGCCGATGGCTACACCGACACGCTGGCCGTGCAACGTTTGGTCGCCCCCGTCAACGTGCTGGACTTTGCCGCCGATTGCACCGCCAACCCCGACTTTTTGCTGACCATCGACCACGTCAAAGCGTGGGAGGCAAAGCACGGCGCCATCAATGCCGGGGAATGGGTCGTGCTGCGCAGCGATTGGGATAAGCGAAGCCATGACGAGAACCTGTTCCTGAACGCCGACGAAACCGGCCCCCATACCCCCGGGCCGACCGCCGAGGTGATTGAATACCTGCTGTCCAAAGGCATCGTGGGGTGGGGCAGCCAATGCATCGGCACCGATGCGGGCCAAGCGGGCGGCATGACCCCGCCCTTTCCAGCGCATAACCTTTTGCACAAGAACAACTGCTTCGGTCTGGCCAGCCTTGCCAACCTTGACCGTCTGCCCGCCAAAGGTGCGATCCTGATTGCAGCGCCTTTGAAGATCAAGAACGGCACAGGTTCGCCCATCCGCGCTTTGGCACTGGTTCCGCGGGGGTAAGATGCGGCCTGATCACGTCATCATAGGGTCTGGGATCAACGCTTTGGTGGCGGGCGCACTGCTCGCCCTCAAAGGCGACCGCGTGCTGCTGCTGGAACGGTCTGACCGGATCGGCGGCTGTCTGCGCACGGATCAGATCACCCTGCCCGGCTTTCAGCATGACGTGATGGCCGCGACCTTTGTGCTGTTTATGACAGGGCCTGCGGGGGCCGCCCTTGGCCCCCATCTGGCGCGGCACGGGTTTGACTATTGCCACTCTGCCCACCCGACCGCCGTGCTGCGGCCGGATGGGTCAAGCTTGGTTCTGACGATGGACCGCACCAAGAACATCGCGGCGTTTAATGCACAGGCGGCGGGTGACGGCGATGCCCATGCCGCCGTGGTGGGCCAAATCGGGGCCGATGCGCCGTTTTTGTTTGCGCTGCTCGGCGGAAACCTGTGGTCTTGGGCCACGGTCAAGCTGCTCTTTGCGCAAGCCCGCAAGCGCGGGTTGCGCGGGTTGGCGGCGTGGTTTGGCCAAGCCTTGGGGCCTGCAAGGGGCTGGCTGGAAACCGATTTTCAAAGCCCCACGGTGCAGGCGCTGTTTGCCCCTTGGGTGCTGCATTGCGGCCTTACCCCTGACAGTGCTTATTCCGGCCAAATGGCCAAAGTCATCGCCTTTGCGCTAGAAGCCGCAGGTGCGCCCATCGCCAAAGGCGGGGCTGGCAAAGCGGCCGAGGCCTTTGCCAAGCTGATCGCCGAACAGGGCGGGCAGATCAGGGTCAATGCCGATGTCGATCGGATTTTGGTGCAAGAGGGCCGCGTGCGCGGTGTCAGGCTGGCGGGCGGGGAAGAGATTGCCTGCGCGTCGGTCTTAGCCTCGGTTGCGCCTGGCCAGTTGCAGGGGCGGTTGCTGGCGGATGTGAACCTGCCGCAAGATCAGGCGGCGGCCAAGGCGTTTCGGTATGGGCGGGGCAATTTCCAACTGCATTACGCGCTGGATAGCATGCCGGAATGGCTGTCAGACGGCTTGGAAGATGTGGCGCTGATCCACCTGTCAGACGGGATCGACGCCGTGTCGAAATCGGCAAACGAGGCAGAGCGCGGGATGCTGCCAGCCACCCCCACGATCTGCGTGGGCCAACCGCATCGGCTGGACCCGTCGCGCTGCCCAGAGGGCAAAGCCATCCTTTGGCTGCAAATTCCCGATGCGCCGCGTGTGATCAAAGGCGATGCGGCAGGTGAAATTGCGGCACGGCAGTGGGACGGCGCGAAAGAGGCTTTTGCCAACCGGATCGAGGCGATCCTTGCGAGCCACATCAAGGATTTCGCCAAGATCAAACTGGCGCGCACAGCCTATTCCCCTGCTGATCTGGAAGCCATGAACATCAATCTGGTCGGCGGCGACCCTTACGGCGGGCAGTGCAGCCTTGACCAGTTCTTTATCTGGCGGCCCTATGCCCACGGGGCGGGCGGGCAAATGGTGCGGGGGTTGCAGCATATTGGCGCGTCCACCCATCCCGGCCCGGGCTTGGGCGGCGGATCGGGCTTTTTGGCGGCCAAGAGGTTGGGCGCATGAAAGACTCTGCGCCGCGTTTGGGGGAAATTGGTCTGGCCAATTACCCGCCTTATCTGATGAACCGCATCATGGGGCGCTATAACGCGGCCATTCGGGCAGAGATGGCCAAACTGGGCCTGACCACGCCCAAAATGCGCGCGCTTGCGGTGCTGTCGGTGATGGATGGGCAGGTGATCGGGCAACTGGCGGTGCATGCCATTGTCGAACAATCCACCCTGTCACGCGCCATAGATGCGCTGGAAGCAGAGGGCATGGTCCGCCGCGCCGCAGACGGGGCTGACAGCCGCTTGGTGCGGGTGTTTATCACCGAGGTAGGCCGCACCGCCTTTGACGCGCTTTGGCCGCATATGGCGGGCACCTATGCTGATCTTTTCGCGGGCATCACCCCCGACGAACAGCGCGCCTTCGTGGCGACTTTGCAGAAAATCCACGCCAATATCGGCAAAGCAGAGGTGTGACATGGCAGAACGCTCTTTCAAAGCCGAGGTTGAACATCTGCGCTTGGGTGCGGGCGATACCTTTACCGGCGAGGGGATCTTGGCCATCACCAAGGCCCTGTTGGAAAACGGCGTGGGCTATGTCGGCGGCTATCAGGGCGCGCCGATCAGCCATTTGATGGACGTTCTGGCCGATGCCGAAGACCTTTTGGCCGAACTTGGCGTGCGCTTTGAAGCCAACGCCAACGAGGCGGCGGCGGCGGCGATGCTGGCGGCTTCGGTGCATTATCCCATTCGCGGGGCGGTGACGTTCAAGGGATCGGTGGGGGTCAATGTCGCCTCGGACGCTTTGGCGAATTTGGCCTCGTCGGGGGTGAACGGCGGGGCGCTGATTATTGTGGGCGAGGATTACGGCGAAGGCTCTTCAATCATGCAAGAGCGCAGCCATGCCTTTGCGATGAAGTCGCAGTTCTGGCTGTTAGACCCACGGCCCAATCTGACCTCGATCACCAAGGCCGTGGCGGATGGTTTTGCGCTGTCAGAGGCGTCAAATTCGCCGGTGATGCTGATGGTGCGCATCCGGTCGTGCCATGTGACGGGCAGTTTCGCCACCAAAGACAACCGCCGCCCGCCCTTATCGGTGCGCGAGGCACTAAGCGCGCCGCAGTCGGATTTCGCCCGCGTGGTGCTGCCGCCGATGTCGTATATCCACGAGCAGGACAAGATCAAAAACCGCTGGCCTGCGGCGGAACGCTTTATCGTCGAGCATGGTTTGAACGAGGTGTTCGGCCCGAAATCTGCCCCTGTCGGCTTGGTGCTGCAAGGCGGCATGTACAACGGCGTCATCCGCGCGCTGCAACGGCTGGGATTGGCGGATATCTACGGCGCCTCGCAGGTGCCGCTGTATGTGCTGAACGTGACCTATCCGCTGGTGTCGTCAGAGTTCTTGGAGTTCTGCGCGGGCAAGGACCAGATTCTGGTGATCGAAGAGGGTCAGCCAGAGTTTATCGAACAACAACTGACGACCTACCTGTACCGCGCCGGGTGGCACGTGAAGTTGCACGGCAAAAACATTTTGCCGATGGCAGGCGAATACACCGGCCAAGTGATGCTGGACGCGATCACGGATTTTCTGCGAAAATCCTCGCCAGACCTGCTGCCGTCGCTTGTGCGCGCGCCCAACCAAGACCGCCCCAAAGTGCCCGACCTGTCCAAGACCGTGCCGATCCGCCCGCCGGGGTTTTGCACGGGTTGCCCGGAACGCCCGATTTTTGCGGCGATGAAGCTGGCGCAGAAGCAGACGGGCAAGTTGCAGATCACCGCCGATATCGGCTGTCATTTGTTCGGCAGCCTGCCACCGTTTGAAATTGGCGGGGCGACGATGGGCTATGGCCTTGGCCCCGCCGCCAACGCCGCCTTTGATGGCGGGGGCGAGCGGCGGGCGATTTCGATCATCGGGGACGGGGGGTTTTGGCACAACGGCTTGAGCTCGTCCTTTGGCAATATGGCGTTTAACAAGTCGGACTCGGTCGCGGTGATCGTTGACAATTACTATTCGGCGGCGACCGGCGGGCAGGATATTTTGTCGTCGCGTGCGACCAATGCCACCAAGAAAACCCAGCATCCGATATCAAAGGCGCTGAAGGGCGTGGGGATAGATTGGGTCCGGCAGGTGAACCGCACCTATGACGTGGGCCATATGCGCGATGTGCTGGTCGAGGCGCTGACGACCAAAGAGGCGGGGCCAAAGGTCATTATCGCCTCGTCGGAATGTATGCTGAACAAGCAGCGCCGCGAAAAGCCGCTGGCGGCTGCGGCGATCAAGGAAGGGCGGCGGGTGCAAGCGCCGCGCTTTGGCGTGGATGAAGACATTTGCACCGGCGATCACGCCTGTATCCGGCTGTCGGGGTGCCCTTCGCTGGGGTTAAAGACGCTGGACGATCCGCTGCGCGATGACCCCGTGGCGTCGATCGACCAAAGCTGTGTCGGCTGCGGCAATTGTGGCGAGGTGGCGGATGCCGCCGTGCTGTGCCCCAGCTTTTACCGTGCCGATGTGGTGCACAACCCGTCAGCCTTTGAACGGCGCTGGGCGGGGGTTCGCGCCCGTGTGATCGGCTGGCTGCAAGCCCGCCGCGCCGCGCGGCGTTTGGTCTTTGCAGGTGCCGCATGACCTTGCATCCCGCGCCGATGGACCCGAACCTGTCGCAGATCATCAAGCTGGCCGTGCTGGCCGTGGGGGGGCAGGGCGGCGGGGTTCTGACGGGCTGGATCGAGGATGTCGCCCGTGCGCATGGCTATGCGGCGCAGGCGACCTCGGTTGCGGGGGTGTCGCAGCGCACGGGGGCGACGGTCTATTATGTCGAAATGGCCCCCGCTTCGGGCGGGGTGCCGATCTTTTCGCTGATGCCTGCGGCAGGCGATGTCGACATCATGATCGCCGCCGAGATGATGGAGGCGGGCCGCGCCATTATGCGCGGGTTTGTCACACCAGAGCGCACGACGCTGATCGCCTCGACCCACCGCGCTTTGGCGGTGTCGGAAAAGATGGAACCGGGCAATGGGATTGCCAATTCCGATGAGGTCATGGCCGCAGCGGGGTTGATGGCCAAGCGGTTCATCGCGGCGGATTTTGAAACGCTGGCGGTGCAGAACGGGTCGGTGATTTCGGCCGCGTTGTTTGGGGCTTTGGCGGGGTCTGGGGCGCTGCCCTTTCCCAAAGCGGGGTTCGAGGCGGCGATTGCGAAGGGTGGCAAGGGGATCGAAGGCTCGCTTCGGGCCTTTGGCGCGGCCTATGCGGCGGCGCGGGGGGAAAGTGTCGCCCCGGCGCCAAAGGTTGCCAAATCCTCTGCTGCACCCAGCGTGACAGGGCCTGCGCGCTTGATGGAAAAATGGGCGGGCCTGACCGCGCGGGTGCAAGCAATGCCCGAGCCTGTGGCAGAGATGGCGCAGGCAGGGTTGCAAAAGGTGGTGGATTTTCAGGACCTGTCCTATGGGGCCGCCTATCTGGCGCGGGTGGAAGCGGTTCTGGTGCGCGACGAGGCCGCGCAGAGGTTTGCGCTGTCTGTGGCGGCGGCCAAGTATATCGCCAATGCGATGTGCTATGACGATGTGATCCGCGTGGCCGATCTGAAAACGCGCGGGCCAAGGTTTGCGCGCATTGCCAAAGAGATGCGGGTGAAAGACGGCAACCTGCTGCACCTGACCGAATTCATGCACCCGCGCGCCGAAGAGATCGCGGGGATGTTGCCGGTGCGCTGGGGTCAGCGGGTGCTAGGGAGTGCGCGTTGGATGGCGCGGTTGGAGCGGTGGTTTTCCAAAGGGCGTCATCTGCGCACCGATGGGTTGGCGGCCTATGTCACGCTATACCTGTTGGGCGGCATGAAGTTCTGGCGGCTGCGCACCCTGCGCCATGCGCAAGAAGTGGCGCATCTGGAGGGCTGGCTTGCCGCCGCGCTGGCCTATCTGCCGCGCTATGACTTGGCGGTCGAGGTGGTCAAATGCCGCCGCTTGGTGAAGGGCTATTCTGACACCCATGCGCGGGGTCTATCGAAGTTTGACCGCGTTCTGGCTGGGGCTGCCTTGGTTGCCAACCGCGACGACGCTGCCGATTGGGTGCGCCGTTTGCGGGAAGCGGCTTTGAAAGATGAAGAGGGCAAGGCATTGGACGGGGCATTGGCCACGATCCGCAGTTTTGCCTGAAAAAGCGGGGCGCAGCCCCGCGCCCCGGGATATTTGGGCAAGTATGAAAGGGGAATGGCTTTAGGTTGGGGGCTGGTAGCGCGCTTTAAGATGCGGCGGGGCTTTAATCTGTAGGTCTGACAGGGTGGCGGCTATTTTGGCGGGGGAATGGCGGGCCGTCATCTCTGACGGGCCGCGGGGAAAATTCAGGCCGAGCTTGAGGGCTTGGTCGATGGCTTCGGCTGTCACCCCGCCTTGGGCCAAAAGCCATGCGGCCTCGTTGGCGAGGGTGGCTTCGATGCGCAAGGCGATGGCTTCGGCATCGGGGGGCGGCGGGCCTGGGGGGGCGGGGAACAGGAAGCCTTGGCCGGATTTGCGGCCCAGATGGCCTGCGGCGACTTGGGCTTTGAGCGTGTCAAAGACGTGGTAGCGCGGGTGGTTCAGGGCGGTTTGCAAGCCTTGGGTCGCGGCGAGGTTGATATCGGCCCCGATCAGGTCGATCAGCGACAGGGGGCCGATTTTGTAGCCTGCGGCCAGCATGGCGGCGTCGATGTCGCGGGCGGCGCGGCCCTCTTCCAACAGCGCCAGTGCTTCGCCGTAAAACGGGCGCGCGCAGCGGTTGACGATGAAGCCCGGGCTGTCAGGGCAGGTGATGACGGTTTTGCCGGCAGCTTCGGTCACCTGACGCGCCAGCGTTAAAGCTGCGGGGGCGGTGCCTGCGTGGGCGACCAGTTCCACCAGTTTCATCGCAGGCGCGGGGTTGAAAAAGTGCAGGCCCAGCACCCGTTCGGGGTGCGGCAGGCCTTGGGCGATGGCCGCGACCGACAGGGACGAGGTGTTGGTGGCAAGGAGGGTTTGGGAAGAAATGCAGGCGGCAAGCGCTGCAAAAAGCGTTTGCTTGGCGGGCAGGGTTTCCACAATGGCTTCGATGATCAGGACGGCGGGGGACAGGTCTTGCAGGGTTGGGACGATGTGCAGGTTGGACAGCATCGCGTCCAGCGCGTCTTGGGCAAGCGCGCCCTTGGCCACGCGCGGTTCCAGACTGGCGCGCAGGCGGGATGGGGCACTGGCGCGGGCGGGTTCAAACGCATCGGTGGCCAGAACCCTATAGCCTGCGGCGGCGAAGACCTGCGCGATGCCAAGGCCCATTGTGCCCAAACCGACAACCCCGATGATCATTATTCCCCCTTGAACACAGGTTTGCGTTTGTCCTGAAAGGCGCGGATGCCTTCGGTTTTATCTTGGCTGTCAAGCAAGGCTTCGAACCCTGCGCGTTCGGCCTCAAACGCCAAAGACGCTTCGCTTGCGATCAGCGCGCGTTTGGCGGCCATCAGCGCGAGGGGGGCGCGCTTGGCGAGGCGGGCGGCGATCGCCTCGCCCTCGGCCAAGGGGGTGGCAGAGGTATAGGCGGCGATGCCCCAAGACAGGGCGGTTTCGGCGTCAATCACCTCGCCCGTCAGGATCATGCGGCTGGCGCGGGCGCGGCCTGCCAGTGCCAGCAACCGCTGCCCGCCGCCTGCGCCGGGGATCAGGCCAAGGTTGGTTTCGGGCAGGCCCAGTTTGGCGGTGGGGCCCAGAACCATCATGTCCGCCATCAGGGCCAGTTCAAACCCGCCGCCCAAAGCAAAGCCTTCGACGGCGGCGATCAAGGGTTTGGGAAAGGCGCGGATGGCGGCCCAATGGGCCTTGCGCGGATCACGGGCGGCTTGGGCTGCGGTTTTGGTTTCAATCTCGGCAATGTCGGCACCGGCGGCGAAATTGCCGTTGGCCCCGGTTATCACCACGGCACGGCAGGCGGGGTCGGCGGCAAGCTGCGCCAAAACATCAACGATCTGCGCCAGAAGCGCGGTGTTCAGCGCATTGCGCACCGCTTGCCTGTTCAGGGTCAAGCGGGTGTAGCCTGCAAAGGTGTCAACGATCAGCTCCATATCGCCATCTTCGCCGGTCGGCGGAAAACTTCAAGCCGGAAAATTTTAAACTTGAAATTGTTTGGCGCAGGTGCATCTTTACGCCAACACGACAAAAGGGGAATGGCCATGAAAGTTCTATGCTTGGGCGGTGGCCCTGCGGGTCTGTATTTTGCCATCTCGATGAAGCTGCGCGATCCGGCCCACCAGATCACGGTGCTGGAACGCAACCGCGCCAATGACACCTTTGGCTGGGGCGTGGTGCTGTCGGATGATGCGCTGGGCCGGATGGAGAAGAACGACCCCGTCTCGACCGCTGCGATCCGCGCCAACTTTGCCTATTGGGACGATATCGCCGTGGTGCACAACGGCACGCGCACGGTGTCGGGCGGGCACGGCTTTGCGGGCATCGGGCGCAAGGCAATGCTGATCTTGCTGCAAGCGCGCGCGCGGGAATTGGGCGTAGATTTGCAGTTCGAGACAGAGTTCAAATCCGCCGAAGAGTATCGGCGCGACTATGATCTGGTCGTGGCGACCGACGGGATCAATTCTGTCGTGCGGCGCGATTATGCGCAGGTGTTTCAGCCCGATATCGACACGCGCAAATGCAAGTTCGTCTGGCTGGGCACCCATGCCAAGTTCGACGATGCCTTTACCTTTATCTTCGAGAAAACCGCACACGGCTGGGTCTGGGCCCATGTCTACCAGTTCGACAAAGACACCGCGACCTTCATCGTCGAATGCCTGCCTGACACATGGGACAGGCTGGGCTTTGCCACCATGTCGAAAGAGGAAACGATTGCCACCTGCGAGCGGATCTTTGCCAAGCATTTGGGCGGCCATGCGCTGATGTCGAACGCCGCCCATCTGCGCGGGTCAGCGGTGTGGATGCAGTTTCCCCGTGTGATCTGCGCGCGGTGGTATCATGAAAACATCGTGCTGATGGGCGATGCGGCGGCGACGGGGCATTTCTCGATCGGGTCGGGGTCGCGGCTGGCTTTTGACAGTGCGATTGCCTTGGCGGAATATCTGCATTCCGAACCCACGTTGCAGGGTGCCTTTGAACGCTACCAAGACGAGCGCCGGGTCGAGGTGTTGCGCCTGCAATCGGCCGCCCGCAACTCGTTAGAATGGTTCGAAGAGGTGGAGCGCTATCTTGACCTTCCCCCCCTGCAATTCGCCTATTCGCTGCTGACGCGCAGCCAGCGGATCAGCCATGAAAACTTGCGCGCGCGTGACCCCAAATGGCTGCGTCAGGCCGAGGATTGGTTTCAAGAGCAGGCCGGTGGAGAGGCCGGACGCCTGCCGATGTTCGCCCCCTTCCGCCTGCGCGACATGGCGCTGGCCAACCGCATCGTGGTGTCCCCCATGGCGCAGTATAAGGCGGTTGACGGGGTTCCGGGTGATTGGCATTTCATCCACTACGCCGAACGCGCCAAGGGCGGCGCGGGGCTGGTCTATACCGAGATGACCTGCGTGTCCGCCCATGGCCGCATCACCCCCGGCTGCCCCGGCCTGTACACCCCCAAGCACGAGGCGGGGTGGAAGCGGATTGTCGATTTCATCCACACCGAAACGCAGGCCAAAATCTGCTGCCAGATCGGCCATTCAGGGCGCAAAGGATCAACACAGGTGGGCTGGCTGGACGGCGACGCGCCCCTGCCGCATGGCAACTGGCCGGTGATGAGTGCTTCGGCCATTCCATGGACACCGCAAAACGCGACCCCGAAGGAAATGGACCGCGCCGATATGGATAAGGTGCTGTTGCAATTCGTCAAAGCCACCGAAATGGCCAAAATTTGCGGCTTTGACATGATCGAACTGCATGCCGCGCATGGCTATCTGATCTCGTCCTTTATCAGCCCCACGTCGAACCAGCGCACCGACGAATACGGCGGCTCGCTGGAAAACCGCATGCGCTATCCGCTGGAAGTTTTCGCCGCCATGCGCGCTGAATGGCCGGGGCAAAAGCCGATGGCGGTGCGAATCTCGGCCAGCGATTGGGTGGGTGAGGCGGGTGTGACCGGGGCCGAAGCGGTCGAGATTGCCGCGATGTTTGCAGCGGCGGGGGCCGATATTATTGACGTGTCGGCGGGCCAAACCAGCCCTGACGCCAAGCCCATCTATGGCCGCATGTTCCAAACCCCCTTCAGCGACCGCATCCGCAACGAGGCGGGCTTGGCCACAATGGCCGTGGGCAACATCACCGAAGCCGAGCAGGTCAACCAGATCTTGCTGGCCGGGCGGGCCGACCTTGTCTGCCTTGCCCGTCCGCATCTGGCCGACCCCTATTGGACCCTGCATCAGGCGATCAAAGCGGGCGATCCCACGCCTTGGCCCTTGCCATACCTTGCGGGCCGCGATCAAGCTATGCGCCTGTTGTCCAAATCGGTCGAGGTGGCGCGGGTATGAACGGCAAGCGGGTTCTTGTCACAGGCGGCGGGTCGGGCGCGGGGGCAGACCTTGCGCTGGGCTTTGCCCAAGCAGGGGCAAAGGTGGTAATTTGTGGCCGCCGCCCCGACGCTTTGGCCAAAATTGCTGCGCAGCATTCTGCGATCACCGCTATGGGCTGCGATGTGACAGACGAAGGCTCTGTGGAACGTTTGTTTGCCAGTGCGGGGCCTTTGGACATTGTGATTGCCAACGCAGGCCAAGCGGATTCGGCCCCCTTTCACAAGACCAGCCTTGGGCAGTGGAACGCGATGCTGTCGGTCAACCTAACCGGCGTCTTCCTGACCTTTCGCGAAGGCTTGCGGCAGATGACGGGGTGGGGTCGGTTGGTGGCCGTCTGTTCCACCGCAGGGGTGAAAGGCTATGCCAAGGTCGCCCCCTATGCGGCGGCCAAGCACGGGGTGATGGGGCTGGTGCGGTCTTTGGCGCTGGAAGTGGCGAAAGGTCCGGTGACGGTCAACGCGATTTGCCCGGGCTTTTTGGATACCGAGATGACCGACCACTCTATTCGCATCATCGCTGAAAAAACCGGCCGCTCGCCCGCGCAGGCCAAGGCCGCGCTTGAGGGGTTGAACCCTCAGGGCCGCTTGTTCTCGCCTTCGGAAGTGACGGCCGCGGCGCTGTATCTGTGCGGGCCGGGCTCGCAGGGCGTGAACGGCCAAAGCCTCGTGATCGCAGGGGGCGAGGTGTGAGCGACCCTTTGTCCAAACGCCGTCTAAAGATGTGGATACGCCTTTTGGGCGTGACTCGCACCGCTGAATCGCACCTGCGTGAGTTTTTGCGGGTGCAGCACGACACGACCCTGCCGCGGTTTGATGTGATGGCAGCGCTTTATCGGCGGCGCGAAGGGGTGACCATGTCAGAGCTGTCGCGCCTGTTGCTGGTGTCAAACGGCAATGCGACGACCGTGGTGGACCGTTTGGAAAACGACGGTCTGGTGCGGCGCACCCCGTCGGAAACCGATCGCCGCACGGTGTTTGTGGCGCTGACCCCCGAAGGATTGCGCCAGTTCGAGGGGCTGGCCACCCAGCACGAGGCCGAGGTGGGCCGACTTTTTGCCAACCTGTCCGAAGCCGATCTGGATTCGTTGACCGATATACTTAAAAGGATGGGACCAAAATGAACCTCGCCGACCGCAAGCCGCAGCATTTTCTGTGGCAGGTTTCCAACCGCATCGCCACGCTGCGCCTGAACCGGCCAGAGCGTAAGAACCCCCTGACCTTCGACAGCTACCGCGAACTACGCGACCTGTTTCGCGATCTGGTCTATGCCGACGATGTTGACGTGGTGATCTTTGCGCCCAATGGCGGCAACTTCTGCTCGGGCGGCGATGTGCATGACATCATCGGCCCCTTGATCGGCCTGCCGATGAAAGAGCTTTTGGCCTTTACCCGCATGACGGGCGATCTGGTCAAGGCGATGATCGGCTGTGGCAAACCCATCATCGCGGCGGTGGACGGGGTGGCCGTGGGGGCGGGGGCGATCATCGCCATGGCGTCTGATCTGCGCCTTGCCACGCCGCAGGCCAAATGCGCCTTTCTGTTCACCCGCGTCGGCCTTGCTGGCTGCGACATGGGCGCTTGCGCCATTCTGCCGCGCCTGATTGGTCAGGGCCGTGCCGCAGAGCTGCTCTACACAGGCCGCACGATGAGTGCCGACGAAGGCGAACGCTGGGGCTTTTGGAACGCCTTGCACAATGCCGACGACCTGGAACCCCAAGCCCGCGCCTTGGCCGAACGCTTGGCACAGGGGCCGACCTTTGCGCATTCTATCACCAAGACCCAGCTCAACCACGAATGGAACATGACCCTAGACCAAGCGATCGAGGCCGAGGCGCAGGCGCAGGCGATCTGCATGCAAACCGCCGACTTCGAACGCGCCTACCGCGCCTTTGTCGCCAAAGATCGGCCTGAGTTTAAGGGGAACTGACCCATGACCCACCGCCCCGCAGCGCGGGTTTTGCCCCTTGCCAAGGATTTGCGCCGTGATGAAAGGAAAAGGGATGCCTGATCAAACGTTCCTTGACTGGCCCTTCTTTGAACCCCGCCATCGCGATCTGGCTGCCGCGCTAGAGGCGTGGTGTGTCGCGCATCTGCCTGTCGATCACTCTGATATCGATGCCGCCTGTCGCGGCTTGGTGGCGGCCTTGGGCGCGGGCGGGTGGTTGCAACATTCCGGCGGCGTCTTGGACGTGCGCAGCCTGTGCCTGATCCGCGAGACTTTGGCGCGCCATGACGGCTTGGCAGATTTTGCCTTTGCGATGCAGGGGCTGGGCATGGGGGCCGTGTCGCTGTTCGGGTCGCCCGAGCAGCGGGCTTGGCTGGATAAGACGCGAGCGGGCAGCGCGATTGCGGCCTTTGCCCTGACAGAGCCTTTGTCAGGGTCAGATGTGGCCGCGACCTCTACCACCGCCGAGCGGGTGCAGGGTGGGTGGCGGCTGAGCGGCGAGAAGACGTGGATTTCCAATGGTGGGATCGCGGATATCTACGTCATCTTTGCCCGCACGGGCGAAGCGCCGGGGGCGCGGGGGCTTTCGGCGTTTTTGATGCCGGCGGATGTGGCGGGTTTGCATGTGGTCGAGCGACTGGACGTGATCGCCCCCCATCCCCTTGCACGGTTGCGGTTGGACGGGGTGGAACTGCCCGACAGCGCCCTGATCGGGCGGGCGGGTGAAGGGTTCAAGCTGGCCATGGCGGTGCTGGATGTGTTCCGATCCACCGTGGGGGCGGCGGCCCTTGGCTTTGCGCGGCGTGCTTTGGACGAATCCTTAACCCGTGTCTCCTCACGGCGCATTCAGGGCGCGGCCCTGGCCGAGTTGCAGATGGTGCAGGGTCATCTTGCCGACATGGCGCTGGAAGTGGATGCCGCAGCCCTGCTTGTCTACCGCGCCGCTTGGACCAAAGACCAAGGCGCTGCCCGCATCACCCGCGAAGCGGCGATGGCCAAGCTTTACGCCACCGAAGCCGCCCAGCGCGTGATTGACACCGCCGTGCAACTGCATGGCGGCGACGGGGTGCGCCATGGGTCGGTGGTGGAACAGCTTTACCGCGACATCCGCGCTTTGCGGATTTACGAAGGCGCAAGCGATGTGCAGCGTGTGGTCATCGCACGGTCGATCCTGCCGAAGGAGGCGAAATGACACCCGAACACGAGGTTTTGCAACCCAAGCATTGGAAACCCGCCTTGGGCTATTCCAACGGCATGGCGGCGCGTGGGCGGTTGGTGGTGACCGGCGGGATCATCGGATGGAACGCCGATCAGGTGTTTGAAACCGACGATTTCGCAGGGCAAGCCGCCCAAGTTCTGCGGTCCATCGTCGAGGTGCTGGCCTGTGCCGGCGCACGGCCCGAGCATTTGGTGCGGCTGACATGGTATGTCACCGACAAGGCCGAATATCTTTCCAGCCTGAAAGAGCTTGGCCGCGCCTACCGCGAGGTGATCGGGCGGCATTATCCGGCCATGGCCTTGGTGCAGGTCGTGGCCCTTGTCGAAGACCGCGCCAAGGTTGAAATCGAAGCAACCGCCGTGGTGCCAGAGTAAAGGGGCTGAACGATGTTAGGACCGACAGGGCATCACGACACCTTCACCCGCGACAGGCTCCCCCCTGCGGCCGATTGGCCCGAGATTGCGCCGGTTTTCCACTACCCAGACTGGCTGAATGCGGGGGTTGAACTGTGCGACCGCATGGTGGAACGCGGCTTTGGCGACCGCGTGGCGCTGATCGGCAACGGGCGACAGCGCACCTATAAGGAACTGGCCGATTGGTCAAACCGCATCGCCCATGCTTTGGTCGATCTGTACGGGGTCAAACCCGGCAACCGTGTGCTGATCCGCTCGGCCAACAATCCCGCCATGGTGGCCTGTTGGCTGGCCGCGACCAAAGCGGGGGCGGTGGTGGTCAACACCATGCCTATGCTGCGGGCGGGTGAGTTGGCGGCGATTGTGGATAAGGCGCAGGTCAGCCACGCGCTGTGCGACACGCGGTTGATGGAGGAACTGGTCAGCTGTGCCAAAGCCTCGTCCCACTTGCGCACGGTGGTGGGGTTTGATGGCACGGCCAACCATGACGCCGAACTTGACCGCATCGCCTTGTCAAAGCCCGTGCGGTTTGACGCGGTGAAAACGGGGCGCGACGATGTGGCGCTGCTCGGCTTTACCAGCGGCACCACGGGCGAGCCCAAGGCCACGATGCACTTTCACCGCGATTTGCTGATCATCGCCGATGGCTATGCCAAAGAGGTGCTGCAAGTCACGCCGGACGATATATTTGTCGGCTCGCCGCCCTTGGCGTTCACCTTCGGCCTTGGGGGCCTTGCGATCTTTCCGCTGCGCTTTGGGGCGGCGGCGGCTTTGCTGGAACAGGCAAGTCCGGCCAACCTGATCTCGTTGATCCAAGACCACCGCGCCACGGTCTGCTTCACCGCCCCCACCGCCTACCGCGCCATGCTAAAGGCAATGGAAGAGGGGGCGGATTTGTCATCCTTGCGCGCGGCGGTAAGTGCGGGGGAAACCCTGCCCGCGCCGGTTTATGAGGAATGGATCGCGCGGACGGGCAAGCCGATGCTGGACGGCATCGGGGCGACCGAGATGCTGCACATCTTCATCACCAACCGCTTTGACGATCACAGCCCCGGTTGCACGGGGCGGCCTGTGGCGGGCTATCAGGCCAAAGTCGTGGGCGATGACATGGCCGAGGTGCCGCGCGGCACCGTGGGCCGCTTGGCCGTGCGCGGCCCGACCGGCTGCCGCTATATGGCCGACGACCGCCAACGCACCTATGTCAAAGGCGGCTGGAACCTGACCGGCGATAGCTTTTGGCAGGACGACGACGGGCGCTTTCACTTTGCCGCGCGGTCGGATGATATGATCGTCTCGTCCGGTTACAACATCGCAGGGCCAGAGGTGGAAGCGGCCCTGCTGTCGCACCCCGCCGTATTGGAATGTGCGGTTGTGGGGGCGGCGGATGAAGAGCGCGGCCATATTGTTGCGGCGCATGTGGTCTTGACCGCAGGGCATCAGGGTGATGCGGCGATGGTCAAACAGTTGCAAGACCATGTGAAAGCGGTGATCGCCCCTTACAAATACCCCCGCCGCGTGGTCTTTGTGACGGCCCTGCCCAAAACCCAGACGGGCAAGATTCAGCGGTTTCGCCTGAAAAGCTGACCTTCGCTTAGGTCAGCTTCAAAGCCACCGCAAACCCCCGCCCGTCAGCAACCGGAGAGCGCAGCACCAAATCATTCCCCAAACCCCGCGCAATGCCTGCCGCGATGGCCAGACCCAGACCTGATCCGCTGCCCTGAGCGCCCGCCCGTTCAAAGCGCATCGTCAAGGTCGATAGAACCTCGATCGGAATCGCGTCGCAGTCGTTGGTCACAGCGAAGGTGCCGTCTGCATCCAGCGTCACTTTGACGGGCATATCCGTGCCATGCACCAGCGCGTTTTCGATCATATTGCGCGCCAGAACCGCGAAAGCGTCGGGGTCAAGCCGAGAGGGGACAGAACCCTTGGGCAGGTCTGCCACAATCCGCCCCGCAGCACTGCGGGCGAAATCGGCCAGCACCATATGCAAGATGGGCACCAGATCGGCAGGGCCTTGGCCCAGCATCGCTCCACCTTCGGCGCGGGCCAGTTGCATCAGCTTTTCGGCCAGACGGGCGAGGCGTTTTAACTCTCCCTCGACCGTCACGGCGCGGTGGCGCAGGGGGCCTTCGGGGCTTTCGGCCACCAAGCGTTGCGTTTGCGCCAAGGTGGCGGCAATCGGCGTGCGCAGTTCGTGGGCGGCGTTGGCGGCAAAGGCGCGCTCGGCTTCCAGCGTGCGGCTTAGGCGGGCCATCAGGCGGTTGGCGGCGTGTTGGATGGGCACCAATTCGCTGCGCAAGTTGGGCAGTTTCAACGGCGTCAGGTCATCGGCCCCTTTCACCCGCAAGGCCACCGACAAATGCGCCAAGGGCCGCAGCGCCCGGCTGACCCAAAGGGCGACACCAAACAGCGTCAGCGGCAACAGCACGCCCAAGGGCACCAGCATCGCCAGCACCGTTTCGCGCAGGGCCGTCTGGCGGTGGGTCAGCGGTTCGGCCACTTGGATCGTATACTGCCCCGACACAGCCGAGCGGCTGAAAACGCGGTGGTCGCCAGTGGTCACAAAGCCTTGGCCCTTCACCGTGTCAAACACCCGCAAATCGGCGTCATGCGAATACATCAAGACCTGCCCTTGGCCATCGCGGATGACATAGGTGATCTTTTCGTCATGCTGGGCGATGGGCAAAATCCGCTTCGCGCCCGTGGCATCGTCAGACCCAATCAGTTCCACCACCGCCAAGGGCAAAATCCGCTCGCCGGTTTCCTGCAAGGCGGCGTCAAAGCTTTCGTCGATCTCTTCCTTGACCACAAAGGCGCTGCCCAAAACGGCCAGCACCCACAAAACAACCAGCATGACCGACACGCCGACCGCGATCTGCCCGCGCAAAGATTGCAGGATCTTCACGGTGTGCCCAACCTATAACCAAGGCCCCGAAGTGTTTGCACCACGTCTTTCCCCAATTTCTTGCGCAAGCGGCTGACATAAACCTCTATCGTGTTGCTTTCGACTTCGGAATCAAAGGCGTAGATCTGATCCTCGATCTGGCTTTTCGACACGATCTGACCCGGTCGCTGCAACAATGCCTCAAAAATGATCCACTCGCGTTGCGACAGATCAATCTGGCCCTCGGGGCCGTGGATGGCATGGGCGGCAAGGTCAATCTCTAGCCTGCCCAAGGTGATCAGCGGGTTAGGGTTGCCCGCATAACGCCGCGCCACAGCGGCGATGCGGGCGGAGAGTTCGGCAAGGTCAAAGGGTTTGACCATGTAATCGTCGGCCCCCGCGTTCAACCCTTCGATCCGTTCGGTGATGCGGTCGTGGGCGGTCAGGATCATCACGGGCGTCACCGATCCTTTGGCGCGAAGGCTGCGCAGAAAATCAATCCCGCGGCCATCGGGCAGGCCAAGGTCAAGCAAGATCAGATCATAAGGCATCGTGGCCAGCAGGTCGCGGGCATAGGCCAGCGTGGGGGCCAGATCGGGCACATGCCCTTCGGCGGCGATCTGGTCGCGCACAGCGCCGCCCAAACCTGGGTCATCTTCGATCAGCAGAATACGCATGGGTCCTCCGTGATCTGCCATTGAGCGTGTTTAGCTGACAGGAAGCTGAACGGCAAAGCACCCCGTCGTTCAGGTCGGCGTCAGGTTGGCAGGTGCACATGGGGCACGTTTGAAAGGATTTCGCCATGCGCCCTGCCCTTTTGTTTGCAGCCCTAGCCTGCCTTGCCCCCACCTTGGCCCTCGCCGAGGTGGAATGTCACGCGCCGATGGACAATTGGCAACCCGTGGCCGCCCTGAAGGCCGAGGTTGCAAAGCTGGGGCTGACGGTGATCAAGATCCGCGCCGATGACGGCTGCTATCACGTCAAGGCGACGGATCACGACGGCAAGCCCGTTGAAGCCGTGTTCGATCCGCAAACGCTGCAACTGCTGGCCAGTTCTGACGCTGACCACGAAACGGGCGATGACGACGAAAAAGGTCAGAACTGACCCCTGCCCCCCCCTTAGACTATAGGAGCTTACATGTACCGCACCTCTACCGCCCTTGCCCTGTCGATGGCCGCTTTGGCCCCCATCGCCGCCGATGCCAACCCTGTGACGATTGATGTCACCATTGCCCAGTACCAAGGCCCCAATGCCTTTCTGGCGATGTATCTGACCGACAAATCCGGCGTTTATCAAAGCACCGTCTGGGTGGCGGGGGATCGCACCCGCTATTGGCGGCACCTGCGCACATGGTTTGATGCGACGGGCGGCCAAGGGGCGGATGGCGTCACGGGGGCCAGTGTTGGTGCCGGCCGCACGCTGACCATCACGCCCGACATCTCGGCCGCGATGATTGATGCGGGCTATGTGCTGCACATAGATGCCGCCGCCGAAGGCATCGGCGAAAGCCCCAACGAGATTCAGGTGCCCTTGACCACGGCAGGCGCAGGCCAGCCCATCACAGGAACCGGCTTTATCGCCAAGTTTCAATACGGCCTTTAAGACACGAACAGTCAGGACCTTTTCATGGTGCGGCACCTGCATTCCCTGCCCGGTTTGATCTTTGGCCTGATCCTTTTGGGTCTGGCCACGACCGGCGCGATTCTGTCGCTGGCCCCGCTGCTGGACAGGGTGCAGGCCCCCGCTGCCAGTGCCCAAAGCGTGGCAGATGTGGCAGCCTTGGCTGTGGCAGAAAATCTCGGCCTGACACGGCTGCACCGCAGCCCGAACGGCGTGATCTCTGCCGCGATCAAGGCCAAGCTGTTCTTTCAGACGGTCACGATTGACCCTGTTACGGGCAAAGCCACTGGCCCTGCGGGACCGGGGGGCTTTTTGGACTGGATCAAAGAGCTGCACCGGTCGTTCTTTCTGGATCAGGCGGGGCACGCGATTGCGGGTGTCAGTGCCGGTGTGATGCTGGTGATGGCCTTGAGCGGTTTGGTTTTGCTTGCCGCCGCTTTGGGCGGATGGCGGCGGATGGGGCAAAGGGTGCGCGCACCCGGTGCGCGGGGCTGGCACGCGCAGGTGGCGCGGGTGGCTGTGGTGGGGCTGGTGGTCTCGGCCCTGACGGGCGGGTATATGTCGCTGGCCACATTTGGATTTATCAATGACGGCACGCAGGTCGAGGCGGCTTTTCCCGATACGGTGGCGACGGGCAGCGCCTTGGCGGTGGGGCAATTGCAAGCCTTGCAAGCCGTGCCCTTGGCCGATCTGCGCGATCTGACCTTTCCTGCGGCGGGCGATCCGACGGATGCTTTTCTGATCCAGACCGCCGCTGGCGAAGGTTATGTTGATCAGGTCAGCGGCCAGATGCTGAACTGGACCGACTACGGCACCGCGCGGCAAATCTGGGAGATGATTTACAAGCTGCACACCGGCCAAGGCCTGTGGATGGTCGGGCTGGTGCTGGGCCTGTCGGCGCTGTCGGTGCCTGTGCTGTCGGCGACGGGCACGGCGATCTGGTGGGGACGCAGGCTCTCCAAGCCGCGCCTGCGCCATACGGCGCGGGCGGCGGTGGCGGATCTGGTGATCTTGGTCGGCTCTGAAGGGGGCACGACGTGGGGCTATGCGGCGGCCGTGTCCAAGGCGCTGCACCAGCAGGGGCTGAAGGTGCATGTCGGCGCCATGAACGATCTGGGCCACTATCCGCAAGCGGGCGGGTTGATCTTGATGACCTCGACCTACGGCGACGGCGTGGCCCCTGCCAGTGCGGCGCGGTTCTTGGACAAGCTGGCGAAAAGCCAAAACAGCCTGCCCGTGGCCATTTTGGCCTTTGGCGACCGGATGTTTGCCAATTTCTGCGGCTACGGCGATCAGGTATCCGCTGCGGTGGATGCGGCGGGGTGGCCGAGGTTTTTGCCCATGGCACGGGTTGACCGCCAGTCTGCTGCTGATTTCAACGCTTGGGTGCAAGATCTGGGCACGCTGTTGGGCCTGACCTTAACGCCGGATTTGCAGATCCAGCGGCCCAAGACGACCAAACTGGAACTGGTGGCCCGCCACGCGTACGGGGCGCAGGTTCAAGCCCCCACCACCGTGCTGCGCTTTCAGGCGCAGCGTGCGGCAGGGTGGCGCGGGATGTTCGCGCGTGGTCCGGCTTATGCGGCGGGTGATCTGTTGGGCATGATGCCGCCGGGCAGCGATGTGCCGCGGTTATACTCGCTCGCCTCGTCCCGCCGCGATGGGTTTATCGAGATTGCCGTGCGCAAGATGCCGGGGGGGGTCTGCTCTGGCTGGTTGCACGATCTGGCCATCGGGGCGCAGATTGATGCCTTTATCCGCCCCAACCCCGCCTTTCGCCCGCAACCGCAGGGGCCTGTCATCATGATTGCCGCAGGCACGGGCCTTGGGCCGATGATAGGATTTCTGCGCAGCATGGACCAAGGGCGCGGGGCAGAGCTGTATTTCGGCGCGCGGGATCCGGCGTCAGATTACCTGTACGAACAGGTCTTGGCCGATGCGGTGGCCCAAGGCCGCCTGTCGCGCCTGACCACCGCCTTTAGCCGCGTGCAAGACCGTGCCTATGTGCAAGACCGCTTGCGCCAAGATGCCGCCCATTTGGCCGAACAGATCACACGCGGCGGGCAGGTGCTGGTCTGCGGATCAATCGCCATGGCCCGCGCGGTGGCGGTTGAATTTGACGCAGCCCTTGCCCCGCTTGGCCTGTCGGTCGCAAAATTGCGCGCCGATGGGCGCTATCTTGAGGATGTCTATTGACTCTGCGCACCCTCTCCGGCCCCGCGATGGGCAGCCGCTGGACCGTGCGGCTATCGTGTGACGACGCGCAGGCCGCTGTCTTGACGACGCTGTGCGCCCAAGCCGTGGAAGCGGTGGAACAGCAAACCAGCCACTGGCGCGGCGACAGCGACCTGAACCGCCTGAATGGGGCACCCTTGGGCGCGTGGGTTGACCTGCCTGCGCATCTGATGTGCGTGCTAGAGATGTCGGCCAAGATTGCCCGCGCCTCGGACGGGGTGTTTGAAATCGGCGTGGGCGCTTTGGTGCAGGCTTGGGGCTTTGGGCCTGCGCAGGGCGTGGCGGACCCTGTGGCGATTGGGGCCATGATGGGCAAAGCCATTCGCAGTTCTGAGGCGCTGGACTTGGATATGGCCGCAAACCGTGCGCGAAAAAGTGCTGCGATGACGCTGGACCTGTCGGGCATTGCCAAGGGCTACGGCGTCGATGTGCTGGCAGACGTGGTGGGCAAGGCGGGGGTGAGCCGGTTCTTATGCGGGCTAGACGGCGAGTTGGTCGCGCGGGGCAAGCGCCCCGATGGCCAGCCTTGGGCCATAGCCCTTGAACAGCCCGACCCCACCCGCCGCGCAGGGCGCAGCATGATCGACCTCAGCGACCGCGCCATTGCCACCTCGGGCAGCTATCGGCACTTTGTAACGCTGGGTGATCTGCGGGTGTCGCATACGATGAACCCGCGCACCGGCGGGCCTGCGGTGGGAAAGCTGGTGTCGGTCAGCGTGCTGCATGACAGCTGTATGCAGGCGGATGCTTGGGCGACCGTGCTGATGGTGCTGGGCGATCAGGCCGGACCAGAGTTTGCCAAGGCGCAAGGGTTGCAGGCGATTTTCTTGGCCGAGGTGGGCGGCGAAATCCGCGAAACGCTCACCGGATTTTCGCCTGCCGGATAGGGGGGATGCGGGGGGCCTAGCCTTGGGGTAAAACCAGAATGGCGCGAAAGTCGTTGACGTTGGTCAGGGTGGGGCCTGTCACCACCTGATCGCCGATCGCCGCAAAGAAGCTATGCGCGTCGTTGCGGGCCAAAGCCAGCGCAGGATCAACCCCCACAGCCTGCGCCTTGGCCAAGGTATCGGGGCCAATCAGGGCACCGGCCACCTCGGCCGCGCCATCCACGCCGTCGGTGTCGCAGGCGATGGCGTGAATGCCTTGGGCGCCTTGCAGCGCCAGCGCCAAGGCCAAGCAAAACTCGGCATTCGGCCCGCCAATACCGTCGCCGCGCCGTGTGACAGTCAACTCTCCGCCCGACAGCAGCAAAACGGGGGCATCGCTGCGGGCTTGCAGCGCGGTTTGGGCCAGTGTCGCGGCCACATCGCGGGCTTCGCCTTCAAGCGCGTCGCCTAACATGATCACACGAAGGCCCTCGGCCTTGGCCATCGCTTGCGCAGCGGCCAAGGATTGCGCAGGGGCTGCATAAATGCGGTTGGTGGTGCGCGACAGGCGCGGATCAGCGGGGGGGATCACGCCTGTGGGCCGGCTGAGCGCATCCAACGCCGCAGCAGGCACTTTGGCCCCCCACTGCGCCAAGATCGCCAAAGCCTGATCCGGCGTTGACGCATCGCCCACCGTGGGGCCTGATCCGATAAAGGCCATATCATCCCCCGGCACATCCGAGATCATCAGCGCCAGCACCTGCGCCGGATAAGCCGCCGCCGCCAACTGGCCGCCTTTGACACGGCTGAGATGCTTGCGCACCGTGTTCATCTGCGCAATCGGCGCACCGCAAGCCAGCAGCGCCGCATTTACCGCCTGTTTTTCGGCCAGACTGACCCCCGCGACAGGTGCCACCAGCAGGGCCGATGCCCCGCCCGAGATCAATGCCAAAACAAAATCCCCTTCGCCCAAGCCGCCCAAAAGCGCCAGCATCTCTGCGGTCGCCGCAGCCCCTGCAGCATCGGGCACGGGATGGGCGGCTTGTACAATCTTGATGCCTTGGCAGGGGCGGCCATGGCCGTAGCGGGTGATGACCAGCCCTTCGCAGGGGCCCCAGACCGCCTCCACCGCTTCGGCCATGCGGGCCGAGGCTTTGCCCGCCCCCACGACCACCACCCGCCCCGCAGGCTTGGGCGGCAAATGGGCGGCAAGCGATCGCATCGGGTCGGCGACCTCGACCGCTTTGTCAAACAGCGCGCGAAGCAACTGGTCTGGGGTCAACAAGTCTGGGGTCATGAGGCACCTAAGCTAGAGCCGCGCAGCATCAGGCGCACGGGGGTGTGAACTTCGGGCGGGGGCAGGATGCCGTCTTCCAACCACGCCAGAATGGTCTGCGCCACGCCTGCCCCAAAGCCTGCAATGTCGCAATGCACGGAAGTAAGCGCCGGATAAACCTGCGCGCAGTCTTCGATATCGTCAAAGCCGATCAGGCGAAAATCGCGCCCGACGGGGCGGCCCTGTTCGGCAAAGCCTGCCAACATGCCCAGCGCCACAAGGTCGTTAAAGCAGATGGCGGCGTCAACGTGGGGATGGCTGCGGGCCAGATCAAGCGCTGTGGCGCGACCAAAGGCGCGGGTCGGGCGGCCGTGGAGGGCAAGAGGGGGCAGACCGCACACTTGCAAGGTGGCCAGATAGCCTGACATACGCTCTTGCGTCACGGCGCGGCCCTCTTGGCCGCCGACAAAGGCGATGTTCTGCGCCCCGCTGGCCACCAAATGCTGCGCAGCAATTTCGCCGCCCCGCCGGTAATCGGGCGCGGTAAAAGGGAAAAGCCCCACGCGCGGATCAACCTTGCGCAGCACCTGCATCACGGGCAATCGCGCGCGGTGCAGGGGGTCAAAGGTGGTCTCTTCGGCCCCATAGGTGGGCGAGATGACCACGGCGCTGACGCCGTGTTCGATCATCGACCCCACCACTTGCGCTTGCAGCATCGGGTCTTCGTCGGTGTTGGCGATCACGGTGGCATAGCCGCGCTGCGACAGCGCCATTTGCAGCGAGGTGGCGAATTCGGCAAAGAACGGGTTGCGCAGATCGTTGATCACCACCCCAATCAGCCCCACGCGGTTTGACCGCAAATTGGCCGCGTTGCGGTTGTAGACATAGCCCAGATCGGCCATCACCCGCTGCACCGCCTGACGGGTTTCGGCCTTGACCGCCGGACTTTTCTGAAAGACCAGACTGACGGTGGATTTCGACACCCCCGCCGCGCGCGCCACATCGACGATGGTGGGCCGTCTGCTCATGCCATGCCGTGCAGCGCCAAAAGCGTTGTCATGCGCTGCTCGGCCAGATCGGGCGCGGTCAAAAGCCCCGCCTGATCAGCCAGCCGGAAGACCTGCGCGTAATGCGTGATCTCGCGGCTAGAGTGTAGACCGGCGGGCATGATGAAATGGCGCTGGGTGCCGTTCAGCCACGACAGAAAGGCGATGCCCGCTTTGTAAAACCGCGTGGGGGCTTTGAAAATCTCGCGGCTGAGCGGCACGGTGGGGGCCAAAAGGCGGTGATAGGTGGGCAGATCGCCCAAGGCCAAAGCCTCAAGCGCTTGCGAGGCGGCAGGGGCGATGGCCGCGAAGATGCCGAGCAGGGCGTGGGAATAGTGGGTGCCATCGCCTGCGATCAGATCGGCATAGTTGAAATCATCGCCGGTATAAAGCCGCACGCCTGCGGGCAAGCGGGCGCGAAAGTCTTCCTCATGCGCTTGATCCAGAAGGGAAATCTTGATCCCGTCCACTTTGGCGGGGTTTTCGGCAATCAAGCCCAGCACAAAATCAGATGCCGTGGCCACATCGCGGCTGCCCCAATAGCCCGCTAGAGCAGGGTCAAACATATCGCCCAGCCAGTGCAGCACCACAGGGTCACGCGCGCCGTCGATCAAGTGGCGATAGACGGTGTGATAGGTCGCCTGATCGGCCCCAATGGC
>CANFSY010000004.1 GCA_947449875.1 Paracoccaceae bacterium
ATCGCTGACCGTGCCTGACGCGAGGCCAGCCGCGAACCAAGCGATCTGGTCTGCAGGCGGGGGGACCCCGTCGCGGATTTGGGCGATGATGGCGCGGGCGTCCATCAGGCTTTGGCCATGTGGGCGGCGGTGAAAACACCGGGCAGCAGGTCGGCCACAGTCATCACCTTTTGCGCACCATCCGTGGTGCACAGCGTCACCTTAACATCGGGGGCGGCAAATTCGGCGATCTTCTGGCGGCACCCGCCGCAGGGCGGCACGGGGGCGGGGCTGTCGGCGATGACAAGGATTTCGGCAATGGCCGTATCGCCCGCCGCAATCATCGCCGCAATCGCCCCCGCCTCGGCGCAAGTGCCTTCGGGATAGGCCACGTTTTCAACGTTGCACCCGACATGGACAGCGCCCGACGTGGCGCGGATCGCGGCCCCGACCTTGAAGCGCGAATAGGGGGCATAGGCGCGCAGGCGCACATCGGTGGCGGGTTGCAACAGCATGGGAACCTCTTGGATCATGCGCCCGACTTTGGGCTGAATATGGGGGTCTTGCAAGCGCTGCGCCATGCGGGGGCCAGCCCACCACACGGCGCATTTGGGCATGGTGCCGAAATTACAGCAAAGTGGTGGTAAACCGCCCGGGAAGCGAAACCTCGACCAGTTGCAGGTCGGGGGTTGTGTCAGCGTAGCGCGTGGCAAGGCCGGGGGGGATCACAAAGGCATCGCCGCTGGACAGACGGTAGGGATCTTTGCCCTCGCCTTCCAAAGTCATCTCTCCGGCCATGACGAAGGTGAAAAGGATATCGCCGTCGTGCTTTGTCCATGGGGCAACGCCAGTCGGGCGGGCGACCATGACAGAGGCTATACTTTGGGTATTGGCGCTGATCGTGGTGTCGCGCGCCTCGAACCCCGGAATGCGGAAGGGGGCAAAGGTGCCCGTGGCCCCGACGTTATGAACAAAACGCTGGCCCTGCCATTCCCGCTCGGGGTTCACTGTGGCGTTAGGTAGGGTCATGTCGTGGTCAATCTCGGTGATGTGATCGGCGGGGACGCCGATTTCGATCACTTCGATCCCATCGCCGGATTCCAGCACGCGGTGGCGGATTGTCGGGGGCTGGATGAAGCAATCGCCCGCGTGCAGCCGGCGGATGCCGCCTTGGTCTTCATACAGCACATCAACCCAGCCCCTTATGCAGAAAATCAGCTGGAACCCCACCTTATGGTAATGCACCAGATCAGGCACCTTGCCATCGGGCACACGGATGTGGCTGGCAATCATCGCCCCGCCCAAACGGTTGGGCACCAGATCGCGGTACATCATCCCCGCGCGGCCAATCACCCACGGCGCTTGATCGGCCAGCCTGCGCACCACAAAGGCGTGTTCGGTTTTGGGCAGAACAAGGGGGGGGTTCAGCTCGTCCAAACTCACCTGCGTGCCGCCCGGCGAAGTCACTTCGCGCTGGCCTTGCGCGATGCTGGCCCAATCGTCTGACAGCACGCGCACATGCCCCGCCCCGCCCGTGGCCCCCGCATCCAGCCGCAAGCGCAGGCCGTGGCCGGAGATCACCGCCACGGCCGGATTGTCGGCGGGGTAAATCATATCCAGCCGCATCCCCAGCGTTTTGGTGAAGAACGGCAGATCGGCGCGCAGGTCGGTGGTGGGCAAGACGAGTTCGGCTTTGGTTTGAGGCATTTCAATTCCCTTATCTTTGCGACATGGTGGCGCTGACACCGCCCATTTGCAAGAAGCGCGGGAAAGAGTTGTGCAAAAGACCCGACTTTTCAGCCCGCGCCCCAAGGGCAAAACTGAACAAGTTGGTTGAGGAGACAATCGTGACCGAGCAACGCCCAGACAACGCCCGCCAAGCCGCCCTAGATTACCACGAATTTCCCAAACCCGGTAAGCTGGAAATCCGCGCCACCAAGCCCTTGGCCAATGGCCGCGATCTGGCGCGGGCCTATTCGCCCGGCGTGGCCGAAGCGTGTTTAGAGATCAAGGCCGATCCGGCCACAGCCAGCCGCTACACCTCTCGTGCCAATCTTGTGGGGGTGGTGACCAATGGCACGGCGGTGCTGGGGCTTGGCAACATCGGGGCGCTGGCGTCTAAGCCGGTGATGGAAGGCAAGGCGGTTTTGTTCAAGAAATTCGCCAATATTGATTGTTTCGATATCGAACTGAACGAGCCTGACCCCGAAAAGCTCGCCGCCATCGTCTGCGCGCTGGAACCCACCTTTGGCGCGATCAATCTGGAAGATATCAAGGCCCCCGATTGCTTTATCGTCGAACGCCTGTGCCGCGAGCGGATGAAGATTCCGGTCTTTCACGACGATCAGCATGGCACGGCGATTGTGGTGGGGGCGGCTGCGACCAATGCGCTGCATGTGGCGGGCAAACGGTTTGAGGATATCAAGATCGTCTCGACCGGCGGCGGGGCGGCGGGGATTGCCTGTCTGAACATGCTGTTGAAACTTGGCGTGCGGCGCGAAAATGTGTGGCTGTGTGATCTGGCGGGGCTGGTGTACAAGGGCCGTGTTGATCAGATGACCGATCAGAAGGCCGATTACGCCCAAGGCACCACGCCCGCCACGCTGGATGAGGTGATAAAAGACGCCGACCTGTTTTTGGGCCTGTCCGGCCCCGGTGTGTTGACCGCGGATATGGTGCGCAAGATGGCCCCACGGCCCATCGTCTTTGCCTTGGCCAATCCCAGCCCCGAAATCCTGCCCGATGCGGTGCGCGCCGCGGTGCCCGATGCGATCATTGCCACGGGGCGCAGCGACTTTCCCAACCAAGTCAACAATGTGCTGTGTTTTCCCTTCATCTTTCGCGGTGCGTTGGATGTGGGGGCCACCACGATCAACGACCAGATGGAACTGGCCTGTATCGAAGGCATCGCAGCCCTTGCCCGCGCCACGACCAGTGCCGAAGCCGCCGCCGCTTATTCCGACGAAAAGCTGTCGTTTGGTGCAGACTATCTGATCCCCAAACCCTTTGACCCGCGCCTGATTGGTGTGGTCGCAAGTGCCGTGGCCAAGGCCGCGATGGACAGCGGCGTTGCCACCCGCCCCATTGCCGATCTGGCCGCTTATCGGCACACGCTGGACGGGTCGGTGTTCAAATCGGCGCTGATCATGCGCCCCGTGTTCGAGGTGGCGCGCCAATCCAGCCGCCGCATCATCTTTGCCGAGGGCGAAGACGAACGCGTGCTGCGCGCCGCAAGTGCCATGCTGGAAGAGATGACCGTCAAGCCCATCCTGATCGGCCGCCCCGAGGTGATGGCCGCGCGCTGCGAACGCTTTGGCCTGACCATCCGGCCCGAGCGCGACTTTGCCGTGGTGAACCCCGAAAGCGATGCCCGCTACCGCGATTACTGGAGCAGCTACCACCAGCTTTTGGAACGCCAAGGTGTCACCCCCGACACCGCCCGCGCCGTCTTGCGCACCAACTCCACCGCGATCGCCGCCATTGCAGTGCACCGTGGCGATGCCGACAGTCTGATATGCGGCGTCTTTGGCCAGTATCTGGGCCATTTGACCGATGTGCGCCAAGTGCTGGCACGGGGCGGGCGGCACCCTGTGGGGGCGCTGTCGTTGATGATTTTGGAAGACGGCCCGCTGTTTGTGGCTGACACGCAGGTCAACCCGATCCCCACGCCCGACCAGATCGCCGCCGCCGCCATGGGCGCTGCCCGCCACGCCCGCCGCTTTGGGGTAGAGCCGAAGATGGCGCTGTGTTCGCATTCCAACTTTGGCAACCTTGACAGCGATTCAGGTCGGCGGATGCGGGCGGCGATGGAGATCCTTGACGCGCGCGAATGCGATTTTGAATATGAAGGCGAGATGAGCCTGGACGCCGCCCTTGACCCTGAGCTGCGCGAAAGGATCTTTCCGAACTCGCGCTTGAAAGGGGCGGCCAATATCGTGATCTTTGGCTATACCGATGCCGCCAACGCCGCGCGCAACATGTTGAAAATGAAGGCAGGCGGGCTGGAAGTGGGGCCGATTTTGATGGGCATGGGCAACCGCGCGCATATCGTCACCCCGTCGATCACCGTGCGCGGGTTGTTGAACGTCTCGGCCTTGGCGGGCGCGCCGGTGTCGATTTACGGGTAAGGTGCTGCGATCAAAAGAAGCTTTGCGGGTCAATGTCGATGGCAAGGCGCAGGTTGGCGGGCTGTTTGATCTGCGCCACCCATTCGGCCAAAGCCCCTTGCAGGGGGGCGGATTTATCCGCCTTGACCAGCAAGCGCACACGGTGCCGCCCGCGCACCCGTGCGATAGGGGCGGGGGCGGGGCCGTAGACGGTGGCCCCGATGCGGCGCAAGGGGCCATCGCGCCGCGCCAGTTCTGCGCCAAAGTCAAAAACTTGGGCAACATCGGGTGAGGATAGGATGATCCCCGCCATGCGCCCATAAGGCGGCACGCCTGCCGCCCGCCGCTCGTCAGCTTCGGCGGCCCAAAAGGCCTCTTCGTCGCCGCCCAGAATGGCTGCGATCACCGGATGGTCGGGCTGATAGGTTTGCAGCAGGGCCGTTCCGCGCAGATCGGCGCGGCCTGCGCGGCCTGCGACTTGGCGGATCAGTTGAAAGGTGCGCTCGGCGGCGCGCAGGTCTGATCCTTGCAGGCCAAGGTCGGCGTCAATCACCCCCACGAGGGTGAGCAGCGGAAAGTTATGGCCTTTGGCCACGATCTGGGTGCCGATGATGATATCTGCCGCCCCTTGGGCGATGCGCTGGATTTCCTCTTTCAGCGCACGGGCCGAGGTGAACAGGTCAGACGACAGCACCGCAAGCCGCGCCTCGGGAAAGCGGGCCACCACCTCTTCGGCCAAACGCTCGACCCCGGGGCCCACGGGGGCCATGCGGCCTGTCACACCGCAGGCAGGGCAGGCAATGGGAATGGGTTTGGTCGCCCCGCATTGGTGGCAGACAAGCTGTTTGAGGAACCGATGTTCCACCATCCGCGCATCGCAATCGTCACAGCCGACCTGATGCCCGCAGGCCCGACACAGCGTGACAGGGGCAAACCCGCGCCGGTTCAAGAACAACAGGCTTTGCTCGCCCTTGGCGATGCGGGTTTCGACCGCTTTGGCCAAGGGGTCCGATATCCAGCGGTCGGCGGGCAGCTTTTGGTCGCGCATGTCGATCGTGTGCATCGCGGGCAGTTCCGCCGCGCCAAACCGCGCCCCCAGATCCAGCCGCGCATATTTGCCCGCCTTGGCATTGGCCCAGCTTTCCAGACTTGGCGTGGCCGAGGACAAAACCACCTGACACCCAAGGATCGAGGCCCGCAGCACCGCCATGTCGCGGGCATGATACAGCACGCCCTCTTCTTGCTTATACGACGTGTCATGCTCTTCATCGACCACGATCAGGCCCAGATCGCGGAACGGCAAGAACAGGGCTGAACGGGCACCCACCACCAGCCCCACCCCGCCCTCAGCCGCCATGCGCCACAATCGGCGGCGTTCGGTGGCGGTGATGCCGGAATGCCACTCGGCCGGTTTTGCACCAAAGCGCGATTCGACCCGTGCCAGAAAATCCCCTGTCAGCGAGATTTCGGGCAACAGCACCAAGGCTTGGCGGCCTTGGCGCAGGGCGGCGGCGACGGCTTCCAGATAGACCTCGGTCTTGCCCGAGCCTGTCACGCCTTTGAGCAGCGTGGTGCCGTAGCCGCCCTGCCCCACCGCCGCCTGCAACGCCGCCCCCGCTGTGATCTGGTCGCCCGCCAGACGGGCGGGGCGGTTGGGGTCCATCGGGGGATAGGGCAGGTCTTTGGGGGCATCGTCTTCCAGCAAGACGCCCGCCTTGACCAAGCCTTTGATGACCGAAGGGCTGACATCGGCCAATTCGGCCAGTTCAGACAGGGTGACGTCGGCTTGGCCTTGCAGGCGCAGCGCCTCGACCACTTTATGGCGCGCGTCGGTCAGGCGGTTGGGCACAGCGGTGCTGGCCAAGCGGTAGATGCGGCGTGTGGCGGGGGGCAGGCCCAAGCCCGGGGCGCGGGTGGCCAGACGCAGCATGGCGGCAAGCGGGGTCAGGGTGTAATCGGCGGCCTTTGTCAGAAAAGCCCGCATCTCGGCCCGCATCGGGGCGGCTTGCAGCAAAGGGCCCGCTTGGCGCAGCTTGGCAAGGTCAAAACTGCCCTCGCCCTTGCCCCAAACCACGCCCAAGACGCGGCGCGGGCCAAGGGGAACTTGCAAAAAGTCACCGTCGCCGCAGCCGCCTTCGGGGGCGAGATAATCCAGCACGCGGCCAATGGGTTCGCAGGTCAACACCCCGATCCGCTCGCCCGCTGCATAGACCCGCTCTGCCACGATTGCCCCCCGCTGCTGCCCCATGGCCTATCTGCCCGCTTGGCGCCGTGCAAGCCCAAGGCGGGGGTGTGTGCATTTGCGGGGGCGACAGGGGCTTCAATGAGAGGTAATTAGAACCAAAACCTGATGGCGAGAGCAGAAGATGATGGATCCAGACACCCGCGACCGGATATTGGCCGCGCCAGAGGCTTTGTTGGATGACCCCGTGGTCATGCAGGCCCTGATCGACGCACATGAGCGGACCTTGGGCGGCAATATCGTTGACCTGCGCGGCCTTGCGATGGAGCGGCTAGAGCAGCGGTTGGACCGGCTCGAAGAAACCCACCGCAGCGTGATTGCCGCCGCTTACGAGAATTTGGCCGGCAGCAATCAGGTCAACCGCGCCATTTTGCAACTTTTGGAACCTGTGGATTTTACAGCCTTTCTGGCGGCCTTGAACGGGCCTGTTGCCACGACCCTGCGGATTGACCAGTTGCGCCTTGTGCTGGAATCGCGCGCCGAGGGCGAGGCGGGCTTGGGCCAGCTGTCCAGCGCGATCCAGATCGTTCCGGCGGGATTTGTGGCCGAATATCTGACACTCGGGCGCGGCACGCCGACCAAACCCGTCGTGCTGCGGATGGTGTCAGACGCGGTGGCGACGATCTACGACAGCGCCAAGGGCCCGATGGGGTCAGAAGCGCTGGCCGGTCTTGATCTGGGGCCCGGGCGCTTGCCCGCTTTGCTGGCGATGGGGGCTGTCGATGCCAACCAGTTCAAACCCGCCCATGGCACCGATTTGTTGCAGTTCTTTGCCGGTGTCTTTGAACGGCTGATGCGCAAATGGCTGAACTGACGGCCTTTTCCGCCGCCCAAGCCGAGGCTTTGGCGCGCTGGTTGCAACACCTGCGCGCGCTGGACGGGGCTTCGGACCAAACGGTGGAAGCCTATGGCCGCGATCTGCGCGGGTTCTTGGGCTTCCTGTCACAGCACCACGGCGCGGGCGAGGGGGTGGGGGCGCTGGACGCCCTGCCCCACACTGACCTGCGCGCGTGGATGGCGGCAGAGCGCGGACGCGGGCTGTCGGCGCGGTCTTTGGCGCGGTCTTTGTCAGCGGTGAAGAATTTTCTGGGTTGGCTGTCGCAGCAGAACGGGTTTGATGCCACCAGCGCCCTTTCCGCCCGCGGCCCCAAGTTTCGCCGCAAACTGCCACGGCCCTTGACCATCGAAGGGGCGCAGGGGGTTTTGTCGGATATCGGCGCTTATGCCTCGCAAGACTGGATCGGGGCGCGCGATACGGCGGTGGTGACGCTGCTCTACGGCTGCGGGTTGCGCATCTCGGAGGCTTTGGGCCTGACAGGGGCGGCCCATCCCCTGCCCGAGGTGCTGCGCATTCGCGGCAAGGGCGATAAGGACCGTCTGGTGCCCGTTCTGCCCGTGGCGCGGGATGCGGTGGCGGAGTATCTGCGGCTTTGTCCCTACGGCGTGGAAAAAGACGCACCGCTGTTTCGCGGCGCACGGGGCGGGGCGCTGAACCCGCGCCTGATAGCCAAAGCGATGGAGCAAACGCGCCTGCGCTTGGGCCTGCCTGCCACGGCCACGCCCCATGCGCTGCGTCATTCTTTTGCGACGCATCTTTTGGGCGCGGGCGGCGATCTGCGCGCCATTCAGGAGCTGCTCGGCCATGCCTCACTCTCGACAACGCAAGCCTATACCGCCGTCGATGCCGCCCGCCTGATGGAGGTTTATGAACAGTCCCATCCTCGGGCCCATAAGCAAGACTAAGGCAGGGCCGTGTTCCAAGGGGGCCGCAAAATTCCGCCCCCCGCTTGCAAGCGCGCGCCTTTTCAGCCATCAAGCACCTATGGATATACGCATCAAAGCCCTGATGGTTCACCTTTTGACCGCGACAGGATCGGTTCTGTCGATGCTGGCCATGCTGGCCGCGGTCGAGGGCAAGTGGAGCATGATGTTCTTATGGCTGGTCGTCGCGCTGATCGTTGACGGCATCGACGGGCCCTTGGCGCGGCGCTATGACACGGTGACGAACTGGCCGCTCTATGACGGGGTCTTGATGGACCTGATCGTCGATTACCTGACCTATGTCTTTATTCCTGCTTATGCTTTGTACACCAAGGGCATGCTGCCGGGATGGACGGGGCTGGCCGCGATTTTGGTGATCATTTACGGATCGGTGATCTATTTTTCCGACACGCGGATGAAGACAAAAGACAAAAGTTTTGCCGGATTTCCAGCCTGCTGGAACATGGTGATCTTGGTTTTGTTCGCCATTGACCCGCCGCACATCGTGGTGCTGGTCACGGTGATTGCGCTGACGGTGGCGATGTTCTTGAACCTTAAATTCGTGCACCCCACGCGCACGCCGCGCTGGCATCGGTTGAATCTGGGCATGGCGATTGTCTGGCTGGCCTGTGCGGCGGATGCGGCGTGGTTGAATTTCAACGAAGGTCTTATCGCCCATTGGGGCCTGATTTTGTCCTCGCTGTACCTGACCTTTGCGGGCATGGCGCAGCAGATTTTTCCGGCAAGTTCTGCCGACAGCCTGTCTTAGGCCCGCGTCAAAAGAACGCCCGCGATGATGATTGTGGCCGCCAAGGCCTTGGCTTTGCTGATCCTTTCGCCAAAGACGACCCAGCCGATCAGCACCGCAAAAAGAATCGAGGTTTCGCGCAAAGCGGCCACCAGCGCGATCGGAGCGACGGTCATAGCCCAGACAGAAATGCCATAAGCCGCATAAGACGCGGCCGCCGCAGTTAACCCCGCCCGCCACGGCTTGCCAAAGGGCGGCAAAATGCCCCTGCCCTTCCACGCCAGAATACCTGCCGCAAACATGCCGCCATCGGCGATAAAGACCCAAGCGACATAGCCCACCGCATCGCCCGCCACCCGCGCACCGTGCCCGTCGATCAGAGTGTAAAGCGCTGTCGCCACCGCAGAGCCCAAGGCAAAAGGGATCAACTTGCGGTTTTCATCGCCAAACATCACCCCACCAGCCATCATCAAGATGCCAAAGCCCAGCACCATGACCCCTGCAAACTGGTGCAAGCTGAGCGGTTCGGCCAGAAATACGGTCGAGGCAAGTCCCACAATCAAGGGCGCAGCACCGCGCGCCAATGGGTAGACCCGACTTAGGTCGCCGCGCGCATAGGCATAGGTCAAAAAGAACTTGTAAAAGAAATGCGTGCAGCCCGAGGCGATGACCCAAGGCATCACTTGCCATGTCGGGGCCTTGCAAAACATGGCCACGACCAGACCAATCGGCACCTCGCCCAAGGACAAGATGACCGTCGCCCCCAAGCGCGAGGTGCCGGTTTTGATCAGCGCGTTCCACAGGGCGTGCAAAAGGGCCGCGCCAAGGACAGCCAGAAGGATGGGCAAGCTCATCAGCGGTGCCTTTGGGAAAGTGTCACAAATCTGTTACACAACCGGCAATCTGGCCACAAGGCCGCACTCAAAAGGCGGTCGTTGCGCGGGCTGAACCGCCGCTTTGGGGCGCTGCCCCGCAGGCGGTGCCTGCCCCCCGGGATATTTGGGCAAGTCTGAAAGGAGCAGGCTTTAAGTACCGCGCGGTTTGGCGCGTAAGGTGGGTTCGGCTTGGGTCGGGTCTTCGGGCCAAGGGTGGCGGGGATACTGGCCGCGCATGTCTTTGCGCACATCGGCGTAAGACGAGCGCCAGAAGCCCGGGATATCCATGGTCACTTGCAGCGGCTTTTGCCCCGGTGACAGCAGCGTCACCCGCAGGGGCAATCGGTTTTGGCCGACCACGGGATGCACTGTCACCCCGAACATCTCTTGCAAGCGCAGCTCAATGGCGGGGGCGTCGCCGTCGTAGTCGATGGGCACTTTGCGCCCCAAGGGGGTTTCAAAGGCGGCGGGGGCGAGCCTGTCCATATCGGCAAGTTGCTCCCACGTCAGCAGGGATTTGAGCGGTTCTGACAGGTCAAGCGATTTCAGGTCAGCTTCGGTCTTGATGCGGGTCAGGAAGGGCAAGGCCCAAGCGCCATCGGCCAGAAGGGCGGCATCGGTAACCTCTGGCCAGCCTGTGCCACGGGCCAGCGCCATGCGGGCGCGCAGGCGGCGGGCAGCGGGGGTCCACGGCAAACCAAGCGCGCGCAAGCCGTCAAAGGCGGCGCGGGCGACGGTGTCGGGCGGGGCGTCCCACGGGCGTTCATCCAGCACCAAGGCCCCCAAGGCTTGCTGCCGCCGCGCCAAAATACGCCCCTCGCGGCGCGACCATTCGCAGACCTCGCGCCACTGCAGGCGGTCGGCGTAAAGGCTGCGCAGGTCGGCTTCGGTCAAGGCGACGGCTTGGCGGATCTTGGCCTCGCGCGGGTCGCCGTCAAGGTCGGTGGCGACAAGCAGGCGCGCGCCGGACAGGGGCGTGCCCGGTTCCATCACAGCGCCTTTGCCGCCCGACAGAACCCAACGCGGCGCATCGCCCTTGCGGCGCAGGCCGATGCGGTCGGGATAGGCGAGTGCGGCCATTTGGCCAAGGCTGAGGGTTTGGGGGGGCGGGGTGCCCTGCCCCACATTGTCCGTCAGGGCGCGGGCCAGGCGTTTGGTTTCGGTGCGGATACGCTCGATGGTGGGATGGTTGGCGGGCCAAGGGTGGTCAGATTCGTAACCGCGCAGGTCGGTGACGGCTTTGAGGCGCAGCGCCAGATCGGGGGGGGCCCCGCGCAAAGGATCACGCTCTTCCAGAAGGGCGGCGAGGGGGGCGGAATTTGGGCCTGCGACCAGCAGCATATGGGCCAGACGGGGATGCAGCGGCAGGGCGGCCAAGCGTCGGCCATGCGGCGTGATGCGGCCTTGCTCCAGTGCGCCCAAGTCTGCCAACAGAGCGCGCGCTTCGGCCAAGGGGGCTGCGGGCGGGGGGGTGAGAAAGGGCAGATCGGCCCCGCCCCACAGGGCGAGTTCAAGGGCAAGGCCCGCAAGATCACCGGCTTCGATCTCGGCGGGGGGATGGGCGGCCAGCGCCCCCTCTTCGCCCTTGGTCCACAGCCTGTAGCAGATGCCCGCAGCCACGCGGCCCGCGCGGCCACGGCGCTGCTCGGCCTCCGCCTTGGTGACGCGTTCGGTCACAAGGCGCGACATGCCAGAGGCGGGATCAAACCGCGCCCGCCGCGCTTTGCCGCCATCAACAACAATGCGGATATCGGGCAGGGTCAGCGAGGTTTCGGCGATGGAGGTCGCCAGAACCACGCGCCGCCCCTCGACAGGACCAAGGGCGGCACGTTGGGCGGCAAAGTCCATCGCCCCGAACAGGGGCAAAACGGTGCACCCCGAAACGCGGCCTGCGAGAAGGGCTGCGACCTTGCGGATTTCGCCTTCGCCGGGAAGAAAGGCCAACAGGCCGCCGTCGGGCACCTCGGCGAGCGCATCAAGAATTTGCGCGGCCATGAGGGTTTCAAACCGCGTGGCGGGGTCGGCGCTGCGGCTTTGCCAGCGGGTTTCGACACCAAAGGCGCGGCCTTGCGAGGTGACAAGGGGGGCATCCCCCATCAGGCGGGCGACAGGTTCGGCATCAAGCGTGGCGGACATGACGATCACGACCAGATCGTCGCGCAGCGCGCCGCGCAGTTCCAAGGTGAGCGCAAGGCCAAGATCGGCGTGCAGGCTGCGTTCGTGAAATTCGTCGAAGATCACCGCCCCCACGCCGGGCAGGTCGGGGTCGGACTGGATCATGCGGGTCAGGATGCCTTCGGTCACGACCTCTATGCGGGTCGCGCGGCTGACCTTGGCCTCTCCTTTGATGCGGTAGCCGACGGTGGCGCCTATCGCCTCGCCCAAGGTTTGGGCCATACGCTCGGCCGCAGCACGCGCGGCAAGGCGGCGGGGTTCGAGCATGAGGATGCGGCCTTGGATCAGGCCGCTGGCCAAAAGATCAAGCGGCACGCGGGTGGTTTTGCCTGCCCCCGGGGGGGCTTGCAGCACGACCATGCCGCGCGCTGCCACCGCTGCGCGGATTTGGGGCAGGACATCGTCAATCGGCAGGGGGGCGGGGCTTTGGGTCATGTGCCCTTATCGCGGGGGGCGGGCGGGCACTCAACCCCCCCTGCGGTGCCTTGCTGCATCCCGGAGGGTTTCACACCCTCCGGACCACCCGTGGGATATTTGGGCACATATGAAAGGGAAAGCGGAGGCTGGCATCTTTTCGGACCATCGGGCAAGTTGCAGCAAAGGGAGAGCTTGATGGACGTGCAAGACCTTGCAAAGGCGGTGCGGGCGGGGGATCGGCGGGCTTTGGCGCGGGCGATCACGCTGGTGGAAAGCGGGCGCGCCGATCACCGCGTGCAAGCTTTGGCCTTGATTGCCGCCCTTGGGGTGGACCGCCAAGCCTTGCGGCTAGGTCTGTCGGGCACGCCGGGGGTGGGCAAGTCGTCGTTTATCGAAACCTTTGGCTTGATGCTGACAGCGCGGGGTCTGCGGGTGGCGGTTTTGGCGGTGGACCCGTCGTCGGCGCGCACGGGCGGGTCGATCTTGGGCGACAAGACCCGGATGGAGCGGCTGTCGCGCGACCCTCTGGCGTTCATCCGCCCCAGCCCGAACCGCACCGAACTGGGCGGCGTGGCGCGGCGCACGCGCGAAGCGGTGGCGCTGTGCGAGGCGGCGGGGTTCGATGTGATCTTGATCGAAACGGTCGGGGTGGGCCAATCGGAAACGGTGGTGGCGCAACTGTGCGATATTTTCCTGCTGCTGCTGGCCCCCGCCGGAGGGGACGAGTTGCAAGGTGTTAAGCGCGGCATCATGGAGATGGCCGATCTGTTGCTGGTCAACAAGGCGGACGGCGCGCTTTTGGCCACGGCGAACCGGACCTTGGCCGATTACGCCGGTGCCCTGCGCCTGCTGCGGCACCGTCCGCAAGACCCTGAGGGGTTTCCAGCGGCGCTGACCGTTTCAGCCCTTGAAAACCGCGGGTTGGATGCGGCTTGGGCGGCGATCCAGTCGCTGGCCGCTTGGCGGCGGGCGCAGGGGCATTGGGCCACAACCCGATCCGAACAAGCGCGCCATTGGTTCACCCAAGAGGTGCGGCAGGGGCTTTTGGCGGCACTAGAGCGTGAGCCTGTCTTGGGCCTGATGCGGCTTTTGGGCGAAAAGGTGGCCTTGGGCGCGCAAACCCCCGAACAGGCGGCGGCTGACCTGTTGGCGCGTTTGGGGCGGTAAGGGGGGCTTGCGCGCCAAAACTTTGCCCCTTGCGCAAAGCCTGTGGTTTTATCGCAGGTGAATCGCTTGACGAGGGCAGGAATTGTCCTTACACGCCAGAAATCGCATTTGGGGCTGGCTATCTTGGCTGTGCCCTGCCGTCTTGAACGAAGGAATACCACGATGTCGCGCGTCTGCGAACTTTCGGGCAAGGGCCCGATGTCTGGCAACAAGATCAGCCATGCCAACAACAAGACCCGTCGGCGTTTCTTGCCGAACCTGAACGAGATCACGCTGATGTCGGACAGCTTGGGCCGCAGCTTTCAGTTGCGCATTTCCGCTGCCGCCCTGCGCTCGGTCGATCACCGTGGCGGCTTGGATGCCTTCTTGCTGAAAGCCAAGGATGACGAACTGTCGTCGGACGCTTTGGCGATCAAGAAAGAAGTTGTTAAGGCGCAGGCTGCGGCCTGATCCTTTGACTGTGCTTTAGAATGCCCCGCTGCCTGATGGTAGCGGGGTTTTTCTTGTTGTGGTCGTGCCTTTGCGGTAAGGGGGGCACATGCGTGTGATGCTGTCCCTTGTGCTGTCGCTGCTTTTGGCCTTTGCCGCGCAAGCCGAGGTGGTGGCGCGCTTTCAAATGGTGGGGGCCTATGATCAGGTTGTCTGCGGGGCCAACGGGGCGCAGCAGATCACGCTGGACAGCGCAGGCCATGCTGTGCACCGCCATAATTGCACCCATTGCCTCGCAGCCAGCGCCATCGCAACTGAACCGGCATCGGCGGGCCCTTGGCTGGCCGCCCCGGTCAGCAAGGGGCAGCGCCTGCGGCCTGACCTTACCGCGCAAGCGGTGTTTGATCGGGGGCGTGCACCCACGGCCCGCGCACCGCCCTTTTCCCTCGTCTAAATTCCCCCCCTTTTACCCTGACGAGGATTCCATGAAACTCACCCTAATTGCCGCCTGTGCGGCCTTGCTTTCCTGTCCTGCCTTGGCCCATGACGGCGTGCATATCATAGACCCCTATGCGCGGGTCATTGGCCCCTCGGGCGCAGTGTATTTTCGGATCGGCAATGACGAGGCGGTGGAGGATACGCTTTTATCTGCCTTTAGCCCTGATGCGGGGATGGTGATGCTGATGACATCCTCCGCGGGCAGCGACGGTGTGATGAAAATGGCCAGCGTGCCCGATGGATTCGGCGTGCCTGCCAATGGCGAGCGAGTCTTGGCCAGCGGCGGCAACCATGTGATGCTGATGTCGCTGACGCGCAGCTTGAAGGCGGGCGACACGGTCGCGCTGGTTCTAACCTTTGCAAAGGCGGGTGAGGTGCAGCTGTCTTTGCCGGTGGATAACGCCCGCAAAACTCCGCCCGGGATGGGGCCAACAGCGTTTGATGCGCAATCAGGCCATTAGGCAGCCTTTGGGCCACAGAGGCTTGCGCTGGAACGGGCGGCCAGCGTAAGCCATAAGGCAGCGGCGTTGCCAATTTGTCGTTTGACCAAGGCGTAAGATGACCCCTTTGCACCTGATCCCCCAAGCCTTAAGCGTGGCAGACTGCGACAGCCTGATCGCCCTGTGCCAAACCGCCCCGATGAAAGACGCAGGCTTGGTGCGCCAGACCACGGCCCACCAGATCAGGCGGGCTGATCTGTCGTGGCTGGATGATCTGCCGCAAGCCGCATGGGTGATGGACCGGATGATGCGCCTTGTGGCCCAAGCCAACCGCGAGGCTTTTGGCTTCGATCTGAGCGAATTCGCCGAAAGCGCGCAAGTGGCGCGCTACGGGGCCGAGCGTGCGGGGCATTTTGACTGGCATTCCGACATCGGTGCCGGCGCTTTGGCCGCCAAGCGCAAGCTGACCATCGTGGTGCAATTATCCGCACCAGAAGATTACGAGAACGGCACGCTGGAAGTCTGGCCCGATAGCACCATCCGCCAAGCCCCGCGTGAACGGGGAACTGCGATCTTGTTTCCCAGCTTTGCGCTGCACCGCGTTACCCCCGTCACCCAAGGCACGCGGTGGTCACTGACGCTCTGGTCGCACGGGCCAGCCTTTCGATAAGCGTCGCGTTACCCCGCGCAGGACAGTGCCGCTTGTTGCCCAAAAGTCGTGTAGCGATCCCAAAAGGCATCATCGCGCTTGCTTTGCGACATGCGCACTTTTTCGGCCTTATTGGGATCTTTGAAAAACGACGCGACCAGATTTTGGTCGGTGTTTTGCAAGGTGATATCGGCCACTTGCTGGATGCACGAACACAAAGACCGATTGGCGGCATTGCGCGCAGATTTCAGGCAAGCGCCTTCGATCGGGCCGGCATGGGCCAAGCTGGCCGTGCCGACAAGGGCGATGACGGCCAATGCGGCCTTAAGAACTGTTTTCATTTGCTGCCTCACGACAGGGGCTTTTGCCCCCCGCGGCGTTGTTGCCGCAAATCTGACGAATCGACAGATAAACTTCTTATGTGACAGATGTTTGCGCGGAATGGCGCGCAGCGGGCCAACCTGCGAAGGGTTCAACTGTGACGCCAGATGACCTTGTTTCCCCCCTTCCCCCTACGCGTTTCCCCCCCTTCCCCCCCTACCCGCAAACGGCTATACGCGAGCGCATGACCCAGCTTGACCTGATCCGCAACTTCTCGATCGTGGCGCATATTGACCACGGCAAATCCACCCTCGCCGACCGGTTGATTCAATCAACCGGCACGGTCGCTGACCGCGACATGAAGGCGCAGCTTTTGGACTCGATGGATATCGAGCGCGAGCGCGGCATAACGATCAAGGCCAACACCGTGCGCATTGATTACAAGGCCAAAGATGGCAAGACTTACGTCTTGAACCTGATCGACACCCCCGGACATGTGGACTTTGGCTATGAAGTCAGCCGGTCGATGCGGGCTGTGGAAGGGTCTTTGCTGGTCGTTGACGCCTCGCAAGGGGTGGAGGCGCAGACGCTGGCCAATGTGTATCAAGCACTGGATGCGGGGCACGAAATTGTGCCGGTGCTGAACAAAATCGACCTGCCCGCCGCAGAACCGGAACGGATTCGCCAGCAGATCGAAGATGTGATCGGGCTGGATGCGTCGGATGCGGTGCTGATTTCGGCCAAGTCGGGCTTGGGGATTCCCGATGTGCTGGAAGCCATTGTCACCCGCCTGCCGCCGCCCAAGGGCGACCGCGATGCGCCGTTAAAGGCGATGCTGGTCGATAGCTGGTACGACCCCTATCTGGGCGTGGTGGTGATGCTGCGGGTGATGGACGGTGTGGTCAAAAAGGGCGACCGCATTCGGATGATGCAGACCAATGCGGTCTACGCCATTGAAAAGCTGGCGGTGTTAAAGCCGCATATGGTGGATATTCCCGAATTGGGGCCGGGCGAGATCGGGATTTTTACCGCCCAAATCAAACAAGTGCGCGACACGCGGGTGGGCGATACCGTCACCCATGAACGCAAGGGCTGTGCCGAACCGCTGCCCGGTTTTAAGCCTGCCCAACCCGTGGTGTTCTGCGGCCTGTTCCCCGTGGATGCCGCGCAATTTGAAGACCTGCGCGATGCGATTGAAAAACTGTCGCTGAACGATGCGTCGTTTTCAACCGAGATGGAAACATCCGCAGCCCTTGGCTTTGGCTTTCGCTGCGGGTTCTTGGGCCTGCTGCATCTGGAAGTGATCCGCGACCGGTTGGAGCGGGAGTATAATCTGGAATTGATCACCACGGCCCCGTCGGTGGTGTTCCATCTGTATATGAAAGACGGCGAGGTGCGCGATTTGCACAACCCCGCCGATATGCCGGATTTAACCTTTATCGACCATATCGAAGAGCCGCGGATCAAGGCCACGATCATGGTGCCCGATGAATATCTGGGCGATATTTTGAAACTGTGCCAAGATCGGCGCGGGATTCAGATGGATATGAGCTATGCCGGCACCCGCGCCATGGTGGTTTATGACCTGCCCTTGGCCGAAGTGGTGTTTGATTTTTACGACCGCTTGAAATCTGTCTCGCAGGGCTATGCCAGCTTTGATTATGTGCTGTCAGAATACCGCGAGGATTTTCTGGTCAAGATGTCGATCTTGGTGAACGACGAACCGGTCGACGCGCTGTCGATGATGGTGCACCGCGACCGCGCCGAGATGCGAGGACGCGCTATGGTGGAGAAGCTCAAAGAGCTGATCCCCCGCCATATGTTCAAAATCCCGATCCAAGCGGCCATCGGCGGGCGCGTGATCGCGCGCGAAACCCTGTCGGCGATGCGCAAAGACGTGACCGCCAAGTGCTATGGCGGCGACGCGACGCGCAAGAAAAAGCTGCTGGAGAAGCAGAAAGAGGGTAAAAAGCGGATGCGGCAATTCGGGAAAGTGGAAATCCCGCAGGAGGCGTTTATTTCGGCGTTGAAGATGGATGGGTGAGGGTGGAGTTAGTTTGTAAGATTCCCATGTCATCAAGCTTCGCCATAATGATATCCTGGTCAGGTTCTTCAAATCGTATTATTATATGCTCATGTTCTGGCCCTCTTTTTTGACGATCGACTGATATTGTTCTCATAGATTTTTCTATTTTTTGTAGGAAGTTTTCGATATTTTCTGCAGAGCAATGGGCACAAATTGTGAACTTCTCGTCCTTTGGTTGATTAAAGAGCCTAAAACGTTGTGTAGGCGCACGAGCAACGTCAGTTCTTCCTAGCGGCCTATTTCGCGCTACTGAATCCAGCGCAGATTTTAATCCTCTAATTTCATCCAGAATGATATCAGAAATCGGAGCGGATTCACTGCTAATTTCCGCAACCTTAAAAGCGCCAAAGCTCTTGAGGAATGAGTTTTCATTTTTACCAGACTTTGTCTCTGCTATCTTCAACAATAAGTTCTCACGAAAATCATTTATTAGGTTGTATCGAAGATCTCTGGGATAATTTAAATGGAAAATTGGCGATGAGTCGAAGGAGTAATTTGTTTTATCATCTTTCACAATAATGACCGGTTTATCGAAGGCAAGACGCATACCTAATTCCAGCATAACATTTGGATTCTTACAACTGACGTCGCAAATCACAATTTCATTCGTGTAGATGTTTTGCACAATACTTTTTTGTATGACTCCAGTTTCAAGCGAATCGCTAACCATGGTCGGAATCATTTCAGCATCCACAATTACAGAAAAGATGATTTCCTTGACATTACTCCAATGTTGCGCATCGCACTCATCGTTAGTAGATATCGGCATAATTACCCCGCAGGTTCCCAAAGGAGTTTTTTCATCTCTGTTGGTTTTGACTGTAATGACCATAGTTAAACTCTTCCTGACAATCATTGAAATTATTATCTTTAGTTTATAAAATGTCACGAAAGAGTCAAGGGTTCTCCTTGCGGTGCCCACCCCCGTCCCGCCCGATTTGTCCCGCGACAAATCGGGCCGCGCCTGCCTGCCGCGGGCAGGCGCGTTGCCGCGCCAGCCCAGTCAGGCGCGGCCCGATTTTCTGGCGGCGGTTTGCTGCACAACGCCTCTTGGTCTTCGGCTTGCGCCTCCGCCCAAGGGGCCGGGTGTCCTTCCACAGGAAGGCCACCTTTTCGGCCCCAAGTGGCACTTGATTTGTTTGGGGGGTGGGTGCGTGGTGCGTTGCGATGCACGCCCAGCCCGTAGGGTGGGCGTGCATCGCGCACCGTTACGCATCCGCTACCGCCCAAAGGCCCCCACGCCGCGCAGTTTTGGGTGGCGGTTGATGTCTTTGTACAGCAGGTAGCGAAACGGGCCCGGGCCTGCGGCGTAGCAGGCTTGGGGGCAAAAGGCGCGCAGCCACATGAAATCTCCGGCCTCGACCTCGACCCAATCAGAGTTCAGTTTGTAGACCGCTTTGCCTTCTAGCACGTAAAGCCCGTGCTCCATCACATGGGTTTCTTCAAACGGGATCACGCCGCCGGGTTGGAAGGTGACGATATTGACCTGCATATCATGGCGCAGATCGTCGTTTTCGACAAAGCGGGTGGTGGCCCAGCGGCCTTGGGTGTCGGGCATGGGGTTGGGGGGGATGAGCGACTCGTTCGTGACAAAGGCATCGGGGACCGCCCAGCCGGGGGCGGGTTCGTAGAGTTTGCGGATCCAGTGCAGGCGGGCGGGGGTTGGGCCTGCGGCGTGCAGCTGCCAGTCAAGGCCCGGGGGCAGATAGGCGTAGCCGCCTGCGGTCAGGGTATGGGTTTGGCCTTGGAACGTCAGGGTCAGGGTGCCGTCGGTGACAAACAGCACGCTTTGCACCCCCGCATCGGGTTCGGGGCTGTCTGATCCGCCACCGGGAGCGATTTCCAAGATCAGTTGGGCGAAGGTTTCCGAAAAGCCGCTTAAGGGGCGGGCGATGATCCAGGCGCGGGTGTCGGCCCAGCCGGGCAGGACCGAGGTGACGATTTGCGTCATCACACCGCGAGGGATGACGGCGTAAGCCTCGGTAAAGATGGCGCGTCCGGTGTGAAGGGCGGTTTGCGGCGGCAATCCGTCTTGGGGGGCGGCGTAGCGTGTCATGGCAAGATGTCCTTTAGGCGGAGCGCCGCGATGCGTTCGACTTGGGCGCAGGCGGTGGCGAATTCGGTCGCGGTGTCGTTGGACAGGCGGGTGTGGAAGGCCTGCAGGATCGACGCCTTGGTATTGTCGCGCACGGCGATGATGAAGGGAAAGCCGTGTTTGGCGACATAGGCGGCGTTGAGGTCTTGGAAGGTTTGGCGTTCGGCGTCGGTCAGCGCGTCTAGCGCGGCTGTGGCCTGTTCGGCGGTGCTTTCGGGCGTCAGGCGTTTGGCGGCGGCCAGTTTGCCCGCAAGGTCGGGGTGGGCTTGCAGAACGCCCAAACGCTCTGCCGCTGTCGCAGAGCGGAACATGCGCGCCAATGCGTTGTGCAGGCCCACAGCGCTGTCATGGGCGGGGCCGAGTTCCAGATCAAAGGCGCGTTCGGCGATCCAAGGCGAGTGTTCAAAGATGCCACCAAAGCGGGCGACAAAACGGGCACGCGCCATCTGCGAGGGCCGCTCTTGGCGGTGGTGCGGGTGGGTGGTTGCCCAATGCTGGGCGATCTGAATCCGGCGGGCGAACCAGACGCCGTCATGGGCGCGGGCATAGTCCAAGAACCGTTTCAGCCCCGCGATCTTGCCCGGACGGCCGATCAGGCGGCAATGCAGGCCGACCGAGAACATCTTGGCCGACCCTGCTTGGCCTTCGGCATAGAGGGTGTCGAAGGTATCGCGCAGATAGGTGAAAAACTGCTCGCCCTCGATATAGCCCGGGGCGGTGGCAAAGCGCATGTCGTTGGCTTCTAAGGTGTAGGGGATGATCAGCTGATCACGGGGGCCAACCTCGCGCCAATAGGGCAGATCGTCGTCATAGGTGTCAGAGATCCAGTCGAACTGGCCGGTTTCGGCTGTCAGATCGACGGTGTTGACCGAACAGCGGCCGGTGTACCAGCCGCGCGGGGCGTCACCCACCACTTCGGTGTGCAAGCGGATCGATTCGGCGATCTGGCGGCGTTCTTCATCGGCGGGCATGTCGCGGTGGTCGACCCATTTCAGACCGTGGCTGGCAATCTCCCATCCGGCGTCTTTCATGGCCGCGACCTGTTCGGGGTTGCGCGCCAAAGCGGTTGACACGCCGTAGATCGTGACGGGAATGTCCATGCCGGTGAACAAGCGGTGCAGCCGCCAAAAGCCTGCGCGGGCCCCGTAATCGTAGATCGATTCCATGTTCCAATGGCGCTGGCCGGGCCATGGGGCGGCGCCCGCGATGTCGGACAAAAACGCCTCTGACTGGCCATCGCCATGCAGGATGTTGTTTTCCCCGCCTTCTTCGTAATTCAATACCAAGGAAATGGCGATTTTCGCGCCGTTTGGCCATTGGGCATCAGGCGGGGTGGCCCCGTGGCCACGGAAATCTCTGGGATAGCGTTGCATCTGGACCCTCAAAGGCTTCAGGTTACCTTAAGCGCGATAAACCCATGGGAATATCAAATAAAGCCGGAAAGTGCTTTGTGCGATGGGGTGGGTGCAGGCGGCGGGCGAATGCCGCAAAGTGGTGCAAAAAAGGAGGCTGTGATGGCAGATGGATGGCTGACGACCCATGTTTTGGACACAGGCCGCGGGGTGCCTGCGGCGGGGATCAGGATTGTGCTGTCGCGCCTGACCGACGGCGGCGCGGTGCAGGTGGCCGAGGCCGTGACCAATGCCGATGGCCGCACCGAGGCACCGCTGCTGAAGGGCGCGGAGTTTCAGGCAGGCAGCTATGAGCTGATGTTTTTCGCAGGCGACTATCTGCGCGCCAGCGGGCAGGTCAGCGGGGAAGTGTTGTTTCTGGATCAGGTGCCGATCCGGTTTGGCATCAGGGATGAAGCCTCGCATTACCACGTGCCGCTGTTGCTGTCGGGCTTTGGCTATTCAACCTATCGCGGCAGTTGACGCCTTTGACCGCCTGCGCCTTGCAGGATGCGCAGAAGGCGGCGGCGGTCTTGGGCGAGGGCGGCATCTATCAGCCCTTCGATCAGGCCACGCGCTTTGAGGTGCGGGCCGAGGGTGGCGTGGGATTGATCGGCAAACAGCAGATGGTCGCAGCCTTTTTGGGGCGGGAAAAGACGGGCTTGGGCTGCATCGTCTTGCAACCCGTGCAGCAGGCAAAGCGCGGGGCCTTGGGGCAGCGGGGCGGTGAGGGTTTGCGGCAAGGTGTGTGTCCACTCGCGCCAGCGCGGCTCCCACGGGGCGGCGGGGTGGTATTGCGGGCTGATGGCCAGAACGGCGGTTAAGGGCAGGGTTTGGGCGGCGCGCAGGGCTGCGAAGGCGCCCATTGAAGACCCGATGGCCAAGATGCGGGTGATCTTTTGGCGGGCTTGCAGGGTGGCTAGGGCTTGGGCCAACACCGCGTCAAAGCCCGAAGCGGTGGCCCAACTGCGCGCGGCGTCCATCACAAACAAAGCAGGACGGTCACGCGCCGTGGCAGAGCGCACGAATTCGGGGGACGGGAGGCGGGTGGCATCGTGGCCGACAGAGGCAAAGGCGATGACCAGATCGTCAGAACCGCCCGCGATTGCCTGAACAAGGTAGGGCGGGCGCTGGCTTAGCGTTTCAAACGGCGGCATCGGGGCCAAGGGTGGCGCGGCGCATTTCGTCTTTGATGCGGGCCACCATGAAATCGGTGAACAGGCGCACCTTGCTGTCTTTGGCGCTGCGGTGCTGCGAGAGAAGCGACAGTTGGGTGGGCAGGGGGGCAGCATCGACCGCCACCGGCACAAGGCGGCCTGCGCGCAGGTGGTCGGCCACTTCGAAGGCGGGTTTAAGCACAATGCCGCGCCCGTCTAACGCCCAACCGGTCAGCACATCGCCGTCATCGGATTCGTAGGGGCCGGAAATTTCAAAGCGGCGCGGGCCTTGGGGGGTTTGCAGCGTCCACTGGAATTCCTTGGCACCGGGGAAACGCAGGTTCAGGCAATCGTGCTTGTCGCGGACCAAAGCCTCGGCATCGGCGGGCATGCCGCGGCGGGCGATATAGGCGGGGGCGGCGCACAAAAGGCGCGGGCAATCGGCGATGAGCCGTACTTTGAGGGTGGAATCTTCAAGAATTCCAAGGTGAAAGGCGACATCCAAGCCCTCGGCGGTCAGATCAATCACGCGGTCTGACAGGCGCAGGCGCACGTCGATCGACGGGTACTGGTCTTTGAACGCGGGCACATGGGGGGCAATAAACCGCCGCCCGATCCCCAAGGGGGCGGCGACAAACACAACGCCGCGCGGGTTTTGCGCGGTTTCCATCACCGAAGCTTCGGCGGCATCAATCGCTTGCAGCACCTTTTGCGCGCCTTCGTAAAAGATGCGCCCCGCCTCGGTTGGTTGCAGGCTGCGGGTGGTGCGGTTGAACAGGCGCACGCCAAGGTGCTTTTCCAGTTCCGAAATGCGCGCCGAGGCGACAGCGGGCGAGGTGCGCTGATCCCGCGCCGCCGCAGACATCGACGACAGGTCATAGACCCGCACAAACATGCGAAGGTTGTTCACATAGGACATGGGTTTGTCAGTTTTATAGGCCTTCTCGCCGGATGTTTGCCGATACTGCCAGAATTCTGCGAATATTGAAAGTGATCCGGCATTTGCAGGATTAACAGAAGAGTGCACGCTGGGATAGATTGCGCAAAACGCAAGGGGTTGGGCATGTATGACTGGATCGTCCTGTGGGACTGGGTGCAAATCGCGGCGCGCTGGGTGCATGTGGTCACGGCCATGGCGTGGATCGGATCGAGCTTTTATTTCATAGCACTTGACCTTGGCCTGCGGCGCGATGTGCCGCTGCCGCCGGGGGCCTCGGGTGAGGAATGGCAGGTTCATGGCGGCGGGTTTTATCATATCCAGAAGTATATGGTGGCCCCTGCGGCCCTGCCCGATCATCTGATCTGGTTCAAATGGGAAAGCTATTCGACGTGGCTGTCGGGCTTTGCCATGCTGATTTTGGTCTATTACATGGGCGCGCAGATTTTTCTGATTGACCCTGCGGTGCTGGATTTAAGCGTGGGGCAAGCGGTCGCGATCTCGCTTGGGTCATTGGCGTTTGGGTGGGTGGCCTATACCACGATCTGCCGTGTGTTCATGAATGCCAACCAGACGGCGGTGATGGTGGCGTTGTTTGTCGTGCTGGTGGGGATGAGCTGGTTTTACGCCCATGTGTTCTCGGGCCGTGCCGCGCTGTTGCATTTGGGGGCGTTTACCGCCTCGATCATGTCGGGCAATGTGTTTTTTGTGATTATGCCCAATCAACGCGTGGTGGTGGCGGATCTGAAAGCAGGCCGCACGCCGGATGCGAAATATGGCAAGATCGCCAAGCAGCGCAGCACGCATAACAATTACCTGACGCTGCCCGTTATTTTCTTGATGCTGTCGAACCATTACCCGCTGGTTTTTGCCACGCCGTATAACTGGGTGATCGCGTCTTTGGTCTTTCTAATGGGCGTCACGGTGCGCCATTGGTTCAACACGCGCCACGCCAAAAAGGGCAATCCGCATTGGACTTGGGCGGTGACGGGGGTGTTGTTTTTGCTGATTGCGTGGCTGTCGACCGCGCCGATGCAGCACCCTGCCGAGGACAGCGCCTTGCAAGGGGACTCGCTGATCTATGCCAGTGCGACAGGCTTTGACGATGTGGTCAGCATTGTGCAGGGCCGCTGTGCGATGTGCCACGCCCGCGAACCGGCGTTTGAGGGGATCACGTGGGCGCCCAAGGGGGTTGTCTTGGAAACTCCGTCAGACATCGCCCGCGAAGCGCGGCGGATTTACATGCAGGCGGGCATCACCCATGCCATGCCGCCTGCCAACCTGTCGTATATGGAACCCGCCGAGCGGGCCGCGATTGTTGCGTGGTTTCGCGCGGCAAGCGGCGGTGGTTTAGAAGGGTAAGATTCCCATCGCCTTTGGCGTCTGGCGTTGATCGACGCGCCGCTTTGTCATATGGCTGTCACGCAAATGCGGCATTCCCTTTACGAAAGGGCCATGCGGCCAGACCATGAGGCGATGAAATGATGAATGATTCTGCGGCGGACTTCATGGACCTGTCGCCTGAAGGCCCGATTGCTGCGCAAAAGGGCCCTGTCTTCACCTATTCCACCCCTGACATGCCGTGGCTGCGCCGCACTTTGATTCGCACGGTTGAGCGGTTGAGCGGGCGGGCCGGGTTCGAGCGGCTTTATCGCAACTGGCAGCAAAAACCGCGCGATCCTGAGGATTCCATCTTTACCCAAGCCATCGGCGAATTGGGTCTGACGGCGGACATCGCGCCCGAGGAAATGGCGCGTATTCCCGAAACGGGGCCGCTGCTGGTGGTGTCGAACCATCCATACGGCATCATCGACGGGCTGTTTATCGGGCACCTGATGGCCTCGCGGCGCAAGGATGTGAAGCTGATCTGCCATTCGCTGCTGTGCCAGCCGCAAGAGGCGCGGGATGCTTTGTTGCCCATCGACTTTGGCGCAGGCCCCGAAGCGCGCCGCACCTCGGCCGAGACGCGGCGCAAGGCGGTGGAGTGGTTGGACGAGGGCCATGTTTTGATCATTTTCCCCGGTGGCGGGGTGGCAACGTCGGTCACGCCTATGGCGCGCAATGCGTCGGATTTCGAATGGCACCCGTTTATTGCGCGTTTGGCGCGTAGGCCCGGGGTGAAGACCTTGGCGATCTATGTGGCGGGCCGCAACTCTCGCATCTTTCAGGTGGCAAGCCATCTGTCTTACGCGCTGCGCGTGGCGCTGATTTTCTTTGAAACCAAGCGCAAGATGAACAAGCCTGTCACGGTGCGGGTGGCAGAGCCTGTGGAATGTGCGACCATGGGCAAGGGCGATGTGGTGGCATGGCTGCGCGCGCGCACCTATGCCATGGCAGAACCGGGTGGGCCGGAAGCGGATTACGTGTTCAACTTCCCGCCGCGCATTACTGTTTAAGTCATTTGGGGTTGAGACGGCACTGGCCTAAGGGTAGGTCATCCTATCCGAACGGGGGCCGCTATGCTGCTTGCTTTGATCCAAGGCTTTATCACCAGTTTTAGCCTGATCCTTGCGATAGGCTCGCAAAATGCTTTTGTGCTGCGCCAAGGGATCCGGCGCGAACATGTGGCGGCGGTGGTGGCGGTCTGCGCCCTATCGGATGCGCTGTTGATTGCCTGTGGTGTGGCGGGCTTTGGCGCGGCGGCGGCGGCCTTGCCGTGGCTGGTGCCCGCGATGCGCTGGTTTGGCGCGGCGTTTTTGGCGTGGTACGGCTTGCAACGCTTTTTGGCCGCCCGCCAAGGGGGCGAGGCTTTGATGCCCGCCGCCGATAAGCCGACCCCGCTTGCCAAAGTGCTGCTGACCTGCGTGGTGTTCACGTGGGCCAATCCGCATGTGTATCTGGACACGATGGTGCTGATCGGGTCGATCTCGACCCATCACGCGCCATTCGAAGCGGCGTTTGGTCTGGGGGCAGCGGCGGCGTCTTTGACATTTTTTGCGCTTTTGGGCTTTGGCGCACGGCTTTTGGCCCCGCTGTTTGCCACACCGCGGGCTTGGGTGGTGCTGGAATGCGTTGTGGGTGCGACCATGTGGATCATCGCGGCCACCTTGGCCTTTGGCTAGCGTGGGGCGTACGCTCAACTTACCAAGACTTTAAGGATTATCTTTAGCCTCACGGGTCACACGATCCTTGCGGAGGTTAGTCATGTCGTCCACCACAGCCTTACAATTGCTGCCCCTGATCGAACCGGCCCAAGCCCAAAAACACGTCACCCATAACGAGGCTTTGGCTGTGTTGGATGTCTTGGTGCAAACCACGGCCACCAACCGCACCTTGACGGCCCCCCCGACAGCGCCCTTGACGGGGGCGTGTTACATCGTCGCACAGGGTGCCACGGGCGATTGGCAGGACGAAGACGGCATGGTTGCTGTCTATTCCGGCCTGTATTGGGATTTTTACCAGCCCAAGACCGGCTGGCGCGTCTGGGTCGAGGACGAGGCCACCGAGGCCGTGTTTGACGGCGCGGGTTGGACCACCTCTGCCACGCGCACCGAACGGGTGGCAGCGCTTGGCATTTCGGCGGATGCGGATGGCACCAACCGTCTGACGGTATCCTCACCGGCCGTATTGCTGACCCATGCGGGCGGCGGGCATCAGTTAAAGGTCAACAAGGCGCGCAGTTCTGACACCGCGAGCGTGGTGTTTCAAAGCGCCTTTTCAGGGCGCGCCGAAATGGGGATCGTGGGCAGCGATGACTTTGTGCTGAAGGTCAGCGCAGATGGCACAACCTTTCTGACCGGTCTGACGGTCGAGGCCGCGACGGGCCGAGTTCTCGTGTCACGCGGCATCAATCTGGTCACAGGAGCGGGCGAGCCTGCCAATCCGCAGAACGGTGATATCTGGTACAACGCCACCGCCAATCGGCTGCGAACCCGCCAAGGGGGGCAAACGGTCGATCTGTTTGACCCCGCCGTCACGGCCTTTGGCCGCAGCCTGATCGACGACGCCGACGCCGCAGCCGCCCGCACCACGTTAGAGCGGCAAGATTTCGCCACCCGTGCCGCCTTCGTCACTTGGGCCGCAGGCCGCAGCCCCGCCGTGGGGCTGGTGATGCGTGCGGCAAACGCGCGCTATCGCTATGCAGGCACGGGCACGGCCATTGCCGATCTGCCGGGATGGGTGCCGTTCGGCACAGCCTCGGCTTGGCATTGGGGGGCGGATGGCACGGGCACCACTAATGCCATTCCCGCCGTGTCGGCCATGCTTGACTATGTCGACTCGTTAGGCGGCGGCGTGGCCTTTTTGCCCGCAGGCACCTATCTTTGGACCGGCGAGCTGTACAAGTCGGGCCTGAACAATGTGATATTAGAGGGGGAAGGCAACGCCACAAAACTGCTGCGCCGCACCAACCGGACAGCGGCGGCGATCAAGTTTTTCCTTGGGGCCAACAACCGCATCCGCAATCTGATGATGGATTGCGACGGCTACTCGGGCATCGGGATTTTTCTGGCCGACCAATACTCTGGCGTGGAAAACGTCGAGGTGATCAATTGCCCCGACCGCCCCTTTGCGCTGCGCGGTGGCGGCAATGCGTCCTGGGGGCTGGATTCGCAAGGCCGCACATCGGACGATGCGGGCTTTACCATCGCCAGTTTCTTTCCTGTTGGCTGCTATCTGGACAATTGCCGTGTCACCCGCGCCGGCAACACCGCCTTCAGCCAAAAGCAAATGCCCCATTCGCGCATTCAACGCTGCGTGGCGCGCACGGTTTATTCCGAAGGCATCACCATCGACAAATGCGATTATTCGCTGGTGATGGGCAACACCTTGTTAGACGTCGCCCGGACCGACACCAACCAATGGCCCGATCGTGATGCAGGCACCGGCTTTCTGGCTGCAGGTGGCGGAGGTGTGGGCGGGGTGGGGATTGACGGGTCAACCGGTGCGCGGTTTGTGAAAAATACCATCATCGGCGTCAACACCAACCTCACCCTCAACAACCGCAATCGGGCGGCGATTCATTTTGTGAACAACATCCAAGCCTCGAACGGATGCGAGGTGGAGGGCAACTATATCAGCGATGCCAAGGCGGGCGTCTGGCTGAAAGGCACGGCGTCAGGCGCGATTGCGCCCAGTTTTCGCACCATCCTGATCGGCAATGTCTTTGATACAATGGGAACGGCGGCCGGTACGGGGATCGCCCAATATGGTGCCGTTTGGATCGATGCGGGATGCACCGACAATGTGATCGCCAACAACACCCAAATCGGCGGCACGCCGCTGATCACGGGGTCCGCCAGCGCCAATGCGGTCGACCAGATGGCCGCCACGACGATCAAGGGCAATGCCACGGGCGCGCAGGCCTTGGGGCAAGATTTGACCGGCGCGCAAGTTACCGCCATGCTTCCGACATTCACCAGCACGGCGAAGGGCGCGGCCCCCGCCTCTGGCGGTGGAACCTCCACCTATCTGCGGGCTGATGGCACATGGTCAGGCGTGACCGCCATCAGCGCACCGTGGAGCGGGGTCACGGGCAAGCCCACCACGCTTACAGGTTACGGCATCACCGACGCGCTGGGGCTTGATACGGCGCAAACTGTGACGGGGGCCAAGACCTTTGCGGCCCCGATTGCCTTGAACGGGCTAACGGCAGACCCTGTCAGCCCCGCCAACGGGTCGATCTGGTACAATGCCGCCACGGCGCAGATGAAGGCACAGGTCGCAGGCGCGGCCAAGGTGGTGCAGACGGGCCAAGACTTGCCATGGCTGACCCCCGCTTTAGGGGAATATATGGCCCCCACGCTGTCATCGAACGGTGCAAACGGAACCTATGTTCAACCCACCAATGAAATCCGGCTGTTTGCCTTCACTGCGCGGGCAGATACCCCGATCCGCGGGTTGGCCGTTGTGGTGACAGCAGGCGCCGCGGGAGCAGTTGCCAAATGTGTGGTCTACGATTGCGATGCCAATGGCCGCCCTAACGCCCTTCTGGTCGAGACAGTCGATGTGGATTGTTCAACGACGGGCACCAAGACAGCCCCTGTGACGCTGACCCTGCGGCGCGGGCAGACCTATTGGCTGGGCTCGCGCCACAATGGCACGGCGACGGTGTCGGTCTGGCCCGCCTCGGCCACGCCCGATATCAACGGCGGAAGTGCCTCGCCCACGCCGCGCAAGTCGCTGGCGCGGGGTTTGGCCTATACCACGGCCGCTCCGGCCACATGGGGATGGACGGCGGCCGAACTTTTCGCAGGCTATCCCATCGCGGTCTGGCTGATGGTGTGACGGGCGTGTATAATGGAAGTGGGGCGGGCCATGTCCGCCTTTGGCGCTTGCCCGCCGTTTCCGGTTTGACACAGGCGCATTTGCTTTCTAGAGGTCTTAAACATAACTTATGGCAGGCATAGTCCTGAAACGGGCATAACCATGAAAATAGCAATGATCGGGACCGGCTATGTGGGCCTTGTCTCTGGCGTGTGTTTTTCAGACTTCGGTCACGATGTTGTCTGTGTCGACAAAAACGCCGATAAAATCGCACGCCTTCAAGCCGGAGAAGTGCCGATCTTTGAGCCGGGCTTGGCCGATCTGATGGCCAAGAACGTGCAGGCGGGCCGGCTGTCCTTTACGCTGGATCTGGCGCAGGCCGTGGCGGGCGCGGATGCCGTCTTTATCGCGGTGGGCACGCCCGCGCGGCGCGGAGATGGTCATGCCGATCTGACCTATGTGATGGCCGCCGCCGCCGAACTGGGGGCGGCGCTCACTGGCTATACGGTGGTTGTCACCAAATCCACCGTGCCCGTTGGCACCAACCGCAAAGTGGCCGAGGCCGTGCGCGCCGCCAACCCGCAAGCCCAGTTCGATGTCGCCTCGAACCCCGAATTCCTGCGCGAGGGGGCGGCGATCGACGATTTCATGCACCCCGACCGCGTGGTCGTGGGGGTTGAAACCGACGCCGCCCGCAAAGTCTTGGCCGATGTCTATCGCCCGTTGTTCCTGCGCGACTTTCCGGTGGTCTTCACTGGTCTGGAAAGTGCCGAGATGATCAAATACGCCGCCAACGCCTTCTTGGCGACCAAGATCACCTTCATCAACGAAATCGCTGCGCTGTGCGAAAAAGTCGGGGCGGATGTTAAGGATGTATCCAAGGGCATGGGGCTTGACGGGCGGATCGGCAACAAGTTCTTGCACGCAGGCCCGGGCTATGGCGGCAGCTGTTTTCCCAAAGATACCAAAGCCTTGGCCCGTATCGGCCAAGAACACGCCGTGCCGATGCAGATCACCGAAACCGTGATCAAGGTCAACGAGGAAATCAAGCGCCGGATGCTGGATAAGATCGTCAACCTGTGTGACGGCAGCTTGAACGGCAAAACAATCGCCGTTCTGGGGGTAACCTTCAAACCCAACACCGACGACATGCGCGATGCCCCCAGCCTGACCATCATTCCCGCCCTGATTGGCGCAGGCGCCAAAGTGCGCGTGGCCGACCCGCAAGGCCGGCACGAGGGGGAGGGCCTTTTGCCCGGCGTGGTCTGGTGCGACAATGCCTATCAAGCAACCCAAGCCGCCGATGCGGTGGTGATCTTGACCGAGTGGAACGAGTTTCGCGCCCTTGATCTGGGGCGGATGGCCGCCAGCATGGCCACCCCGCGCATGGCCGACTTGCGCAACATTTACGCCGCCCAAGCCGTGCATCAGGCGGGGTTCGAGCGTTACGAAAGCGTTGGCCGCCAAGCTTTGACGGTCTAGATGTCAAGCACGTCGAAGATATAGCGATACAGGCCCACCAAGCCCAAAGCAAAGCAAATGGCGGCCAGCAAAATCACATAGGCCGGAGAGACCCATGCAATCTCGTAACCGGGATAAAAGGCATGGCGCATCTGTGCGACGATATGGGCGACGGGGTTCCATTTCAGGATGTTAAAGATCCGCTGGGGCATATCTTCGATGTGAAACATCACCCCCGAGATCAGCACCAAAGGCCCCGTCACCACCCCCCACGCGCTTTCGTAAACACTCGACGCGGGAAACAGCACCGAATTCAGCGTACCAATGCCAAGGCCCAAGGCCATCGCCATGCCCAACCCCGCCAACAGCGCGCCCATATCAGGCCGCAGGTGCAGGTCGTAATAAACGTCCAGCGCAAACACCATAATGATCAAAATGCAAATGTCGGTCAGGGCGCTTAACAGGCACCTCGCCGCGATCAGGTCAACCACGGTGACCGAGGGGAACCCCAGCAAATTGCGCGAATACCGCATCGAGGTTGCCACCTTGCGGCTGATCGAGGAATACAGGTGATAGGGCACAACGCCCGTGACGTAATACAACGGAAAATTCGACCCCAAACGCGGCGTCATATGCAGCAGCGAGAAGACCAGCGACAAGATCGCAATCGACGCCACCGGTTCGATCAGGTTCCACAAAAACCCCATCGACGCGCGGCTGTCCCGCGACCCCGTCTCGCGCAAGATCAGTGCAACAACCACACGGGCCATCCGAAACCGCGGCGGTTTGGGGCGTTGGGGGTGGGCGAGGGGTGCAGGGCGCGGGAAATCGGGCCGGATTACAGACATTTTTCCTAATCTTTCGACATAACATTGGGGCGAATGGCCGTGGCGCGGTGACTCTGCGCTTGCGGGTCGGGGGAGACTTGACATATCTTTAGCAAACACTTTTGGCTTACGCAAATCCTTGCGTTTATTTGGAACACGCCATTGCCTCTACCGCCCCATCCCCCGGGTATCGGCCCCGCTGACCCGACTGATATGCCCCCCGCTGAGCAGCCTGTTCGGCCAAAGCCGCCGGGGTTGCAAGGCAACCCGGCCAACGCAATCGCTCGGCAAAAAGCCATGATGGCGCAGCAGCGGCGCGCGGCCAATCTTGGCATGCCACTGGCAGGGCCGAACCCAGCGACGGTGGCGGCGGTGTATAAGCCGGGCCCCGCAGCGCAAAAGGCGATGATGCGCCCGCGCCATTGGTGGCTTTTGGCCTTGTTCATTCTGACGGTCGTTGTGCCAACGGCGGGATATGGCTGGTATCTGTTCACCGCCGCCGCCGACCAGTACGAAAGCGATGCAGGCTTTAGCAGCCGAACCGAAACCTCCCCCTCTGCCTTTGACTTTCTGGGTATGATTGCGGGTGGGTCCAGTTCTTCGTCGTCGGATATGGACATTGTGTTCCAGTTCATCCGCAGTCAGGAATTGATGATGCGGGTCGACGCAACGCTGAACTTGCGCGCCATATTTTCCAAACCGGTCCAAGACCCGCTGATGCGCTTTGACCCTGCCGGATCGAACGAAGATCTGTTGACCTATTGGCAAAGCATGGTGGTGCCGAACTTTGACAGATCCAGCGGGCTGATGACCCTGACCGTTTGGGCCTTTGATCCCAAAGACGCGCAAAACATCGCGACTCAGGTTCTGGCGCAGTCCACAGCCATGATCAATGAACTGTCAAAGACAGCACAGGCCGACACCACCCGCTATAGCAAAGAAAGCCTTGCGAAGTCTGAAAATCGCATGGCAACAGCCCAGCAGGCGCTGACCAATTTTCGGGTCGCCAACGGCATTCTTGATCCGGCGCAACAAGTGTCTGGCACGGCGCAGGTGGTCAATACACTGGTCCAACAACTGGCATCCGCGCAGATTGATCTGGATATGCTGTCAGGCACGGTGCCTGCCAGTGATCCGCGCTTGGGCCAATTGAACCGGCGAATCGGCGTGATTCAAGGCCGGATGGCGGCAGAACAGGCCAAGGTCGGCGGCCTGTCCGACCCCGGGGCGCCCAACTATGCCCAGCTTGTGACCGATTACCAAAACCTTATGATGGAACAGGATTTCGCGCAAAAAGCCTATCTGACCGCTTTGGCTGCCTATGATCAGGCGGTCAGTCAGGCGCAACACCAAACCCGCTATCTGGCGACCTATCTGCAACCCACTTTGGCCCAAACCTCGACCGCCCCGCAACGGGTGCTGCGCACGCTCTTGGCCGCCTTGGTGGGCCTGCTGACGTGGTCGATCGGGGCGATGATCTACTATGCGCTGCGCGACCGGCGCTAGGTTCGGGGGCGCGGATGATCCGGCTTGACGGTGTTACCAAAGCCTATCGCTACCGCGGGGTTCCAAAGTACATCGCTCGCGATGTCAGCGCTGTCATCCCCAAAGGGGCCAAGCTGGCGCTGATGGGCCGCAACGGGGCGGGAAAGTCGACGCTGATGTCGATGATCGCCGGCAATCTCAACCCCGACCGTGGGCGCATCACGGTGCAAGGGGCGATCTCTTGGCCCATCGGGATTACCGGCACGGTTCAGCCCGATCTGACGGGCATCCAAAACGTACGCTTTCTTGCGCGTATCTACGGCGTCGATACAGACGAGCTGGTTGATTTCGTGGGGTCGTTCGCCGATTTGGGCCTGAACTACGCCGAACCGGTGCGCACCTATTCGACAGGCATGCGCGGTCGGTTGCAGTTTGGCATGGCGATGGGCATCCGATTTGATACGTATCTGATCGACGAGGTGACCTCAGCCGGAGACGCCTCGTTTCGCAAGAAAAGCCAGCGGTTGTTCGAGGATCGTCTGGCCCATGCCGGCGTGATCTTTATCTCGCACGCCGACGCCCAGCTGCGCGACATCTGCACCTCGGCCGCCGTGCTAGAGGCGGGGACGATCACTTTCTTTGACGATGTGGATGTGGCTTTGGTGCAGCACCGGCGAAACATGCAACTTCACAAGCCCGCACCGCCAGCCCCTTAGCCGCGGCAGATGGCGCTAGGTCACAGACGAGCCCTTGCCATCTGCACACCAAACGCGCTTTTCTACAGCGGTTTCAATCGGGGGATCACATGCATATTCTTGTCACCGGCGGGGCCGGATATATCGGATCGCATGCCTGCAAAGCCCTTGCAGCAGCAGGTTTTGTGCCGGTGGCCTACGATAACCTGTCAACCGGCTGGGCAGATGCCGTGCGCTTTGGTCCCTTGGTGCAGGGCGACCTGATGGACCGCGCAGCCCTGGACGACGCCTTTGCCCGCTATCAGCCCGTGGCCGTGATGCATTTCGCCGCCCTGTCGCTGGTGGGCGAATCGATGCGCGATCCGGCGAAATATTGGCGCACCAATGTCAACGGATCGCTCAACCTGATCGAGGCGAGTGTCGCGGCGGGGGTCAAGACGTTCGTCTTTTCCTCGACCTGCGCCACTTACGGCGATCAAGACGGTGTCACACTTGATGAAAACACCCCCCAGATGCCGATCAACGCTTACGGCGGATCGAAACTGGCCATCGAACTGATGCTGCACGATTTTAAAAAAAGCCACGGTTTGAACAGTGTGATCTTTCGCTATTTCAACGTGGCGGGCGCTGATCCGGACGGCGACGTGGGCGAGCAGCACCAGCCCGAAACCCACCTGATCCCGCTGATGCTGGATGCCATAGACGGCAAACGCCCTGCGCTGACGGTCTTTGGCGAGGATTACCCCACGCCCGACGGCACCTGCGTGCGCGATTACGTTCATGTCTGCGATCTGGTCGACGCCCATGTGCTGGGCCTGCGCTGGCTGCAAGCGGGCAAGGGCAGCCGCGTGTTCTGCCTTGGCTCTGGCCAAGGCTTTTCCGTGCGCGAGGTGATCGAGGCGAGCCGCGCCGTGACCAACCGCGATGTGCCCATCGTACAAGGCCCGCGCCGCGCGGGCGATGCCACGTCCCTTGTGTGCGGATCAACGCGCGCGGTTGGTGAGTTGGGCTGGAAACCGTCACGCTCGACCCTGACCCAAATGATCACCGACGCTTTGCGGTGGAGCAGGCACCCCCCCTTCGCGAAATAGACGCAGCTGAATTTTCGCAGAAAATTCGTTACCCCCCAGTCGAATTTTCTGCGAAAATTCTCAGCCTACACCCGCCGCCGTCAGATAATCCGAAAATCGTGCGCCTGCGTTGATAGCCGTGTGGCATCAAAGTCAAAGGGCACATCCGCCACCAGCAAGGTCGGGCCAGAACCCGCTTGGGCGACAACCTCGCCGTAAGGATTGGCGATCACCGACAGGCCGAAATAATCGCAATCACCTTCCACTCCGCAGTAATTGGCATAGGCGATGGTCAGGCCATGGTTGGCTGCATGGGCCGGAACAGTGACCTTCGAGACGTAATTATACGGCACAGGGCAAGCTGTCGGGCACAAAATAAGCTTAACCCCCTGCGCGGCCAGCGCCGCGATATGAGGGGCAAATTCAATATCATAGCAGATCAACAGCGCCGTCTTTACTCCGCCCAGATCAAACGTCGCATAGGCATCGCCGGGCACAAACAGCCGCTTTTCGCGCGGCCCGAACAGCTGTATTTTGCGGTAATGCGCGACCTCAACGCCCTCGGCACTAAAGGCCACGGCTGAATTATAGCGCGCCGCGCCATCGCGTTCGGCGTAGCCCACGACGACACCGCAGCCCGCCGCCATCGCCATTGCCGACAGGCGGGCATGCCATTCTCCACCGCGCTCTTGCGCCAGATCGGTGACGCTGTCTTGATTGTAACCGGGCAGGTACAATTCCGGCGCTACCAGCATCTTGGCCCCCATCGCCCCCGCCGCGCGCATGGCTTGGCCAAGGCTCGCAAAAGCCAACTTTATGTCGCAACAAGGAGAGGGGCCCTGCCACAGGGCGATGCGGTATGTGTTTTCCATAGCTTAATGAACCAGACCGCCTCTGTATATGCAAGCCAAGCATTCAGTGATTTACACCGCCGCCCGCCTGACCGAAACTGTCGCCACATTTGACACAAAGGCCCCCCATGACCGAGGTTTTCATCTGCGACTATATCCGCACCCCCATCGGGCGGTTTGGCGGGGCGCTGTCATCTGTGCGCAGCGATGATCTGGCGGCACTGCCCATCAAAGCGTTGATGGCGCGGCACGTGGGGCTTGACTGGCAGGCGGTGGACGAAGTGATCCTTGGCTGCGCCAATCAGGCTGGCGAAGACAACCGCAACGTGGCCCGCATGGCGGCTTTGCTGGCGGGCCTGCCGGTGTCAGTGCCCGGCACCACGGTCAACCGCCTGTGCGGGTCGGGGATGGACGCCGTGCTGATCGCCGCGCGCCAGATCACGGCGGGCGAGGCGGATTTGATCATCGCAGGCGGCGTGGAAAGCATGTCGCGCGCGCCCTTTGTGATGCCCAAAGCTGAAACCGCCTTTTCGCGTTCGGCCGAGATTTTTGACACCACCATCGGCTGGCGCTTCATCAACCCCGTGATGCGGGCCGCCTTTGGCACCGATTCGATGCCTGAAACGGCCGAGAATGTGGCCGAAGACCACGCCATTTCCCGCGCCGATCAAGACGTTTTCGCGCTGCTTAGCCAGACCAAGGCCGCCGCCGCCCAAGTCAATGGCCGCCTTGGCGCCGAAATCACCGCCGTCACCCTGCCCCAACGCAAGGGGCCTGCCCTGAATGTCACCCAAGACGAACACCCCCGCCCGACCACGATCGAGGCGCTGGCCCGTCTGGACACGCCCTTTCGCACCGGCGGCACGGTCACGGCGGGCAATGCTGCGGGCATCAATGACGGGGCGGCGGCGCTGATCCTTGCCTCGGCCTCTGCCGTCAAGCGCCATGGTCTGACCCCACTCGCGCGCGTGCTGGGCGGTGCCACGGCGGGCGTTGCCCCGCGCATTATGGGAATCGGCCCCGCCCCCGCCGCGCAAAAGTTGATGGCGCGGTTGGGGCTGGGCCAAGCCGATTTCGACGTGATCGAACTGAACGAGGCTTTTGCTTCGCAAGGCCTTGCCACCCTGCGCCTTTTGGGCATCCCGGACGACGACCCCCGCGTGAACCCCAACGGCGGGGCAATCGCCCTTGGCCACCCGCTGGGCATGACCGGCGCGCGCCTGTCAGGCACCGCCGCTTTGCAGCTTGCCACCACCCAATCGCGCCGCGCTTTGGCGATGATGTGCATTGGCGTGGGGCAGGGGATCGCTTTGGGTTTGGAGAGGGTGTGATTTGGCCACGTAGGCTCGGAAATTTGCTGCAGCCTAACGCGAAAAGGCACGGCTTTCGAAAGTTTGACGAACTCTTCGAAATGTACTAGCGTTTGATCTATTGTGTCGGGCGCATTTTGGATACCGTGTTTATGGACGATGATTGTGATCAATACTTGCAAGACCCCACAGAGCTTCAAATCAAAGCGGCCTTCATGGGCCCGGCTTTTGCGGTTAACCGATGCATCGCAACCCTTGGCCCAACAGGCTTGCGGATCGCCTTCCTTGAAGAAGACACCGAAGAAGCGCCCAATTTCCGCGCGGCCGTCACGATGAGCCCGCAAGATGGCATCGGGCTTTACAAAATGCTGCAATCCGTTTTGCTGGATATTGACCCAGAGCGGCATGTAACGGCCGACCCGCTGCGCCAAATCGGACAGGATCATGCCCACAAATAGCTCTACCACCCCAAATATTGGCAGGTGTATGAAGGTTTCAAACGCAAGCGGACCGCGCTTGCAAAGCAAAAAGCTCAAGTCCTACAGCGCGGGGAGCGCATCGCAGCAAGGTTTTGACGTGGACGAAGAACTGAAAATCTATTTCCTCTCGTGCAGATGATCGGTGTGGCTTTTCGTGTGGTCGTGGCACGGGCTGGGATTTTGGGCCTGATGGCCGACCGTTTTGATGGCGGGATATCCGCATCCAGTTTGGCCAGCGGTTTTGAAACAGCGCAGAAGTAAGCGGCGCCCCTTGGCCCATTCCCCCTTGCCAGCACTGCCCGCCTTTGCCAATCTGCGCCCCATGCACACCATTACACCCCAGCCCCTGACCGCCCAAGCCTTTGCCCCGTTCGGCGACGTGCTCGATGCCACGGGCGATTTTCGATTGATCAACGACGGCTTTTGCCAGCGCCACCACGACCTTGCGCAGGTGGATACGGGCGGGGCAAAGACGGGTATTTCGATCTTTCAGGCCCAGCCGCGTTCCCTGCCCTACCGCTTTGACCTGATCGAGCGTCACCCCGAGGGCAGTCAGGCCTTTCTTCCGATGACCCAGCACCCGTTTCTGGTGATCGTCGCGCGCGATACTGAAACACCGCCCTTGGCATTTCTGACCAATGGCGCGCAGGGCATCAACCTGCATCGTGGCACGTGGCACGGGGTTTTGACACCGCTGCACGCGCCGGGGTTGTTTGCGGTGGTTGACCGGATCGGGACGACGGCGAATTTGGAGGAATTCCGTTACGCCAGCCCCTTTACCGTGGTGGGCTGATCGGGCGGGTCGGCGTCAGGGCAAGGTTTCCAACCGCAAGCCTTTGGCTGTGTCGGGCGCAAAGCCTAGCCAATCTTGGGTCAGATAGGCGGCCTTGGCCGTCTTACCTTTCAGATGCAGGTCCAAAAACGCCGTGACAAAATGCGCGGCGATGTTGTTCATGCGCACCGTGTCCCACACGGCATCGGCGTAATGCTCAAAGGGCACAAAGGGCAGCCACGGCACGGGGGCCCAGCTTTCCAAGGGCGCGGGAAAGGGGGCGGCGGCGTTGTGGCCTGCGCCTTCAAACGTCAGCAGATGGCGGGTGACACCCACGGCTTCGTCAAATATCTTGCGCATAGCGGTGTCATAGCCCGATACCTCATCGCGGCTGCCGGCAAGGATCAACGCAGGCACGCGCAGCCCCGCCATTCCCGCCGCATCCCAGACCCCGATCTGCCGCCCCCAAGGGCCAATCGGCACAATCGCCTTGAGCCGAGCGTCCACCACGGGGTGCCTGTGACGCGCGAGATAAGGGCCAATCCCTGCCCCCCGCTCCATCGTCAGGGCGGCCTCTGACACGCCCGCCCCGCCCGCGACCAACGCCCCGTAGCCCCCCATCGAATAGCCAATGATGGCGATGCGCGTGGCCCCCAAGGCGTCGGCGACAAACAGCGTGTCCAAGGGGCGGTTGACCAAGGTTGACCCAAAGGCCTGCCCGCCCAGATAGGCCGGATCGTCATAGGTGCTGTGCAGGTGGTCAATGCTGGCCACCAGATAGCCCTTGGACGCCAAATTCTCGCCCAGATGCCCCATCAAAAAGCGGTTGCCCGGATAGCCATGCGATAAGATCACCAAGGGAAAATCGCCGTCTAAGGCGGCCGCATCCCGCGATGCGCTGCCCGACAGGCGCACAGGGGTGCGTCCATCGCGGCTGATAGTGGCATAGGCTGACACCGCGCCACGTTCCGCTGCTGGATACCACAGTTCCACCATCAGCGTGCGGTCGGTGACGACAGGGTTCCCCGCCATGGCGGCCAGAACATCCAACTGTGCCGGATTGACCAGCTGCAGCGTTCGCACCCCCACGGGATACTCCCCCAGCCGCGCCAAGTCTGGCGCATCGGGGCGGATCAGGTCGATGCGGTTGTCATGCGAGGTCATGCGGCGGCTCCTGTTGGTGGGGCAAGCTTAGGGCAGTCTGCGCCACGGGTCAGCCCCAAATTGAAAAAGGGGCGACCTTGCGGCCACCCCTTGTCCCAAACTTTTGCTTTGGGCCTAGGCCCAAAGCGCAAAGCTTATGCCAGCGCCAGATTGATCGCCGACTCGCGACCATCACGGCCAGCTTCGATGTCGAAGGTCACGGCTTGGCCATCAGCCAGTTGGCGGATGCCAGCGCGTTCCATAGCGGTAATATGGACGAACACGTCCTTCTTGCCGCCTTCCGGGGCGATAAAGCCGAAACCTTTAGTTGCGTTGAACCATTTCACGGTGCCCTTAGCCATCGTGTGTACTCCTGTTTGTCTGCCATCCGCAGGTTTGCGATGGCCCGGCGCAGTCACGTCAAGATCGAAAGCTGCAGCCGTAGCCAGACAGGGTCGATAATTAGCGGTTCGCCTTATGCACATGCGCTCTTTCCCCTGCAAAAGCAAGCCCTGTGGCAAGAATGACTGCGCGGTGTGATGCCTATCTCTTGACTTGGGCGACAAAACGCCTGCCCTGTGGCGCTTCTGCCTTGCCAACCCTAGCCATCAGGCCGCCATGCGACTGCTTTCTTACAACATCCAGTATGGCTACGGCCGCGACGGGGCCTATCGGTTGGACCGTGTGGCGCAGGTGGTGAAATCCGCCGACATCGCCGCCTTGCAAGAGGTTGACCGCCATTGGCAGCGCACGGGCTTTGACGATCAGCCCGCCCTGTTGGCCGAAATGCTGCCCGATCACCACATGGTCTATGCCCCGGCCTTTGATATGGATGCCGCAACCCAAGCCTACAAATCGCGCCGCCGCCAGTTCGGCCCGATGATTCTGTCGCGCTGGCCGATTGTGTGGAGCCGGATGCACCTTTTGCCGCTGCACCGCATGATCACCCCGCTCAACACCCAAACCTGCGCGCTCGAGGCGGTCGTGGATACGCCGACCGGCCCCTTGCGTGTCTTTTCGCTGCATCTGGCGCATGTGGGCGTGCAAGAACGCATGGCGCAGATTGACCTGCTGTTATCCCTACCCGCAACCGGCGGCCCGTGGAGCGGGACCGATGACGAACCCGCCCGCAACTGGACACAAGGTCTCCCCGAACCGCCCTGCCCTGCCAGCACGATCTGGCTGGGCGATTTCAACATGGAACCGGGCAGTGCCGAATATCACCGTCTGGTCGGCCAAGCGCCCTATCATCCCGGCGCTGTCTATGCCGACAGGTGGGTAGACGCCGTGGCCTATCTGGCAGCGCAGGTGCACACGCATGACAAGGTCATTGCAGGCGAAAGGCGGCTGCGCCAGCTTGACCATGCCTTTGTCACCCCCGACCTAGCCCCTCGCCTGCGCCGTGCGCACAGCGATGCCGACGACGTCGCCTCTGACCATTTGCCGCTGTGGATAGAGCTTGATTGACAAGGCCGCCCCGCTTGGCCTTGATACCGCCAAAGGAACCCGCATGATCCCCACCCTTGGCGCCAACCTGACCACCCCGCCCCCCGTTCTGGCCAAAGAGATTGCGCTGGACCTGTTGCAGGCCCATTGGGGCATCACAGGCGCATTGGATCCTTTGACCTCTGAACGCGACCTGAACTACCGCGTCAGTGCGCCCCAAGGGCGCTATGTGCTCAAACTCGCCAATCCGGCAGAGCCTGCGGCTGTCACGCAGTTCCAAACCCGCGCGCTGCTGCATCTGGAAGCCTCATCCCTGCCCGTGCCCCGCATGGTGCGCACCCAAACCGGCGCGACCGAGGTTCCCACCCCCCACGGCATCTTGCGCCTGCTGACCTATCTGGAAGGTCAACCGTTGCACCTCGCCCCCAAGTCGATGGCCCAACGCGCCGCCATTGGCCAAGCGGCGGCGCAGCTGTCGCTGGGCCTGCAAGGGTTCAGCGACCCCGCCAGCCGCCAAGACCTGCAATGGGATATCCGCCACACCGCACGCCTGCGCCCCTTGCTGGGCGACATCGCCCCCGACCTGCGCCCGCTGTGTGCCCAAACGCTAGAGGTTTTTGAACAGGCCGTTCTGCCCCACCTGCCCGATTGCCGCTGGCAAGTGGTGCACAATGACATGAACCCGCACAACCTGCTGACCGATCCTGCAGACCCGACCCGAATCGCGGGGATCCTTGACTTTGGCGATATGGTCGAAACGCCGCTGGTCTGCGACATGGCCGTGGCCGCCAGCTATCAGATCGACCCTGACGCCCCGTTGGAAAGCCTGGCCACCTTTGCCCGCACCTATCACGCCACCCTGCCGCTGACGGCGCTGGAACAAAGCCTGTTTGTGCCCCTGACAGCGGCGCGGATGCTGACGACACTCGCCATAGCTTCGGCCCGTGCGGCGCGCTATCCTGACAATGCGCCCTATATCCTGCGCAACGTGCCCTCTGCCAGCGCGGGACTGCGCGCGATGCAGGGCCTGAACCTGTCCAACCTGTGGGGGTAAGCGATGAAACGCGATGAAACGATGGTCAACGCCTATGTCCCCGGCCAAGGCAACTTGTCGGTGCAAGATCAAGCCCTTGTCGCCCGCCGCCAGCGGCTGCTGGGGCCCGCCTATCGGCTGTTTTACGAAACCCCCGTGCATCTTGTGCGCGGTGAGGGGGTTTGGCTGTATGATGCCGAGGGCAAAGCCTATCTTGACTGCTACAACAACGTGGCAAGCTTGGGCCATTGCCACCCCCATGTCACCCAAGCCACCGCCAAACAGGCCGCGACCTATGCCAGCCACACCCGCTATCTGAACGAGGTCGTGCTGGAGTGCGCTGAAAAGCTTCTGTCACACTTTCCGCCCGCCCTGTCGCAGGTGATGTTCACCTGCACCGGATCCGAAGCAAACGATCTGGCCCTGCGCATCGCCTTTGCCCAAACCGGCGGCACCGGCGTGATCGTCACGCAAAACGCCTATCACGGGGTGACGCATACGGTGGCGGGGCTTTCGCCCTCGCTGGGGTCTGGCGTGGCCTTGGGCCAGCACGTGCGCACGGTTCCCGCGCCCGATCCGGCACAGATGGCAGGTGATCTGGGGCAGGCCTTTGCTGCCGCCGTGCAAGGGGCGGTCGACGACCTTGTGCGCCACGGCATCAAACCCGCTGTGCTGATCGTTGACACCGTGTTCTCCTCAGACGGCGTGTTCGCCGATCCGGCTGGGTTCTTGCAGCCAGCGGTCGATGTGATCCGCAAAGCCGGCGGCCTGTTCATCGCAGACGAAGTTCAGCCCGGTTTCGGGCGCACCGGCGGGCATTGGTGGGGCTTTGAACGCCACGGAGTGCTGCCCGATATGGTCAGCTTGGGCAAACCCATGGGCAACGGCTACCCCGTGGCCGCCTTGGTCTTGCGCCCCGAAGTCTTGGCCGAATTCGGCGCAAAGGGGCGCTATTTCAACACCTTCGGCGGCAACGCCGTGGCCTGCGCCACCGCCATTGCGGTGATGGAAGTGATTGAAGACCAAGCCCTGCTGCACAACGCCGCCACCGTGGGCCAGCACATGGCCGATGGCCTGCGCGCCTTGGCCAAAACCCACGCAAGCCTTGGCCCCCTGCGCGCGGTCGGTCTGTTCTTGGGCCAAGACATCACCCGCGACGGCACGCCCGACGGGGCCGAAGCGGCGCGTGTGGTCAACGCTTTGCGGGATGCAGGCGTTCTCATCTCGGCCACCGGCCCCAAAGGCCACACGCTGAAAATCCGCCCCCCCCTGATCCTGCAAAGGGCGCAGGCCGATCTGTTCTTGGACAAACTGGATCAAGCCCTAAGACCCTGATCCCTTTCATATGTGCCCAAATATCCCCGGGGTCAAAGGGGGCGGGCCCCCTTTACGCCTCTGCCGCCTGCCGCAACGCGCGGATGTTGGCCCCGTAAGCGGCAGGGTTGTCTGCCGTGCCACCCTTGAACACCGAAGACCCCGCCACCAACGCATCCGCCCCCGCCGCCACCAAGGCGCGGGCGTTGTCCAGCGTGACACCGCCGTCAATCTCGATATGGATCGGGCGGTCCGCGATCATCGCCCGCAAAGCGGCGATCTTGTCCATCTGCGATGGGATCAGCTTTTGCCCGCCAAAGCCGGGGTTGACCGTCATCACACAGATCAGGTCGATATCGTCCAACAGATAGGGCACCGCCTCGATCCCCGTGCCGGGGTTGATCGCCAACCCCGCCTTGCAGCCCAAAGCCCGAATGGCTTGCAGCGTGCGGTGAATATGCGGCCCGCTTTCCAGATGGGCGGTCAGAATATCAGCCCCCGCCTTGGCAAACGCCTCTAGATAGGCATCCACCGGAGAGATCATCAAATGCACATCCATCACCCCCGCTATATGGGGCCGCAGGGCCGCGCACATGGCAGGGCCAAAGGTCAGATTGGGCACGAAATGGCCGTCCATCACATCAACATGCACCCAATCGCAGCCCTGCGCTTCGATGGCGCGGCACTCGGCGCCGAAATTGGCAAAGTCGGCGGCAAGGATCGACGGGGCAATCTTGACGGCACGCGAAAAGGTGGGGCGGCGGGAAAGGGTCATGGCGTCCTCCTCTGATCACGCGGGTGTGCCGCAGCGCACAGCGCCGGTCAAGTCCTGCCCAAGCGCTGCATTGCGGTGCCCCGCAGAATATGATCAAATTCCCCAACGCAGCAGGAGGGAAACGATGCAGGTCTTCATCAACGGCTTTGGCCGGATCGGACGGTCTGTGCTGCGCGCTTGGGCGCAATCGCCCGAGACTTGGCCGGGCCTGACCATCGCCGGAATCAACGACATCGCCGCAGCCGAGATGTGCGCTTACCTGTTCCAATACGATTCCGTCTTTGGCCCGTGGCGCGGCACCGTCAGCCTGACCAGCGCGGCGCTGATGGTGGACGGGCGCGCGATTCCCCTGCACCGCAGCCCCGATCTGACAGAACTTGACCTGTCGGGTGTCGATGTGGTGCTGGAATGCACCGGCCGCGCCGACCGGATGGATGTGGCTACCCAAGGCCTGATCGCAGGGGCCAAGCGGGTGCTGATCTCTGGCCCCTCAAAAGCCGCCGACCTTACCCTTGTTTTGGGCGCGAATGAGGGCATGCTCAAAGACCAACGTATCATTTCAAACGCGTCTTGCACCACCAACGCACTGGCCCCCTTGGTCAAACTGCTGCACAAAACATGGGGCGTTGTGACGGGCTCGATGACGACGATCCATTGCTACACCGGCAGCCAACCCACCACCGACGCCCCCGCCGCCGACTATGCCCGCTCACGCGCGGCGGCCCTGTCGATGGTGCCCACCACCACCTCGGCCCAACGCCTGCTTGATACCGTGCTGCCCGAGATCGCCGGACGGATCGAAGGCTCCGCCGTGCGCGTCCCCACCGCCTCTGTCTCGGCAGTCGATTTGGCGGTGATGCTGCACACCACCCCCACCGCAGACCAAATCAACCAAACCCTCAGCGCCGCCAAAGGCGTTATAGGCAGCACCAAAGCCCCCCTAGTCTCCTCCGACCTACGTGCGCGGCCCGAAAGCATCATCATGGCGCTGCCCGAAACGCGGGTGACAAATTTCGGTCTGGTGCGGGTCTTTGGCTGGTATGACAACGAATGGGGCTTTTCCAACCGCATGCTGGATGTCGCCCTGCGCATGGGCTGACCCCGCTTTTCATAGTTACGCAAATATCCCACGGGGTGCAGAGGTGTGACCCCCCCGACCTTGGGGTCACGATGCATTGATCTTCCCTCTGCTGCATGCTCCACGTCGCTGAAAAGGGCAGGGACCTGCGGGATGGATACTGGTCAAGCCAAAAAATACTGGCCATCGCTCAGTCTCCTTGCGGATCCTGAATCACGTCAGAGAAGCAACATCAATGGATCCTGACCCTATGGCTCCTGCGCGGTCGTTTTGTCATGACCGGCTTCTGTCTTACGGCGTGATGCCGCAGTTGCGCAGAAAATCCACTTATCCAAAATGTTCAGGGTTCCCGAGACGCCTCTGCCGCCAGTGCATCAATGCATCGTTGCAACAGCATGCAAAATAATAGGTCCAGAGCCTAGGTGGACAAGGGTCCCTGAATGGGCGCGCAATCGGCAAAGCACGGGATCGGCCAGATTTGAGCCGGCCCGCGCCATAGCCCACCCAACAGCATGGCGGCGATGCCGCGACCCGAGGTCAAAATGCACCCCAAAAGACCCAAGCACCCACTGAATGCCTGCCCATCGCAGTTGTCATGGCATCACAGCCGCCACGGGCCTGCGCAGGGAATAGAGCATCGCAGGCCCCCCTCCAAAACGCATCAGATTATCGGGTCTGCGTCCGCGCAGCCCCAGAGCGGTCGCTAGGTCAGCGCGAAAATCGGCGACCTCGACGGGCTTATTCAAAAAGGCACATTTCGGCCAGAGAGCTGTGGCTTGCAGGGCAAAGCGCTGGCGGGCGCGCCACACCTGCACCCGGTGTTCCGGGTCGCCTGCGGCTCCGCTGAACGCGAACATTCATGACGACGAGGCGATCTGGCGGGCGCATTTCTCATTTTCTGAGGCAGCGGTGAACTCGGCATCAAACAGCATCCCGCCCAGCCAATCCGGCGCCGCTGGCAGCACTTTAAAGCACGTCACCCGCCATCATGACGGCATGCTGACTGAAGCGAAGCCACTGCTTGAGTTCAGCCACAAAAGACGGGTCCGCGATCTGGGCGCTGTTGGCCGCGACAATCAGATCAAGCAGGTTGACCATCTGGAAGAGAGCGGTGACCTGCACCAGATCGACCCCGGGCAGGGCTGCTGCTGCGGCAAGCTTGGTCGGGTCGGCTGGGTTGACCGTGCTGCCGTCATACCCGGACCGCGTAGACTGCCGCGCCGGAATTGCGTCGAATAGGGCCGCGTCCCGCCCGCTCGTGCCACCTGCAAGGGTGCGGACCGCGCCGTCCTCGGAGGCATCGAAAACAATCTCTCGGGCCCGCCCCCTTGCGACCATGGCAAGCCCGAGGTTTTCGGGCGCACGGCCAAGGCTTATGAACAGATGGTGATGATCTGGGTCCACCACCGGAGTTCTCCGCGAAAGGTCAGGCAGGAAGTCAACACCTGCTGGCCCCGCGCGAAACTGCCAAGCTTGGGTGTTGTGCCCGTTAGCTGCCAATGTGGCATGACGGATCAGATCGCGGGTTTGCGGCGTTGCGGGCAAGACCTGCCGCGGAGCCGCGGCCTGTGCTGCCATGTCGTCCGCCGATGCCATCTGCCGCCATCCGAGCCACGCAGCACGCCCCAGTGCCACCGCTCCACCGCCGATCAGCAGCCCCCTGCCGCCCACCGTCACAACGTTACCTCTGCTCGCCGCAACAACATGCCATCCGGCAAGGCAAAGGCCGCCAAAGTGCCGATGCCAAGCATGGTCAAGGCCAGCACAAAGGCCCAGCCCGCAACCGGAATGGTCCAAGCCAGCCCCGCGACAAGGGCGCCAAAGCAGGCCAAAGCGAACTTGCCTGCCAGACCCGCTGGCATCTTCCTTCCAACGGCAAGCCACAGCGCGACGCCCAGTACAAAAGACCCCGGCGCGTAGCCCGATAAGATGGCCATTGGGGTGATGATCAGCATGACCGGCAACAAGATGACGCCGACGATTGTTCGCATCAGAATGAATCCCGATCCGGCCAGCGCCGAAGTCACCAAAAACCCCTACCAGAGCGCCCGACCCGGATGCGCCAGCGCAAGTTCGCGCCAGTTTTGCACAGCTTTGGGCGCGATCCAGATGACCAGCGCCGCGATCAGACCCGAGATCAGGACCCCCATTAGAAACCCCGTCGCGATCCACCAGAACGGCACCTTCACCGGCATTCGGTCCTACCTCGCGCTTGCGTCGTATGCGCTGCGCGGCGCGATCTTCACCAGTGTCGGCAGGGCGACCGAGGCGGGCACCGTGATGCTGGCCGAGTCTACTGTATAGATCGACCGCGCGCCCGCCACCTATGCATTCGGCCCGAACGTGATCCTGTCGCCGACAAGCACCGCAATGGGCCCCTGCATCGTCACAACGCCAGCGGTGACAAGCGCATAGCCGCCCACATGGTTCAGCACGACCTAGACCCCCGCAGCCCTTAGGCTGCCGCCCACATCGCCCATCGTCACCTCGTATCCCTTGACCGAGGCATCGCCCGCGATGGCCACGCTGACCACAACATTGTAGCCCGCCGCAAACAAGTCGCCTGCGATGGTCGCCCTGACCGTCACGCGCCGTCCGGCCAGATGCGCGTACTTGCCGACAGGGGAAGCCACATCGACCCAGTTGCCCGGCATGAAGAGGTTGGCGGTCTTTGATCCGGAAAACGTCACCGTCTCTCCGGCTTCGTAGGTATCCTGACCGATGTTCAGAACCGAGGTTTCCGAAAATGCCGGGCCGCAGGCAAGGCAAGCGGTTAAAATCAATGTGCGAAACATCGCAACCTTCCTTCAGATGCGTGGATCTGCAGCCTGAGCCCGCTTCACCCAAGCCTCGTTGACGCAGATCAGCGCCCAAGTGGCAGGACCGAAAAGGCTGCGAAAAGACACAGCGCAGGTCAAAGATCTGCCCCTTTTACGACCATGCGCACTTTTCTCTAAATCGGGACTACCCCGACAGACCCTTGATCTAGATGAGTGTGGCGCGGGCCGATTCCGTCCAAAGTGGACCCAGTTCAAATAGCTATTGCCCGATGGCGCTTGGCCCGTTTGCCTTGAATCGGGCGCGAGCGAGGCTCACACATGACACCCATGCCCAGACCGCTCGGCCCTCCGGATTGGGGCATTGACATTCTGCAACACCTTGCAGCCCTGCACCGCTATGCCCTTGGCCTAGCGCGAAATTTTCACGCCGCAGAAGACCTTGTGCACGACACGGTTGTGAAAGCATATGCCAGCATCGATCAGTTTCTACCCGGCAGCAATCTGCGCGGCTGGCTGTTCACCATCCTGCGCAACACGTTTTATTCCGACCTGCGCAAGCAAAAGCGCGAAGTGGCTGACCCAGATGGTTTTTACGCAGCTAGGCTTGTCACCCACCCAGAGCATGACTCACGGTTGGCCATGCGCGAGTTTCTGACCGCTTTTCAGCAGCTTTCATCCGAACACCGCGACATCGTTACGCTGGTCGGGGTGGCAGGGCATTCTTCCGCAACGGCCTCACGCATGATGGGAATTCCAGTGGGAACGGCCAAAAGCCGACTTAGTCGGGCACGCGCTCAGTTAAGCGCCGCGCTTGATGGGTCAGCCCCACCCCACGCGCTCGGGGATCGCCCGGTAAAGGGGGCGCGCAAGGCACCGCAGGACGGCAAACACCCTTGGCAGTGACACAATACACGGCAGACCTGTTCCCACACAGCCCGCAGCACCGCCGGTGCAACCCTTTGCCGTCTTGCGCGTTGTGTCTTTGCCACCAGATGGCGCTTGGCTGTCTGCTTTGAAAGGAGAGCGCGATGCGCAAACTTACCCTGCCCGTGATGATGGCGGCCAGCCTGATCCTTGCGGCCCCGGTTCGGGCCGACACCAGCCTTGGCGATATGGTCAACAGTCTGGCGCAAACCCTACTGACGCCGGAACTGGACAAGCGCGCCTATATCGCGGCGCAAAACGCCAATACGCCGCGCGCCTATCGTGACTATCTGCTTCAATATCCCAAAGGCATCTACCGCGGCAATGCGATGTCGGCCTTGGCGGCCTTGGGCGAAGGGGTGGATCCCTCACAGCCTTATCCGCCCCAAGATGGCAATATCCAGCCCCCCGCGCAGCAAGAGGCGGCCTTGGGTCTGCGCCTATCGGAAAAAATCGCAATCCAGCGCCGTCTGAAGTCCCTAGGCTATCCCACCCACGGTACGGACGGGATTTATGGCCCCAACACGCGCCGGGCGATTTCCAATTGGCAAAGTGCCAACCGCCAGCCGGTGACAGCCTATCTGACCGAAACACAGGCCCGTCTGCTGTTGGGCAAGACCGGCCCCGTTGTCACCCCGCCGCGCGACGATGGGGGCGGTCTTGTTTCGTCAGCACAGGTCGAAGCCGCGCTGGGCCTAACGCGCAGCCAGCGGATTGAGATTCAGCGGCAATTGACGGCGATCGGTTACAACACCGGCATCGCGGATGGACTATGGGGATCAAACACCCGCACCGCCATCGCCAGATGGCAGACCCGCAACAGCCAGACCGCAACCGGCTATGTCACCGGCCCGCAAGTTCGCCTGATCGCGCGGCAGGCCGGTCAAACTGGCGGGCCACCGCCCTTGGACGCCGCTGGTAATGCCGCTTTGGAAGAAAGCCTGTTGAACCTGATGCCCGACGAGAAGGCCGACCTGCAGCAGCGTCTGACGCGCTTGGGCTATACCATCTACAGCACCAACGGCGTCTTTGGGCGCACCTCTCGCACGGCGATTGGAAACTGGCAGAGCGACGAGGGGTTGGCGGTGACGGGCTATCTGACTGCCGATCAGGTGCGCACCATCCGGGTTGAAACGGGCGGGTAAAGCGGCGGGCTGCGGCGCTAGCGTCATGACGGCCACCTTGGGCAGGTTGCTTGCACTTTGCCCAAGGTCGCTTAGCGCGCGGTTGATCTTACCCACGCCACGGCCTCGCCCAGCACCAACTGGGTTGCCGCATCAAAGGCCGCCACGACGGTCTGGGTCTGGGTGTTGGCGGCAAGGCTTGTCTGCTCAAAGCGGCGGGTGGCCAGCAAGGTGCGATCGGCCTCGCGCAGCAAGGTCAGGGTTAGGCCGATGCGGATAAGGGGTTCGGCTTGGTCGGGCAGGGGGATCTCTGCCTGAAACGCGGTCAGTTCGACCAAAAGCACATAATCGGGCACCAGCCCCGCCCCATCGCGCCCGACCAGCCGAAAGCCGCTAGCGTTTTGCAGCGAACCCACCAAAAGCGTCTGCATCAGCTGCGGCGCGGGATCGACCCAGCGGCCCTTGGGCAGGTATTGCGCTTGCAAGGGGTTGGGCTTGATCAGGATGCGGTCGGTCGCCAAAGCGCCGCTGGCGGTTGGCAGTTCGACCACCAGATGCCGCGCCGAGGCTGCGCCGGCGGCAATCGGCAGGGGTTGCAATGTATAGGCATCTAGCGGGGCTGCGGCTTTGCCGATCACGCCGCAAGACGCAAGCAGGGCAAGCAAGATCAGGGCAAGTCGGGTCATGTCAGCCTCATCTGGTGTAATCGGGGGTGCGGTTGCCAAGAAAGAAACGTGTGGGGTCGCGGCGGATTTCGGCGGTCAGGGCCGAAAGATCGCCCACCAGCCGCAAGGCTTGGGCCGACAGGCTGGTGATCTGCGGCAGTCCCTTTGCGGCAAAGCGGTCAGCATGGGCCAGCACGCTGCGGGCATCGGTCACTGCGCTGTGCGCTTCGGTCAGGGTCGCATCAGCTTGGGCGGCCAGCCCGTCCAGATTGGTCGAGAAGGCGAAAATCCGGTCAGACGCCTTGGAAAAGCTGACCGAGGCTTTGGCCAGTTCATCCATGATGCTATCCAGCTTGTCTGAGGCCTGAGTAAAATTTGCCAGAATGCGCGTGACGTTTTGTGCATTTTCCGGCGTCGTAAACCCGCCCATGTCGTTCAGCACCGAAATCGCCTGCGCCAGAAGATCGGGCGCATCGGCCAGAAGGCCCTGAACGACCGTGGGTTTTGAAGGGATCTCGGCCACGCCGGTCAAAGGATCGGCCGTGAGGGCCGCGGCGTAGGGCGCGCCGCCCTCAAGCCCCACATAGGCCACGCCGGTCACGCCTTGCGAGGCCAGCGTCGCCTCGGTTCCAACCCGAATGGGGGTGGCGGCCGCAACTTCGATGCGCACCCGAACCAGCGATCCGTTGGTGCGGTCAAGCGCGATGGTGAGCACCTTGCCCACGTTGACGCCGTTGAAGGTGACGATCGAGGATTGGTCAAGGCCTGACACCTGATCGAACAGAATGTCGTACTGCGTATAGGTTTTGTTGATCTGAACCTTGGCCAGCCAGACAAAAAAGCCAAGCCCTGCAAATATGACCAAAAGAGTAAAGGCGCCGATCAGGACAAAGTTGGCTTTGGTTTCCATGCCCTATCCTTTCAACGCCGCATGTGCGCGGGGCCCGTGGAAGTAAGAATGCACCCAAGGGTCGGTGACGGCCTGCATCTGGGTTAGCGTTCCGGTCACCTGTACCTTGCCTGCAGCAAGCACGGCGATCCGGTCACAGGTGGCGTTCAACGTGTCCAGATCGTGGGTGACAAGGAACACCGACAAGTTCAGGGCATGTCGCAGCAGCGTGATGAGCGTGTCGAATTCGGAAGCGGCAATCGGGTCAAGACCGGCGGTGGGTTCATCGAGCAACAGGATTTCAGGGTCCAGCGCCAAGGCCCGCGCAAGGCCCGCGCGTTTTCGCATCCCGCCAGACAGGGCCGAGGGGTAAAGATCGCCCGCATCCGGTTTTAGCCCGACCATCGCCAGTTTCAGATCGGCAAGCGCGCGGCGCAGCGGGCTTGGCAGGTTGAACTGCACGCGCATCGGGGCCTCGACATTCTCGCGCACGGTCAGTGCCGAGAACAGCGCGCCGTCTTGAAACATCACCCCCCAGCGGGCACGCGTCCGCGTCAGGTCATCTTTCAAAACATCCGCCCCCAGCACGGTGATGTGCCCGGCGGTGGGGGTCTGCAATCCCACAATGCTGCGCAACAGCACAGATTTTCCTGTGCCCGAAGCGCCCACCACGCCCAAAACCTCGCCCCGAAACAGGTCGATGTCGAGCCCGTTTTGCACGAGGGTTTTGCCAAAGCGGTTCACCAGACCGCGAACTTGGATGACGGGCTCCATCACACGCCCGCCAGCGCAAACAGGATGGAAAAGATCGCATCGGCCAGAATAACCAGAAAGATCGACTGCACCACCGCGCGCGAGGTCAGCCGGCCAAGGGATTCGGTGTTGCCCGCAACCGCCAACCCCTGAAAACACCCGATCACCGCAATAATGACGGCAAAGAACGGGGCTTTTGCCAGACCCACGACAAAATGGGTCACATCGGTGCTCAGCAGTCGCGTCAAGAACATGCCCGGTGAGATGCCAAGCGCATACCACGCCATCAGCCCCCCGCCGAACAGCCCGCCCAGATCGGCGATCACCCCCAGCGCGGGCAGCATCAACAGCAGGCCCAAAACACGCGGCACAACCAGCACCTCGATCGGGTCAAGGCCCAATGTGCGCAGGGCATCCACCTCTTCGCGCATCTTCATGGCACCGATCACCGCCGTAAAGGCCGAGGCCGACCGCCCCGCCACAATAATCGCCGTCAAAAGAATGCCCAATTCGCGCATCACCGAAATGGCGATCAGGTCAACGACAAACACTTCCGCCCCGAACTGCCGCAGTTGCGCCGCCCCCTGATAGGCCACGACGATGCCGATCAAAAAGGCCATCAGCGCCACAATGGCCACAGCATTCAACCCGCATTCTTGCATGTGAAACACCACAGAAGTCATGCGCAGGCGGCTCGGGTGCAGGGCCGTTTTGCCCACACTGGCCACGATCTGACCTAAAAACCCAAGAACCGCGGTGACATCCCGCACCGTGGCCACACCTGCGCGCCCGACCTGTTCCAATCGGCCCGTCACCCAGTCGGCGGCGTGCTGGTGGATTGCCCGTCTGGCGGGCACAGGGGCAGCGGGCAGGGCCGCCTTTACCGCCGCAAGCAGCAGAGTTTGCGACGGTGACGCCCCCGTGACGGTTATTTTGTGCGCCTGCGCATGGGTCAGGATTGCCCAAGCTCCGGCAGTGTCCAGCGCCGTGATGGCCGACAGGTCAAGGTCGGTGGCGGGCAGGGCTGGGCCAAGCGCCACGATGCCCGAAAGGGTATAAGCCCCCTGCAAGATTTCTGGCCGGTTTTCAGGCTGAGGCATAAGACACATGCACGGGTATCAGGATCATTTGGGTCATGTCACAGGGTCAACGCAGCCCAGCGCGGTTTGGTTCCCTGCGCTTTGGCCTGACACCCGTGCCCAATTTCAGGGCGCGGTCTTGCTAGGGCCGCCTCAGTTTCACGGTTGGCCGAAGAAAAGCGCCGTTTGGGGTAACGCCTGCACAGCCCTGCAAGACACAGTGCTGGACGGGCGGCGAAAACCGCAGGCAACCGGCCGGATGAATGCACTTCAAAGGCCATGGGAACAGCTAAGACGACCGCCCCGCCGCGCAGCGGGGCGATCAAAAGCACTGGCCGCTTTTGCATCAAACCCATTTTCAAACCAGCCGCAGGTCAAGTTTGCCCAAGGCGATATCCCGCGCCAAGGTGACTTTGCTGTCGAAGACCGGCAAAGATGCGCCGTTCAGCCACGCGCTTTGAATGCGGTGGCCGGATGCGTTGGGATTGAGAATGCGGATATCCAGCCGTTTTGCCCCTTGGCCCAGACTGGCGGTCAGCTCTGGCCAAGCTTTGGGAAAACAGGGGTTCAGCGTTAGGGTCGCGCCTGCATAGGTCAAGCCCAAAAGCCCCTCGATCCCCGCGCGGTACATCCATGCGGCAGAGCCTGTGTACCATGTCCAACCGCCGCGGCCTTCATGCGGGGGCGTGGAATAGACGTCGGCGGCGATGACATAGGGTTCAACCTTGTAACGTGCCACGTCTTGGGGGGTCAGGGCGTGGTTGATCGGGTTGATCAGCGCGAACAGGCCATGCGCGCCGTCTCCATCGCCCAAGCCAACCTTTGCCAAAATCGCCCACATGGCGGCGTGACTGTACTGTCCGCCGTTTTCGCGCAGGCCGGGGGGGTAGCCTTTGATATAGCCCGGATCTTTGGGCGTCTGATCGAAGGGCGGTGTGAACAGCAGCGCAAGGCCGCTGTCTTGGCGGATCAGGCGTGTGGACAGCGATGCCATAGCCTGCGCCGCCCGCGTGCGGTCCCCAGCACCTGACAGAACGGCCCAAGACTGCGCGATGCTGTCGATCTGACACTCGGTTGAGGCGGCAGAGCCAAGGGGGGTGCCGTCGTCATAGGTGCCCCGCTGATACCAAGCCCCATCCCAAGCGTTGGTCTCGATCGCTTGGGCCATGTTGTCGGCTTGGGCCAGCCATTGCGCTGCGCGGGCGGGGCTGCGGGTGTGCATATGGGGGGCCATTGCGCGCAGCGTGGCGATCAGAAGCCACCCCAGCCACACGCTTGTGCCGGTGCCCGCCTCGCCCACCCTGTTCATGCCGTCGTTCCAATCGCCCGTGCCCATCAGCGGCAGCCCGTTCGTACCTCTCAGCGCCACCGCTTGATCCAGCGCCAGCGCGCAATGGTCAAACAGGCTGGCCGAGGTGTCGGAATCTTGCGGCTGAAAAAAGGCGTCATGCGCGCCCGCAGCCAAGATAGGGCCGTCCAGAAAGCCCACAGACTCGTCAAACACAGCGCCATCGCCCGACACCTGCACATACTGCGCTGCGGCATAGGCCAGCCAAACCCTGTCATCCGAAATCTTGGTGCGCACGCCGATGCCGGAATGGGGCAGCCACCAATGCTGAACATCGCCCTCTTTAAACTGGCGTCCGGCGGCGCGCAGCAGATGGGCGCGCGTCAGGTCCGGGCGAAGCGCTGTCAACGCCATGCCGTCTTGCAGCTGATCGCGAAAGCCGTAAGCCCCGCTCGCCTGATAAAATCCCGCACGGGCCCAGATGCGGCAAGACAGGGTTTGATACAAAAGCCAGCCGTTCAGCAAGATATCCATAGCGCGATCCGCAGAGTGCACCTGCACCGCCGTCAAAAGGTCGGCCCAATGCTGGGTGACATCGGCCATCATCGCCTCGGTGCTGCGGGCCCGCGTGGCGCGCACAAGGGCTACCGCCGCCTCGGTCGAGGCGGCTTGACCCAACAGAAAATGCAGATCAACCGTCTCGCCGGGTGCCAACGACACCATTCGCTGCAAAGCGGCGCACGCGTCAAGGGCGGGGCCGCTGCGGCCAGACAGCGGCTTGCCAAAGGCCAGTGCGGCAGGCGCACGCAGGCTGCCGCCTTGGCCCAGAAACTCGGTCCGGTCACAGGTGACACTGCCCGCACCCGCGCCAAAATCGGCAAAGGCCACCCGTCCGGCAAAGGCAACGGCACGCGGGTTATGCGCCAGAACGGCGCCGGTGAACGGATCGACCGCCGTTATGATCTTGCCCGCGCTCGCCCCGCGCGAGGTGCCCAAGACCCATTCCACATAGCCTGTCACCGCCAAAAGCCTTGGCCGGTCAGACAGGTTGCGCAGGCGCAGGCGGGTGACTTTGACCGGCGCATCCAAGGCCACGAATTGCAGCAGTTCGGCGGCAATGTCGGCGGCTGTGTGTTCGAAGCTGGAATAGCCAAAGCCATGGCGGCACAGATAGTGGCCCTTGGTGCGGATCGGCAGGGCTGTCGGGGTCCAAGTCTGGTGGCTGTCCATGTCGTGCAGATAAAACGCCTCGCCCGGCGGATCGGTGACGGGGTCGTTTGACCAAGGGGTCAGTTGATTTTCGCGGCTGTTTTCGGACCAAGTCGAACCAGACCCTTCGGCAGATACGCCAAAGCCAAAGCTTGGGTTGGCGATCACATTGATCCACGGCGCGGGCGTGGTTTGCCCGTTTTGCAGCACGGTGACATAGACTCGCCCGTCGCGGGCAAAGCCGCCAAGGCCGTTAAAGAATTCCAGCGGCTCTTGGGGGGCGGCTGGCGCAAGGGGCTGAAACGGCGGCGGGACGGGCGGGGCGATTGGCATGGCCGGTTTGGCCAAAGCCGTCTTGCTTATGGCCAGCGCGTCCAATTGGCGGCCTATGCCGCCACGGCTGGCGTTCAAAATCACATCGGCCACAGCCATGACGGTGGCCCGCGCCTCGGGCGTCATCAGATCGCTGCGCAGCATGTGGGTGGCACCCTGCCCGTTGCCTTGCCCAAGCGGGATAGGCCGCGCCTGTGCCGCGCGCACAGCCCCTTCGATAGCGCCCTGGAGGTCTTGCACATAAGACGAGGCGCGGTCATTCACGATCACCAGATCCACCGCCAATTGCCGGATGCGCCAATACTCCTGTGCCGCCAAGACGTCCCGCAGGTGGGTCATGTCTTCGATATCCGACAGAATGAACACCACGATGGGCAAATCCCCCGAAATGCCCAAAGCCCACAGCCGCGATTGCGGGCCATCGTCGGCTGCGATGCGCGCGGGGCTGGTGCGCAAGCGGGGATCTTGTCGGATCAACATGCCCGCCAGACGCTGGAAATCGGCGGCATTCCCAGCGTCCACGCCGTGGTGGCGCAGCTGCACCTGACTTTGCGTCCAAGCCAGCGTCGCCGCGCGGGTAAAGGCCGAAGCGTCGCGGTGGCGGTCCACCATATCCAGCAACATGCCAGAGGTCGGGGCCACCATTGTCCAAAACGTCACCTTTGCGCGCCCACCTGCCGGAATAAGCACCCGACGGCGCAGGCTAAAGATCGGGTCTAGCACAGTGCCAATGGTGCCCGACAACGGCGCATGGGTCATTGCGGCATCGCTGAGGTCACGCCCACGGCCAATAAAGCGCGCGCGGTCGGTTTCGTATTGCACCGGGGCAGATTCCGCGCCTTCGACGACGGCGATATGGGCGGCCCATACCTCGGGGTCGGTGGGGGCGCGGCGGCGTCGGGTGGCGATCAGAACCCCAAGTTCGGGCAAGAAATCCGTGATAACAAACAGCTTGGAAAAGGCCGGATGCGACAGATCAGACGCCGCCTGCGCCAGCACCAGTTCGGCGTAAGAGGTCACCTCGACCTCGCGCATGTGACGCCCGGTGTTGGTCAGGGTGACTTGGCGGGCCTCGGCGTCATCTTCGCCCGACACCACGATCTCGGTCTGGGTGATCAGCCGCGCCCCGTGATGGACAAAAGCGGCGCTGTGGTCGCAAAACACGGCGGAGTGGGTGTCGTCTGCCCCCAACGGCTGCACAGACGGGGACCAAGCCGCCCCCGATTTGACATCACGCAGAAAGACATAAGACCCAAGCTCTGCATGGGTCGGGTCCGCCCGCCAGCGCGTCACCGCCAAATCGCCCCAGCGGCTAAAGCTCGATCCCGTCGGGGTCAGCGTCACGCTGTAGCGCCCGTTGGACAGGATATGCGCACTTGGCCAAGCCTGAGACGGCTGATCAAAGCGGCGCAAGCTGGCCACGCTGCTTTGCTCGACCGGCGAGATTTGAACATCGGCCGCATGCGGGGCCGCAGCAGAGGCGTCGCGCGGCACCCGTTCTTGCAGCAGCAGGTCCACCGATTGGATGATCGGTTCGGCATGAAAGCGCGCCCGAAGCCGCCCGTCTTGCAGTACATTGGCCAAGGCGGCGATGGTCATGCCCTGATGATGGGCCATGCAACTGCGCACAATGGCGCAAGCGCTGCCCTCGGGCAGGCGGGCGGCGGTGAAATCCACCGCCTCGTAAAACCCATAGCGGCTTTGCGCGCCCAGTCGGGCCAAGGCGGCAAAGTTTTGTACGGCGGCTTGGGGGTCCACCATGGCGGCCAAAGCCGTGGCATAGGGGGCAATCACACGGTCCTCGGCGAGGCCGCGCTTGAGGCCCAATCCCGGCACGCCGAAGTTGGAATATTGATAGGTCATCTCTAGATCACGGGCATTAAAGGCAGATTCCGAAATGCCCCAAGGCAGGCCCAAAGCCGTTGCATAGCGGATTTGCGCCTGCACCACGCGGCGGTTGGTTTGCGCCAGCACCGACCCTTGCGGCGCTTGCATCACCAGCGCCGGCATCAGATATTCAAACATGCTGCCCGACCACGACAGCAGGGCCGATCCTGCGCCCATCGGGGTTGCCGCACGGCCCAAGCGAAACCAATGGCGTGTTTCGACATCGCCCTTGGCAATGGCAAACAGCGAGGCCAAGCGTGCCTCGGACGCCAAAAGATCGTAGCAATTGGCATCCAGCGTGTTGGTCGACACGGTAAAGCCGATGGACAGCAGTTTCTTTTCTGGATCGAGCAAAAAGCGAAAGTCCATGGCCATGGCAAAGCTGCGCGCCATATCGGCCACGGCGCGGAGCTGCGCTTTGGGGGCAAGGGCCGTATCATGGCTTGCGATCATCGCAAGCGTCCAAAACTCCGCGTCAGACCCTGCGGGCAGGGTCGCCACCAAAGCCTGCGCTTGTGCCAACAACGCCTCGGTGACACCTTGGCCGATATGCTCCAAAATGGCCGACAGGGCAGGACAGGGGTCTGCCAGCAAAGCCGTTTGGGCCAAAGCGCGGGCGTCTTGCAGACCTTGGGGGTTGGCGGTGGGCTGCAAAGCCCACGCCTCGCAGGCTTGGGCCACGGCCAGCAGATGTCCGGCCAAATTGCCACTGTCCACCGACGAGACATAGGGCGGGTCAAGCACGCGCAAATCGGCGGTGTCGTGCCAGTTGTAAAGATGACCGCGAAAGCGTGGCATCCGTTGCAAGGTTTGCAAGGTTTGCTCTAGCCGCGCTGCGGCCTCGGCCTGACTGATCCAGCCCATATCATGCGCCACCGTCACCGACAGCACATACAAGCCAATGTTGGTCGGAGAGGTGCGCCGCGCCACCACGGGCTTGGGGCTTTCCTGAAAATTGTCGGGTGGCAGAAAATTGTCAGCGGCCGTCACAAAGGTTTCAAAATAGCGCCAGGTTTGGCGGGCAATTTGGCGCAGGCTTTGCCTGTCCGCCGCGCTAAGCCTTTGGGGGGCGGCGGATTTCGGGGCTTGGCTGATGTTGAGCATCACCGCAGGGGCCGCCAGCCAAACCAAGGCAAAGGGCAAGATGACGGGCAGGCTTTGCGGGTGCAAAGCATAGGCCAAAAGGCTCAGCCCAAGCCCAAGGCCAAGCCCGCCAAGATGGCGCAGATACTGCCCGCCGTAACCTAGCGCCGCCGTGCTGCCCGCCTGCGCCGCCGTTCGCCATTCCAGCAAATGCCGCCCCGTGCGCAGGCGCGCCAGACTGTGGGTTACGGCATCCAGCATGGCAAAGCCATGATCCGCCAAAAGAATAAGATTCAGCCCGATGCGGGCGGCAGCCAAGCCTATATCTGACCAAAGTGCTGCAAAATGGCTGCGCGCGGCGATGCCTGCCCGCCCCGGCAGCACGGCATAAGGCAAAGACATGACATAGGGCAGCGCCATCATCGCAACCACCGCCAAGGTCCAAGCCAAAGCGTGCCGCCCGCTCCACCCGACAAACAGCGTCAGCAGCGTGCAGGGGGCAAGCAAACTGCGGCGCAGATTGTTGGCCATCTTCCAGCGCCCGACAGCCGGCAGCCCCCCAAACTTGGCCTTTGCCCGACGATCCACGGCAACAATTGCCAATCGCCCCGCGCCCAGCGGTGCTGACGGGCGGCATCGACATCTTGACGGGCGGGAAACTCTTCGACCAGTTGAATATCCGAGGCAAGGCCCGCCCGCGCAAAGACGCCTTCGAACAAATCATGGCTGAGCATGGCATTGTCGGGCACCCGCCCCGCCATGGCCCGCATAAAGGCGTCAACCTCATAAATGCCCTTGCCGGTGAAAGAGCCTTCGTCAAAGAGGTCTTGATAAACATCCGAACTCGCCGCCGCATAGGGTTCGATCCCGCCGGGGCCGGAAAAGACGCGCTGATAGACAGAGCCGTCTTTGGCCTGCGGCAGGCTGGGGGCGACCCGTGGCTGCAAGATGCCGTAGCCTTTGACCACCCGCTGGCATGCCGCGTCAAACTGCGGATGGTTCAGGGGATGGGCCATCTTGCCCACCAACCGGCGCAGGCTGTCGCGCAGCAGTCTTGTGTCAGCGTCAAGCGTGACGACATAGCGGATATCTTGCCGGATGGGCAAAGTCTCGGTCGCAAAACTGGTGTCTTTTGCGCCGCGCAGCAGGCGGTTGAGTTCCACCAGTTTGCCGCGCTTGCGTTCCCAGCCCATCCAGACACCTTGGCGCGGGTTCCACAGCCTGCGGCGGTGCAACAACCAGAAAATCGCCCCGTCCGGTGAGGGGTAACAGGCGTTCAGCCGTGCGATTTCGCGCTGGGCCAAGGTCAGCAAAGCGGCATCTTGCGGCGTGGTTTCGCTGGCAGCGTCGGGGCCGTCTGACACCAGCGCATAGCTGACAGCCCCGCCGATGCTGGATAAAAAATGCACCTCAAGCTGTTCGATTTGCGCCTGTAAGTCGGCCTGATGGGTCAAGATGACCGGCACCGCCACCAAAACCCGCAGGTCGGGCGGAATGCCGGACAAAAGCTCTAATCCGGGCAGCCGTTTGGGGGCAAAGCTGCGGGTGATGGCAAGGGTGACCAGCGCCATGCCCGCCTCTAGCGCCACTCCGGCTCCGGTCGCGGCCAAGGCGGCCAAGCCCCATCCCGCCGCATGGCTTAAGGCCAAAGCGGCCGCCAAAATACCCGTCGAGACGAGGGCAATGGCCAAAGCATAGACCCCCAACCCCCCGTTGCGCACAAAGCGGCCCAAAGCCAACCGGACGGGCACCTGAAAGCCCAAACGCCGTTCTAGAATGGGGCGGTCAGCGCCGATCAGCGCCGCACCCGGATCGCCGTTGGCGGCCATATCCAGTGCCGCTTCGGTGACGGCCATTTCGGCGCATTTCGCCCCACGGGCCAAGACCTCTATCGCGGTGCGGTAATCGTTGCGGGTTGGAAAATCCATGGCGTCAAACGAAAAGGCGGCGGTCAAGCGCGCGTCGATCAGGCTGACCGCTTCGAAAAAATCGGCCCAATCCACCTCGGACATCAGCCGCATCGAGGTGACAAGGTTGCGCATGGTGATATTGCTCGCCCCCTGTCGGGTCTGGGCGGCGATCACACCATGATCCACCGACAGATCGGCGCGTTCAAGCCTGTCTTGCAACCACGCCAAAAGCGGTGTTTCCGAGGGATCTGCACCGCGCATCCGCTTGGCAATCTGGGCGCAAAAGACATCTGCGGCTGTGGTGTCGGTGAACCCCGCCCAAAGTGTATCGGCCAAAGCCCGCCAGCCCGCATCGCCCATAAGGGCCAAGTCTACCAAGCGATCGGCCTGCAACCGCACGTCTTGGGCGGCGACAATTTGGGTCGACAAGCGGCGCATGTTTTCGATCATGACAATGCGCAAGGTGATGGCAATCGCCCAAAGCTCTCCAATCGTCAGGCTTTGCACGGTTTGATAGGCTTGCACGAATTTTTGAAGCACCAAGGCCGAGAACAGGCTGTCGGTATGGGCGACATAGGCCCAAGCCAGTTCCAAGACACGCGGATAGCCGGCAAAGGGGCCGTCTTGCAGCTTGG
>CANFSY010000005.1 GCA_947449875.1 Paracoccaceae bacterium
ACGTCTTCGGGCACCTTGAAGTAGTAATGCTTGGAGCCGCCGCCCGATCCGGTGTTAACGATCAGGCCAGCGCCAGCCACCTCCGGCACAACGCCCAGAAGCTTTGCAAAGCTGGCCACGCCACCACTGCGGGCATCCACATCCACGACGAGGATGCCACGCAGGGCGATGCCGTAGCCCGTCCTAAACTGCTTCATCAGTTCCATAGTCTCAAGCTGCTCTTCGCTCCAGTGTGGCGTGTGCTGCCAGTTGGAAACGCGAGGATGCTTGAACAGTGACTTCTCAGGGCAGTGGGGGTTTCCGCATTCGCATTTCCCGTCCTTGTCGCGGCCATATAGCCCAAAGACGCGAAATCCCGCCTCCCAGAAAATGCGGTAAAGTGCAGGCGAGGTAGTGTTTTCGTTAGGTATCGAAGAAGAGTTTGCCATAATGGCCTTTCTTTCTGTTTGAAGGCCGAGCAGAAATTTGGTAGTTTTCGTCACCACCACGTTGCTACCATGCCCCTGCCCGAGCGATTGGGTGGGGGGGGGTACTTTTTGGTGGCGGTGCGTGCTGCCTTGGCCTGCTAGACAAAGGCCAAGATTTCAGATTTCGGCCACCGGCTGAAGCCACCCAGCTTGACGGCTGGGGGCAGGATGCCTTTAGCAACCCAAAGGTGCCAAGTCGGGATCGAAACGTCCAGCAAGGCAGCACCCTCGCGGACGTTGAGAAGTGGGTCGAGAATACTCATGATGCAACCTTGCCTCGTTTGGGACAGGTTGATCTTTAGGCTTTGAGAATTCCGCAGTCGAAATGACAGAAATGTTAAAATGCATTTCGCCGTTTAATTCATTCCGGCCAATGCCTTTTGAACTGTTCTTGTGTCACAACTCAGACCGGACGCGTTGATTGCATCAGTGACGGTAACCCACTGCGCCTTGCCCCTGCCATTGGGGTACAACGCGAGGTAGCGTTTTCTAATCGGTTCTTGTTTTGACCGACGGCCTTTTTTTGCGCGGGTTGCGGGGGCATCGAAAAGCAGCACTTCCAACAATTGGTTTGCCGTCGGCTTCCAACAGACTGGCCAGCCGTGCCAAGCTTCAAGCAAATTATTGAGGTCCGGCCGGTCACTGTCTGGCGGACTGTGGTGAACATCTACCGTGAAGGTTTCAGGCCGGATCGCGTAGAACACATCCCCATTCCGTCTGGCAAGTTTACTCCGCGCGATTGGATCATCGGGGAACTCTTCTTCGGGACCAATCCAGAAGTTTTGGGCATAGCAGTCAAGTTTCAGGGCATTGCCCTCGGGAGATGTTACAAACAATTGGCCTGCGGTGCGCTTGACGAAGCGACCCCAAAGCCATTCGCGGTAGGCTTCCCATCGCGTCGCTTCCGGTTCTGTCATGGCTTGGGTGAGTTTTGGCCCTTCAATCCTTGGCTGCTTGTGCGACCATTGCAATGCGATGTCGCCCACCATGCGGTAAGTGTCGGATAAAGTTCGAAATCCGTCGGGACAAAACATCTTCACGCCTCCCGAACCAATTGGACCACGGAGCTATTCTTACCGGTCACATGCTTAGCCCAGCGCCCCATAAGTACTCGTCTTTGTTCGAGAAAGTCCGTGCGGCGGTAGGCCCTTTCCACGGTGCCACCAACAACATGTGACAGGCAGCTTTCTGCAACCTCGTGGGGAGTGTCTGTCGTCTCAGCTATCCAGTTGCGCAAGCTTGTGCGAAAGCCATGTGGGCGTGCCTCCATGTTCATTCGTTCCATCAGGCGGCTCATTGTCATGTCGCTGATCACGCCCTTGCGCACGCTGGGAAAAAGAAAGCCATCACGTGCAAGTGGTTTTGCCTGTTCTATCACCTCAAGCGCTTCAGCACACAACGGGACGCGAAAATCTGGGGTAGCATCGCGTGGACCCTTCATCTTTTCACCGTCGATGGTCCAAACGTCGCCGTTGATCTGGTCAAGATGCAGGAAGCGTAGCGGTGCAGACCGCACCCCAGTTAAAATCAGCAGCCTGAGGGCTAGATGGGTGATCGAACCGTCGCCTAGAACGTCATAGAAGGCGGGGACTTCCTGCCACGGTAGGGACGGTACGTTCTCTGGCTTGTGGCGTTGCTTGCCCAACAGTGCACGGGCCTTTTCAGCCGCTTGCAGGTCTACGTCGAGGCCCAGTGCGGCTGCATGCTTCATGCAGATCGCCAAACGGTTAAGTGCCTTCTTTGCTGTTTCGGCCTTGGTGTGCCAGATTGGGGTAAGTGTGTCGCGAATGTCGGTTTGGTCGATCTCGGCCACCGGCATCCGACCCAGTTTCGGCAAGATGTAAAGGCGGATCGGGGAAAACCAGCGCCCAGCCTCTCCATCACCCTTTAACTGGGCCTTGCGGCTTTCAAAGGCGTCGGCAGCAACGTCCTTCAGAAGGTGGAGGTTGCGCAAGGCTTCGCGGCGTTCCTTTTCTCGCTGTTTGATCGGGTCGACCTCTGATGCGGCAATGCTGCGCCACTTGGCAGCTAAGCTACGGGCATCCTTCAAGGACACGTCCTGAACAGACCCAAGGCCCATTTCCCGTCGCCGCCCGTGAATGGTGATCCGCAGCATCCACTGTCCACCACCATCTGCGCGCTTTATCAGCCACAGGCCGCCACCGTCGCAGTACTTGCCGGTGCCCGCGGCTTTGACTTCCAAGGCGGTCAACTTATTCAGCGAATGAGCAGCCATTCTATCCACCTCATTGTCCACCTTAGACAGTAAGCTTGGCTGAGACAGATTGAAAGTAAGAAAATGCTAATAACACAGGGAAATAGGCGCTATGAGCCTTAGCCGATGCTTTGTGAGTGTGCCCAATAGAACCTGATAGAGTTCCTATATGGTGCTTCTATGCCTCTTCTGGGCACCAATATCGCAAATAAGCCGTGCAATCCGAAGGGTTTGCGCGGCTTTTTCGTCTGGCTGTGCTGTGGCCTAAAGATACCCCTGCGCCTTAAAGGACACTTGCTGCGATTTGCCGATGATCAGGTGGTCATGCAGCACGATCCCCAGCGCGTTGGCTGCATCTTGCACCTGAAGCGTCATGGAAATATCCGCCTGCGAGGGTGTCGGGTCCCCAGACGGATGATTGTGCACCAAGATCACCGCCGAGGCGTTAAGTTCCAGCGCGCGTTTGACCACCTCGCGCGGGTAGACCGGCACGTGATCTACCGTGCCTTCGGCTTGCGCCTCGTCAGCGATCAGGGTGTTCTTGCGGTCTAGGAACAAAATGCGAAATTGCTCGGTTTCGCGGTGGGCCATGACGGTTTGGCAATAGTCAAGCAGCGCGCTCCACGAGGTGAGAACGGGTCGGTTCAGCACCCTGCCCCGCATCAAGCGGCCGGCGGCCGCCTCGACGATTTTAAGCTCTTGGATGACGGCCTCGCCCACGCCTTTGACCATGGTCAGCCGTTGCGGGCTGGCAGAGATGACGTGGTTAAAGTCGCCGAACGTGTCCAGCAGCAGATGCGCCAAGGGTTTGACATCTTGGCGCGGGATGGCGCGGAACAGCAGCAGTTCCAGCAGTTCGTAATCTGGCAAGGCTGCGGCACCGCCCGCCATAAAGCGGTCGCGCAGGCGTTTGCGGTGGTCGGTGATGTAAGAGGGCAGCTTTGCGGGCAAAACTGCGGCAAACGCTTCATCCTCTGCCCTTTTGGGGGACAGGAGGGGGAGGGCTTGTTCGTGAAATCCGTTGGGTGCCATGCGGGCAATCTGGCACGGTCTTGGTGAAAAAAGCGTTAAGGGACGTACAAAAAACGCCGCAGCCCTGTCGGGTGCGGCGTATTTAGGCGGCAAAGGATGGCGGGTTAGTTTTTCATCCCATCCCAAAAGCCTTTGACCTTGGCAAAGAACGATGACCCTTCGGGATTGTTATCCGCCCCCAGCTTTTCGAACTCGGCCAGAAGTTCTTTCTGGCGTGACGACAGGTTGACCGGCGTTTCCACGGCCAGTTCGATCATCATATCGCCCGCCCCACCGCCCCGCAGCGCGGGCATGCCCTTGGCGCGCAGGCGCAACTGCTTGCCGGTTTGGGTGCCCGCTGGCACCTTGACCCGACTTTTGCCGCCGTCAATCGTGGGCACTTCGACCTCGCCGCCCAAGGCGGCCGTGATCATCGACACGGGGACGCGGCAGAACAGGTTCACCCCGTCGCGCTGAAAGATCGGGTGGTCGCGGGTTTCGATGAAGATGTACAAATCGCCCGTCGGCCCGCCGCGCATTCCGGCCTCGCCCTCGCCCGACAGGCGAATGCGGGTGCCGGTTTCAACGCCTGCCGGAATATTGACCGACAAGGAGCGTTCTTTTTCGGTGCGACCCGCACCACCGCAGGCTTTGCAGGGGTTTTTGATCGTTTGGCCAGCGCCCGCACAGGTGGGGCAGGTGCGTTCGACCGTGAAGAACCCTTGCTGGGCGCGCACCTTGCCCATGCCCGAACAGGTCGGGCAGGTGACAGGTTCGGCACCGCCTTCTGCCCCCGTGCCGCTGCAAACATCGCAGGCGACCGAGCTGGGCACGGTGATGGTTTTTTGAACGCCCTTAAAGCTTTCTTCCAGCGAGACGCGCAGGTTATAGCGCAGGTCAGACCCACGCTGTGCCCGACTGCGCCGCCCGCCTTGGGCCCCTTGGCCGCCGCGGCCCATAAAGTCGCCAAACAGGTCTTCGAACACGTCCGAGAAGGACGCGCCGAAATCGCCATTTCCGCCGCCGCCGCCACCCGGGCCGCGCCCGCCTTCAAAGGCCGCGTGACCATAGCGGTCATAGGCCGCCTTTTTGTCGGCGTCTTTTAGAACATCGTAAGCCTCGTTGATTTCTTTGAACTGGGCTTCGGCGTTGGGATTGTCGGTGTTGCGGTCGGGGTGCAGTTCTTTGGCCTTGGTGCGGTAGGCTTTCTTCAGCTCTTCCGCCGAGGCGCCTTTGGTTGCCCCCAAGACTTCGTAATAATCGCGCTTTGCCATGGCAGGACCTTTGTATCAAGAATGCGTTTGGGCGACCCCGTTGGGGGCCGCCCTTAGCCGGTTCTGCGCAGGTTACTTGCGCTTGTTGTCGCCGAGATCTTCGAAGTCGGCGTCAACGATGTCGTCATCCACATCGCGCGGGCCGCCTTCGTCGCTGTTGCCTTCCGAGGCTTCGGCCTGCGCCTTATAAATCGCCTCGCCCAGCTTCATCGCGGCATCGGTCAGGTTCTGGATACCGCCTTTGATCTTGCCGGCGTCTTCGGTTTTGATCGTGTCTTCCAAGGCGTTCATCGCCAGTTCGATCATTTCGACGGTCGACGGATCGACCTTGTCGGAATGTTCGGACAGCGACTTCTTGGTCGAATGCAGCAGGCCTTCGGCTTGGTTCTTCGCCTCGACCAGCTCGCGGCGGGCCTTGTCGGCGTCGGCGTTGGCTTCAGCGTCTTTGACCATGCGTTCGATATCGGCATCCGACAACCCGCCCGAGGCTTGGATCGTGATCGCCTGTTCCTTGCCAGTGCCTTTATCCTTGGCCTTGACCGTCACGATACCGTTGGCGTCGATGTCAAAGGTGACTTCGATCTGGGGCATACCGCGCGGGGCGGGGGGGATGTTTTCCAGATTGAACTGGCCCAGCATTTTGTTATCGGCGGCCATTTCCCGCTCGCCTTGGAAGCAGCGCAGGGTCACGGCGTTTTGGTTGTCTTCGGCGGTCGAGAAGATCTGGCTTTTCTTGGTCGGGATCGTGGTGTTGCGATCGATCAAGCGGGTAAAGACACCGCCCAAGGTTTCGATGCCCAAAGACAGCGGCGTCACGTCCAGCAGAACCACGTCTTTCACGTCACCCTGCAGCACGCCCGCTTGAATGGCGGCACCGGCGGCCACGACTTCGTCGGGGTTCACGCCCTTGTGGGGCTCTTTGCCGAAGAATTTGGTCACTTCTTCGATCACGCGCGGCATGCGCGTCATACCGCCGACCAGAACCACTTCGTCGATGTCGCCGATGCTGACGCCCGCATCTTTCAACGCCGCTTGGCACGGCTTGATCGAGCGTTTGATCAGATCGTCACACAGGCTTTCCAGCTTGGCGCGGGTCAGCTTGACCACCAAGTGCAAGGGCTGGCCCGAGTTGCGGTCCATGCTGATAAAGGGCTGGTTGATTTCGGTCTGCGACGACGACGACAGTTCGATCTTGGCCTTTTCTGCCGCCTCTTTCAGGCGTTGCAGGGCCATCTTGTCCAAGGTCAGGTCAACGCCGTGCTCTTTCTTGAACTCGTCTGCCAAGAAATTCACGATGCGCATGTCGAAGTCTTCGCCACCCAAGAAGGTGTCACCGTTGGTCGACTTTACTTCAAACAGGCCGTCGTCGATTTCCAGAATGGTGATGTCAAACGTCCCGCCGCCAAGGTCATAGACCGCGATGGTTTTGGTTTCTTTTTTGTCCAGACCGTAGGCCAAGGCGGCAGCGGTCGGCTCGTTGATGATGCGCAGCACTTCAAGGCCCGCGATTTTGCCGGCGTCTTTGGTGGCTTGGCGTTGCGCGTCGTTGAAATAGGCGGGCACGGTGATGACGGCTTGGGTGACGGTTTCGCCCAAATAGGCCTCAGCCGTTTCTTTCATCTTTTGCAGGATGATCGCCGAGACTTGGCTGGGCGAGAACTTTTCGCCGCGCGCTTCCACCCACGCATCGCCGTCGCTGCCACCGGCGCTGACAACTTTATAGGGCAGGTTTTTCAGATCTTTTGCCAGCATCGAATCATTCGCCTTGCGGCCAATCAGGCGCTTGACGGCGAAGATGGTGTTAGAGGCGTTGGTGACCGCTTGGCGCTTGGCGGCTTGGCCAACCAGACGCTCGTTCTCGGTAAAGGCGACGATCGACGGTGTGGTGCGCGCGCCTTCGGAATTTTCAATGATACGGGGTTGGCTGCCATCCATGATGGCGACGCAAGAGTTGGTGGTTCCCAGGTCGATGCCGATGATCTTGGCCATGACGTTCCCTTTTCTTAGGCGAAGTTATGAAGCGGACCCCATCAGGCATCCAGCCTCGTTCCCAAACTGAACCGTCAGACGGTGCATTTGCGCACACCCCCTTTCGGCTTCGATGGGTATATAAGGAGGGGTCGCGGGTGCTGCAAGCGCCGCTTGCCCAAGAAATTCGCCTGAATTTGCTCGAATCCGCAGATTTCTTGTAAAGTCGCTGCCCCGATGGCGCTAGGGTGCCATCGTGGGCCCGTTTTCGTTGCATTTGAGGCAAATGCCCGGTTGATTGTGGGGTGATAACTTGCCGTTCGCCGTGACATTATAGATAAGGGCGCGTGCTGACAGACCTGTTACAGCATCGGGGGCATCCCGATGGCAAAGGAGACTTGATGGAGTTCGATCGTATGATCCCGGTGTTCCGCCGGCTTGCGCTAGAAGCAGGCGCGCGGATCTTGCAGGTCTACAACAGCCCCGATTTCGCGGTGAAATCCAAAAGCGATTCCAGCCCCGTGACAGAGGCTGACGAGGCGGCCGATGCGCTGATCTCGGCCGGATTGCGGGCGGCCTTTCCCGATCTGGCGTTGATCACCGAAGAACAGGCGGCCAGCCACGCCCTGCGCGCGTCAACCTTTCTGATCGTCGATCCGTTGGATGGCACCAAGGAATTTGTTCAACGGCGCGGCGATTTTACGGTGAACATCGCCTATGTCAAAGACGGCATCCCGCTGCGCGGGGTGGTTTACGCTCCGGCGCAGGATCGGCTGTTTTACACGCTGGCAGATGGCACCTCGGTCGAAGAGACCGGCGCTTTTGATCATGATGTGGTGGGCGATTTGCATCGGCTTGCCGTGGCCAAGCCTGACATGGCGGCGCTGCGGGTGGTGGCCTCAAAAAGCCACCGCGATGCGGCGACGGATGATTACATCGGCAAATATGCTGTGGCCGATATGAAAAGCGCGGGATCCAGCCTGAAGTTTTGCTTGCTGGCCACGGGCGAGGCGGATCTGTACCCCCGCCTTGGCCGCACGATGGAATGGGACACCGCCGCAGGCGATGCCGTTTTGCGCGGCGCTGGCGGGCATGTGGTGCGCTTTGATGACCATAGCCCCTTGACCTATGGCAAGGCGGGCTGGGATAATCCGTTCTTCATCGCCTATGCGCCCGGAGTGGATTTGCAAAAATGACCGTCCTGATCGCCATTCCTGCGCGCTACGCCTCGACCCGATATCCGGGCAAGCCTTTGGTGGCATTGCGCGGGCCGGATGGCGAAAAGACCCTGATCCGGCGCAGCTGGGAAGCGGCGATGACGGTGCGCGGCGTGGACCGTGTGGTGGTGGCCACCGATGACGACCGTATCAAAGCACATGCCGAAGGATTCGGGGCCGAGGTGGTGATGACATCCTCTGCCGCGCAAAACGGCACCGAACGCTGTGCCGAGGTGGTGCAGCAGTTGTCCGGCTTTGATGTGGTGGTGAACCTGCAAGGCGATGCACCGCTGACGCCCGCGTGGTTTGTCGAAGAGCTGGTTGCAGGCCTGCTGGCCGACCCGCAGGCCGACATCGCAACGCCTGTGCTGCGCTGCGATGGCCGTGCGGTGGCAGGGTTTCTGGCCGACCGGCGGGCAGGCCGCGTGGGCGGAACTACGGCGGTCTTTGGCGCAGGTGGCCGCGCGCTGTACTTTTCCAAAGAGGTCATCCCCTACACCGGCAAAACCTACGGCGAGGCCGAGCCGACGCCCGTGTTTCACCATGTGGGCGTTTACGCCTATCGCCCCGCAGCCCTTGCAGCCTACCCCGCTTGGCCAACCGGTCCGCTAGAGCAGTTGGAAGGCCTCGAGCAGTTGCGCTTCTTGGAACAAGGGCGCAAAGTGTTGTGCGTTGAAGTGCAAGCCCGCGGGCGGCAGTTTTGGGAGTTGAACAACCCCTCGGATGTGCCCGTGATCGAGGCGATGATGCACGAGATGGCCTAGAGTTTTGCTGTAAGTCGCTGAATAAAGGGAATTGCTAAGATATCCGTCAGAATCGTCTAAAGAATGCATCAAAAGTCAAACTTGTTTTCAACATTTTCCATGATGCGAACCTCTTCATTTGGCACGTCTTGTGTTATGATGTGCATCGAAGGGTCAAGTGTCACAGTTAGGATTGGATAAGAACCATGGCCGCCGTTCAAACCCGTCGCATCCCCAAAGTGACCAAAGCCATCTTTCCCGTTGCAGGATTGGGCACAAGGTTTCTGCCGGCGACCAAATCCATCCCCAAGGAAATTCTGACCTTGGTCGACCGCCCCCTGATCCAATACGCCATTGACGAGGCGCGCGCCGCTGGCATCGAAGAATTCATTTTTGTCACATCACGCGGCAAATCGGCCTTGGAAGACTACTTCGACCATTCGCCCGAACTGGAAGCGACCCTACGCCGCGCGGGCAAAGATGCCTTGTTGGAAATCTTGCGTGAGACCAACATGGAATCGGGCGCTATCGCCTATGTGCGCCAGAATCGGCCCATGGGCTTGGGCCATGCCGTCTGGTGCGCGCGCCGCTTGATTGGCGATGAACCCTTTGCCGTGTTGCTGCCCGATGACGTGATCGCCGCCGAAAAGCCCTGCCTGCAACAAATGGTTGAGGCTTATGCCCAAACCGGCGGCAATATCGTGGCCGCGATGGAAGTGCCGCTGGAAAAAACCTCGTCCTACGGCATTTTGGATGTGCAAGACGATATGGGGTCGATCGTGGCCGTCAAAGGCATGGTCGAAAAGCCCAAATCGGGCGAGACGCCATCAAACCTTGCGGTGATCGGGCGTTATATTCTCTCGCCCAAGGTGATGCGCAATCTGGACAAGCTTAAGCCGGGCGCGGGCGGTGAAATTCAGTTGACCGACGCCATCGCCTTAGAAGCGCAAAGCCCCGGCACCGTCTTTGGCTACCGCTTTCGCGGCCAGCGGTATGATTGCGGCACCAAAGCGGGCTTCTTGCAAGCGACGGTGGCCTTTGGCCTGTCTCGCCCCGATCTGCGCGAGGAGTTTTCGGCCTATCTCAACGACATGGTCGCCCTGCAAAAAGCGGCGCAGTAGGAGTGTTACGGGTGGGTCATGCGCGGTGGGCCATCAGCCGCGTCTGCCCGTGCTGGACGATCTTGCCGTCTTGATTTTCAACGCTGACATCCAGCGTCAGCATGCCCCTTTTCGCGCCCGCCGCCCGCTTTGCCGCCACCGTCACAAGGGCGCGGATGCTGTCGTTGGCAAAAACCGGCGCGCGAAAGGACCAATCCCAGCCAAGGCTGGCAAAAGTAGCAAGCTGTGCCGGGGCGGTGGCTTTCAACCCCTCGACCAGCGACAAGATCAACAGGCCATGTGCCACGCGCCGATCAAAGCCATGCGCGCGTGCACCTTCATCTGAAAGGTGTATCTCAAAGCGGTCTTGGGTGAGGGCGGCGAAGATGTCGATGGCTTCAGGTGTCACTTTGGCCCAGTCGGTCAGCAGGCAATCGCCGGTCTGCAGCTGATCAAAGGTGTAAAGGCCGGGGGGCAGCATTTACGCCAGCCCTGCTTGCAAGACGGCCCAATCTGGCTGCGCCCACAAGCAATTGACACAGAGTTGCCCCATCGCCCTATTGGCGTGGCCCACGACCTTGGCCGGACGCGCCCTGACCCTGTGCAGATTTGGGATCAATCGCGCCATTCCTTGTGCCTTGGTTTTATGCGCTCGCGCCATCGGTGGGTTGTGGTGATCTAAAAGGAAGCATAGAAAAATGCCAAGCAGAATCTATGGCTTGCGCCTGTCGCTTGGTGCCGGAAAGGTCGCGATTTGCCTTGATCAGCGGGGCCTGTGTGCCTGACAGGCGGTTTTCGGGACTTGGTCGTAACGATCTGACCCAACGCAAAGCCGTTCCATTCCCCCACCGGTCACCGCCCCATCCAGCGGACCCCGTCAGCCGCCTGTTTTGACACATCGCACCTTGCCTCTGCCCGCTCCTTTTGTCACGCTTGGGTCAAAGGGGTCGCAAACCAGCGCTCTTTTTGTCGCGCAGGCCCTAGTCTGCATCCAAACCGGAGGCTTTCATGTCAAACGATCCCTTGCTGCAGCCCTACACACTCAAACACCTGACCCTGCGCAACCGGATCATGACGACCAGCCATGAACCCGCCTATCCTGAAGACGGCATGCCCAAAGACCGCTACCGCCTGTACCACCTTGAACGCGCCAAAGCGGGGGTGGCGATGGTGATGACGGCAGGGTCCGCTGCCGTCTCGAAAGACTCACCACCTGTTTTCAACAACGTTCTGGCCTATAAGGACGAGGTCGTGCCGTGGATGCGCCGCATCGCCGATGACTGCCACGAGGCGGGGGCGGCTGTGATGATCCAGCTGACCCATCTTGGGCGGCGCACGCGCTGGGATAAGGGCGATTGGCTGCCCGTTCTGGCAGCAGGGCCCGCCCGCGAACCCAGCCACCGCGCCTTTCCAAAGGTGATGGAAGATTGGGATATTTCCCGTGTGATCAACGACTTCGCCGACGCCGCCGAGCGGATGAAAGAGGCGGGTCTGGATGGGGTGGAATTCGAATGCTACGGCCACCTGCTGGACCAGTTCATGTCGCCTTTCACCAACGCGCTGCCAGCGCCTTATGGCGGCAGCCTTGAAAACCGCGCCCGCTTTGCGATGGAGATGTTGGCCGCCGTGCGCAAACGGGTGGGCAACACGTTCCTGCTCGGAATGCGCTATACGGCGGACGAGGCGGAAGCCGGTGGTATTGACGCCGACGAAGGCGTGGCGATCGGCAAGATGTTTCGCGACAGTGGTATGGTCGATTTTCTCAACATCATCAAAGGGCGCATCCATACCGACGCCGCCATGACCGATGTGATCCCGATTCACGGCATGAAATCGGCCCCGCACTTGGATTTTGCAGGCCGTATGAAGGCCGAAGTCGGCATGCCCACCTTTCACGCCGCGCGCATTCCCGATGTGGCCACGGCACGGCATGCCATCGCCTCGGGACTGTTGGATATGGTGGGCATGACCCGCGCCCATATGGCCGACCCGCATATCGTGCAAAAGATCGTCGAAGGGCGCGAGCATGACATCCGCCCGTGCGTGGGTGCCACCTATTGCCTTGACCGCATCTATCAAGGCGGCATGGCGCTTTGTATTCACAACCCCGCCACGGGCCGCGAAGAAACCATGCCCCATACCATCAAACCCGCCGCCACCAAACGGCAGGTCGTGGTCGTGGGGGCAGGCCCCGCCGGTCTAGAGGCGGCACGGGTCGCCGCCGAACGCGGCCATAAGGTAACGGTGTTTGAAGCCGCACCCGAAGCCGGCGGCCAAGTGCGGCTGATCGCCCAAACCAAACGCCGCGCCGAGATGATCGGCATCACCGACTGGCGCATGGCGCAATGCGCAGCGCTGGGGGTAGAGTTTCGCTTTAACACATGGGCCGAGGCCGATGATGTGACCGCCCTGAACCCCGATGTGGTGATTATCGCCACAGGCGGCATCGCGCAAAAAGACATTCTGACCGCCGGAAACGAGCTGACGGTATCGGCTTGGGATATCCTGTCAGGTGATGTGAAACCCGGCCAAAACGTGCTGCTTTACGACGATGCAGGTGACCACACCGCGCTGCAAGCCGCCCAACTTCTAGCCGAATCGGGCGCCGTGGTCGAGGTGATGACCCCCGACCGCACCTTTGCCCCCGATGTGATGGCGATGAACTTGGTGCCCTATATGCGCGCCATTCAAGATAAAAAGGTGACCTTCACAGTCACCTATCGGCTGACCTGTGTTGCCAAAGAGGGCAATCTGATCAAGGCCACCATTGACAGCGACTATAGCAAACTGGGCCTCACGCGCAGCTTTGATCAGGTCGTGGTCAACCACGGCACGGCCCCGCTGGATGAATTGTATTTCGCGCTGAAACCTCGCTCTGTCAACCTTGGGGCGGTGGACTATGACGCGCTGATTGCCAGCCAACCGCAGACGTTTGGCGGCGGGCCTGCGGGCTTTCAACTGTTTCGCATCGGCGACGCGGTCGAGGCGCGCAATATCCATGCCGCCATTTACGATGCGCTAAGAGTGACGTCGGTGGTGTGATGGTTTTGGAAGTGCCCAAAATTTAGCCATCTTTACATTGCACAACATTTTTCCTTCGTAAGGGCGCAAGATTTGTCTGGCAGCGCCTTAGAAAAGACAAAAAGGTTATTTTAACACCTTTCAGACCACGAACCGATGTGAACCGCGCGTTCATATCCCCTAGTGACCTGGAGATGAAATTGCCTTCAAGTGAAAAGTTGCACGCCTGCGTTGACGTTGTTTTGGTTTCTTCAGGCCCCCTGTCGGGCATGGCCAGCCCGCAGCTTGCCCGTTATTTTGATCTGCCCCTCGCCATGGCAGAGGCGCTCTTGGCCAAAGGCAGCGGGCCTATTGCCACACAAATGCCGCACAGCCGCGCAAGGGCGGCTGTCGGCATTTTGGCCAGCTTTGGTGTTCGTCTGGCCATCGTGCCCATCGGCGACACAGCCCTGCCTGACCTGTATGACCTATGCCTGCATCTGACCGACCGGCGCGCGGCACCCTTTGTCGACCAAAAACTGCGCGATCTTGGCCTTTGGGTTTGCGCTGACCGGCCCGATTTCTATGGCCCGGGCGGGGTGCAAATCACGAACCTAGACAAGGCCTTGGCCGAACAGGCCGTATCAGCTTTGGAATGCGCCGCTGGCGTGGATGTGATGGCTTGCGCGCAAAACGACGCGCTGTACGATCTGTTTCTGGCGTCAGGCCAGACCCGATCCGAACTTGCGCCGCAGATGGCCTACCTGACGGCCATGGGCTGCCGCGCGCCGCACCCGTGGCCTGCCGTGGCCGTTGGCCTTGACCGTCCCATGCTGGCCCATTTCGAATCGCGGTTTGCCAACCACGGGTTGGTCTGCGTCAATCAAGCATTTCAACGCTATGATCTGATTATGACCGGGCTTGGCGACGTGTCGATCCGCGATTTTGTCGACTTCCTGACCGTGCGCGGTCATACCCCGTCCGTGGCGTTTGACGAGGTGACGCATGCGCAAGGTTTGACGATTGAATATGCCCTGAACCGCAAGGCGGCAGAGCAGTTCGTGGCCGATTACACGATGATTGGGCTGCAAGTGCGGGCCGAATTTGTCCTGCGCCAAGAGAAAGTCATTAAAATGTCGCAGGTTAAGCCGGGATTCATCAAGGTCACCTAAGATCGGACTTGGGTAGATTACGGGTGCAAGAATGGCTGGGCAGACAAATGCCGCGCCAGCTCTCATCAAACGGAAGAGACATGTCGTCGCAGTCGGTCGCCACGGTGGGGCGTGGAAGATTGCTTATGCCGACTTTGTGACGGCCATGATGGCCTTCTTCATGCTGATGTGGCTGATCAACGCGACGACAGACGATCAACGCAAGGGAATTGCGGATTACTTCAATCCGACGGTCCATATCACCAATGTGGTCTCTGGTGGCGATGGGGTGTTGGCGGGCAGCTCTGTTTTCAAGGACAAGACGCTGGCCCAAACAGGCATCGGACAAATCTCTGGCTTTGCCGCGACATCCGATGGCACCGATACACAGGCCGTGGTTGACCAAACCGCGCAATATGCCGAACTGCAATCGGCCCTTCAGGGCAAGGGCGGCGAAAGCCAAACGATGGAGCGGTTGCTGAGCCATGTCGTCACCCAAGTCACCGACGAGGGCTTGGTGATCGACGTGTTCGACACCGCTGAAAGCCCCTTGTTTGACCCAGAAACCGCCCAGCCAACCCAAACACTGGCGGCGCTATCCGCGCTTTTGGCAGATGTCTTGGCGATGACAACCAACGGGGTCGCCGTCGACGGGCATGTTCGGTCATATCCGGTCGTTTTGGTCAAAAATCCCGGTTGGGACCTGTCAGCTGAACGCGCCCAAGCGATGCGGCTTTTGTTGCAAAATGCGGGGTTGGATCAGGGACGTATCGCGAGAATCAGCGGCCATGCCGACCGCAAACCTTCAACCGCCAATCCGATGGCGGTACGCAACAACCGCATCGAGGTGATTTTGCTGCGAAGGGATCGTTAAACGCCTAACATTTGATCTGTTAGTCGTTTCTTAAGACGCAGGGCGCAATCTGCAGATATCGATGCTAGCTGCAGAAAGGCGCTATAGATGACGATCGCTTCTTCGCTGAATGCGGGGGTGGCCGGGTTGAACGCAAACGCCAACCGCCTGTCCACCATTTCAGACAATATCGCCAACGCCTCTACCTACGGGTACAAGCGGGTGACGTCTGACTTCTACTCTGTCGTCATTCATGGCGATCTGAGCACGGCCTATTCCGCCGGTGGGGTTCGGTCGACCACGCATCGGCTGATCGATGAACATGGGCCTTTGTTGGTGACCCAGAATTCCACCGATCTTTCGTTAGACGGGCGTGGGTTTATGCCGGTGACCACCATTGATTCGATCCACCGTGGCGATTCCACACTGCCGGTCAGCTTGGCCACGACCGGCTCTTTCAAGCCCGACGCAGACGGGATCTTGCGCACCTCTGCCGGTCAGGTGCTGATGGGGTGGCGGGCCAATGCAGATGGCACGATGGGAACCTATTCGCGCAACACGATGTCAGACCTAACGCCGGTTCAAATCGCCCCCGATTTGTTAGAGGCGAACCCCACAACCGCCATGACCCTATCGGCCAACCTGCCCGCCAAGGCCACTCAAGTCGGGGCCAACGGGCAAACCTATACGATGTCGGTGCCCTACTATGGCAACCTTGGTGGACAAGAGACGCTGGATTATGTCTTCACACCCTCGGTTCCGCAAACTGGCGGGGCGACAAACACATGGACGATGCAAATCTCTGACAGCGCCTCTGGCGGGGCGGTTATTGGCACCTACACCGTCACCTTTGATGGCACCCAAGGGGCTGGCGGAACCATCGCTTCGGTGACACCGCTCAACAGCAGCCCGGCTTATGACAGCGCCAGCGGTGTCATTTCCTTGACAACCGGCGGCGGTCCTTTGGCCCTGAATATCGGAATCCTTGGCGAAAAGGGCGGACTCTCGCAGTTGGACGCCAACTTTGCGCCGATTGGCAAAGCAACCAACGGCAGCCCTGTGTCGCGCCTGATCAGCGTCGAAATTGACGACAGCGGCTTTCTGCATGCCAATTACGGTCAGGGCTTTTCAAAAGTTGTCTACCAAATCCCCGTGGTCGACGTGGCCAATCCCAATGGCTTGGCCTCTGTTTCCAACCAAACCTACAACATCACAGCCGAGTCGGGTTCGTTTTTTCTGTGGGATGCCGGCGATGGGCCAACAGGCAATGTGATGGGCTACAGTATGGAGCAATCGACCACCGATGTAACATCGGAATTAACCAACCTGATCAGCACCCAGCGCGCCTATTCATCCAACGTCAAGGTGATCCAGACGGTGGACGAAATGCTGCAAGAAACCGCCAACCTCAAACGCTAGGGGGCTTAGGTGAGCTTTGGCACAGCCTTTGCCAGCGCCCTTTCCGGGCTGACCGCCGCGTCCAAGGCGTCAGAGCTGGTGTCATCGAACATCGCCAACGCCACAACCCCCGGCTACGGTCGCCGCGCGCTAATCCTTGCCGCGCAGACCACGGGTGGCAATGGCCAGGGTGTGAAGATTGTCAGCGTCCAACGGGCCGAGGACCGCCCCCTGCTCAGCGACCGCAGACTGGCACAATCAGCACAGGGCGATGCCCAGACACGGCTGGATTTCCTGACACGGCTGCAAACGCTCATGGGCACCCCCGATCAAGCCTCATCGCTGAGCGGGCGCGCCGCAGCGTTCCACGCCGCCCTGACAGAGGCCACGTCTCACCCCGAATCAGACGCCCGACTTGGCAATGTCGCCTCAACCGCCAAGGCCTTGGCCAGCAGCCTTGCAGCGGTGGGTGCCGATATTCAAACAGCACGCACGCGCGCCGACGCAGAGATTGCAAGCCAAGTGCAGCAATTGAATGACGCTTTGGGCCGTGCCAGCAAACTGAACACCCAGATCCAAACCGGTCTGGGGTCCGGACAAGATACATCCTCGCTTCAAGATCAGCGCCAACAGATCATCGACCAAATCGCCCAAATCGTGCCGTTAAGAGAGGTCGCGCAAAATGACGGCACCATCGCCCTTTACACCACCGGCGGGGCGGTTCTTTTAGACAAACTGCCGTCGGTCTTCGGCTTTACCCCCACGGCCGCGATTTCTGCGCCGATGTCGCAGCAACTGGGTGGCCTTTCCGGATTAACCCTGAACGGTCGGGCAACCCCAACGTCTGGCACAGGGTCGTATCTGTTGGGCGGCACCTTGGGGGCCAACTTTGCTTTGCGCGACGACATTGCCGTCAGTGCAGAGGCACAAATTGACGCTGTGGCGCGCGATTTGGTGGAACGCTTTCAAGACAGCGGCCTTGATGCCACCCGCGCCGCTGGCGATGCCGGTCTGTTTACCGACGCGGGCACCACATTTTCCCCAGCCAACGAGGTTGGATTGGCCCAGCGTCTGGCCCTGAACCGCAAGGTTGATCCCGACCAAGGCGGTGCCTTGTGGCGACTGCGCGATGGCTTGGGCGCAACCACACCGGGCCCACCCGGTGCCAGCGCCCTGCTGTCGCGACTGAACGCGGCTTTGACAGCAAACCGCCAAACCGTCTCGGGCACATTCTCGCCGGGCGCACGCAGTTTTTCTGTTCTGACGGGCGATCTTTTATCAACCACGTCGGCAAGTGCTTTGACCGCACAGGGTGAGGTGACTTTTTCCACGACACGGCTTGAAACCTTCACCTCGCTAGAGGCCGAGGGCGGTGTTGATACCGATTTTGAAATGCAATCGCTGCTGCAAGTCGAACAAAGCTACACAGCCAACGCCAAGGTTTTAAAGGCGGTGGGGGATATGATGCAAACTTTATTGGATATGTAAGATGCACACCCTGAGCCTTGGCGACCTGTCTCAATCCTTAATCTTGAACCGGCATAATGTTCGTCTGAAAACAGACCTGCAGTCGCTTACGACCGAATCGACAACAGGCATGGCCGCCGACCAATCCGCTCGGCTGCACGGCAACTTTGCGCAAATCGGCGGAATTGAAACCAGCCTGACGCTGCTCGACGCCTATCGAAACGTCAGCGCCGAAACCCAGATTGCGGCCAATATGATGCAAAAGTCGCTGAAAACCCTTCAAGATCAAGCAGCGGCCCTAGGCACCGACCTGTTAACAGCCCCGACAGGCCGCTCGCGCGGGCAGGTTGACATTCTGGGCGTGCAAGCAGCGCAAGGTTTGGATACGGCAATGATGGCGCTTAACACAACTTTGGGCGACAGAGTCCTGTTTTCGGGGCAAGAAACCTTTACCATCGCGTTGGGCAGTTCCGATCAGTTGCTGTCCGCGCTGTCGGAAGTGATTTCTGCGGCGAATGCCGTTTCGGCCGCAGATATCGAAAGCGCGGTGACAGCTTGGTTCGATGACCCCGCAGGCTTCGCCTCTACGATCTATCAGGGCGGCGATCCGTTAGACCCGGTGTCTGTCAGTGCCGATCAAACGGTGCAGCTGGATGTCACGGCCACCGATCCGGCCATAATTGACACGCTCAAAGGTCTGTCGCTCGGCGCACTTTTGTCGCGCAGCGTTCTTGCGGGCAGCGATGTTGGCCGCGCTGATCTGGCCAAACGGGCGGGGCAGCTTCTGGTGAGCGCGCAGGTGCCCCTGACAACTCTTGGGGCCAAGATCGGCACGGTTCAAACCGTGTTGAGCGATGCGACCACCCGCAACGATGCAGAAGACGCCGCTTTGCAAAAGGCACGGCTGTCGTTGCTGTCAGTGGATCCCTACGAAACGGCGACAAGACTGCAAGAAACGCAAACCCAGTTGCAAACGCTTTACGCAATCACAGCCCGCGCCGCGCGGCTAAGTTTGGTGGATTTCTTATGATCGTGCGGGCATTTTTGATCGGCCTGATTGGCTTTCTTCCTGCGACACTTCACGCCGAATCTATCAGAATCAAAGACTTGGTGGAATTTGACGGGGTGCGCGGCAATGATCTTGTAGGCTATGGTTTGGTGGTGGGGCTGGCTGGGACGGGCGATGGGCTGCGCAATTCTCCCTTCACCGAAGAAATCATGTCCAACCTATTGGAACGCCTTGGCGTCAACGTAACGGGCGAACAGTTTCAGCCCAAGAACGTGGCGGCGGTTTTTGTAACGGCCGCTTTGCCGCCCTTTGCGCGGGCCGGCGGGCGCGTCGATGTCACAGTGTCGGCGATTGGCGATGCGAAAAGCCTGCTGGGCGGCACGCTGGTGATGACACCGTTGAACGGTGCCGATGGCCAGATCTATGCGGTCGCGCAAGGCACGATCATCGCCGGTGGCATTTCTGCCGAAGGCCAAGGGGCCAAGGTGACCCAAGGAGTGCCCACCGCCGGAACAATTCCCTCAGGTGCCCGCGTGGAACGTGAGGTTCAGTTTGACTTCAGCCAGATGCATTCGGTTCGCCTTGCGCTCAGAGCGCCCGATTTCACCACGGCGGCCCGCATCGAAGGTGTGATCAATCAGGCTTTCGGTGCGCAAGTGGCGGTGATGCAAGATGCGGGCACGGTGGCGTTGAACATTGATGCGACCAAACTCGGTTCGCCCGCCCGCGCCATCGCCGCCTTGGAAAACCTCTTGGTCGAACCCGAAGCACGCGCGCGCGTGGTGGTCGACCAGCGCAGTGGCACGATCGTGATGGAAGACGACGTGCGCATCAGCCATGTCGCCATAGCGCAAGGCAACCTGACCCTGCGGGTGGACGAAATGCCACAGGTTGTGCAACCCAATCCCTTTGCGCAGGGGGAAACCATCGTCGTGCCCAATACGAAAGCCTCGATTGAAACGGCACCGGGCACCGGTCTGGCAGAGGTACAAGGTGGGGCAAGCCTGTCTGAAGTTGTCGCTGGGCTCAACGCCTTGGGCGTAGCGCCGCATGATATGATCGACATCCTGAAAAGCATAAACGCAGCCGGAGCGTTGCACGCAGAGTTCTTGGTCAACTAGGCAAACGGTTTGATGCTGGCCCCTACCCACCAGTATAACTGCGCACAAGGGCACCTGACACCAAAGTCCAGCCATTGGCGACCACGAAAAAGGCCAATTTGAACGGCAAGGACACAACAGCTGGCGGAACCATCATCATTCCCATCGACATCAAGATAGCGGCTGTCACCAAATCTATGATCAAAAACGGTAGATAGATCAGAAAGCCGATCTGAAATGCGCGGGTGATCTCTGACAGCATGAACGAGGGAACCAGCACCGAAAACGGGGCATCGGCAAGTGTGCCGGTTTCGTTTGGACGCAAGGCCTGAAGGGCGGCGAAGGTTTCGGGATTGGTGCGTACGGTCATAAATCCGCGAAAAGGCGCGGCAATCAGCGGTAAAGCCTGTTGCACATCCATTTGCCCACTGCTCAAAGGTGCGATGCCGTTTTTCCACGCCTCGGTAAAGACCGGGTCCATGACGAACCATGTCAGAAACAGGGCCAAACTGACAATCACCATATTCGGCGGCGATTGCTGCAAGCCCAAGGCTTGCCGCAAAAGGGACAGAACCGTCACAATGAAGGGAAAACACGTGACCATCACCGCCAAGCCGGGAACCAAGCTGAGCAGGGTAACAAGGGCGATCAGTTCCAGCGATCTGGTCGCCAAAGAGCCTGTGTCGCCAAAATCTACGGAAATCGACTGCGCCAAGACGGGGCTTGCCACCCCGGCCAAGACTGTCGCGAGCCAGAGAGTGCGTTTCACATTCCCTCGCGCAAACTGACAACCTCGGTGAGGCGAACAGCCAGTTGGCCGGCCTTTTCGCCCTCTAACTCTTGCAATTCGCCGCGCGCGATCAGGCGATCGCCAACATAGAGTTCGACCAGATCATCAACCCGGCGATCCAAGGCCAGCACAGCATCGCGGCTTAACCGCAGCAGGTCTTTGACCAAGGGCCGGGCTTTGCCGACAGATATCGTCACCTCGATCGGAACTTGCGCAAAGGGGTTAGCGTCGGCGGCATTATCCATAAAGAACATCCTTTCCATGAAGATCGAAAAAGCCATGCACGGCGGTGGCGATGTCGGTGGTCGTTTGATCCAGATTGACCTCGCCTTCAGCTGGGCCGAGTTGTAAGTGAACCTGTCCTTTGCCCAAGGTCGCGTCGGGAAGGATGGTCAAAGGCAAGCTGATGCGGGCCTCGAGCAATGTCTGAACGGTCGACAGAGTTGAGGGATGAACCCGCAGCATCAGCGCAACCTGGCCCAGACGATCTGCCAAAGGGATCAGCGTTTCCACCACAATGGGTGCCAAGGTTTCGCGGGCGATCTGTGGCAAGACTTGGCCAACCAGATGGCATAAGAGCGGCTGAAGTGCTGTAAGAACATGGGCTTGCGCTTCATGGTAGGTGAAGCTGAGGGTTTGCAAATGCTGGGCAAGGTCGGCCTTGCTGCGCTCGGCATCAGCAGCCAATGTGGTTTGGGCCTCTTCCCATCCTGCGCGGTAGCCCTTGTCGAAAGTCGACACGCGTTCCCGCTCAAAGGCGATCGGGTCCAAAATGATCTGGTCCGGTGCCGCCCTCGCGTCTGTCTCGAAAATCTCAAGCAACACGGACATCAGGCGGCCTCCTCGTCATATTCCATCCAGGACCGCAAGATTTCCATCGATTCGGCCTGACGCTCCTCGATCAAGAATCGCAGACGGGCGACAGGGTCATGGATCTCTTCCAAGGCGGGCTTTTCAAGGATGTTTTGTGCTGCACCGGCGTCAGGGGTCAGGTCGTCGATTTCGCCGGTCAAGACCTGACCTTCGGTCGACTTGCGGGGCAAGGCCAAAGGCAGGGGGGGTGCTGCGATTCTGGGCACAGAAGAGCCCGCCGAAACAAGAATCGGGCGCAGCACAAAAAGACCCATAACCAAGGCCACCACGGCCAGAACCGCCAATTGCAGCATCGACAGCACATTGATTTGGCTGAAGATCGACACAAACCTCCCTTCGGCCAAGGCGCCTTCGGCCAGAGGTTGCTGGAAGGCCAAGGATTTCAATGTCAGATTATCGCCCCGTTCCAAATCCAGCCCGACGGCCGAGGCGACAAGCTCTTTCAACGTCGCCAATTCCGCATCGCTGCGGGGCTTGAACGTCACACTGCCGTCTGCAGCCACGATCTTTTCTTCATCAACCAAGACGGCAACCGACAGTTTTGCCACCGCGCCCGGCAGCTTAATTACCTGCCGCGTGGTTTCCGAGACATCGAAATTCACACGTTCTGATTTGGTGCTACTTTGACTTTTGTTTGACCCACCCGCGGCCCCCGCCCCGGCCGGCAGGTTCGAGGCGACCGTCACCGAGCCGTCATTTCCGGCAGAGGTCCCTGAATTGTCTTGAGTTTCTGTCGAAATTGCCACTTTTCCCTTGGGGTCGAGGGTGCGTTCGTTCACCTCTTCGCGATCGGTGACCACGGCCACGGTAACCTCGACCACCGCGGCATTGGGGCCGACACGGGCCGCCAGAAGGCGTTCGATGTTGGCCTTGATCTCTGCGGCTTTGGCATCACCGGCCGTCGCGGGGGCCGCCGCGTCGCCCTGCGATGCAATCAGGCCATAACTTGAATCAATCACCGCCACGTCATCCGGCTGCAAACCGGAAACCGCCCCCGCAACCAAATGGCGAATCGCTTGGGCCTGTTCGGTGGTTACGGCCGCACCCCGCGCCGTGACGGTGACGCTGGCGGAGGGTTTTGCTTTGTTTTGAAAGACTTCTGTTGGCGCTTCGGCAATATGCACCCGCGCTGCCTTCACCGATGGCAGGGCCAGAATGGTGCGCGCCAATTCGCCCTCTTTCGCCCGCCAATAGGCAGCGTCGAACATTTGCGATGTGGTGCCAAAGCCCGACAAATTATCCAGCAATTCATAGCCCGTACCCGCCGTTTCAGGCAGCCCTTGGGCCGCAAGCTTCATGCGCAACGCGTCGCGCAGAGTTTCATCGACAAAGATCGAATCCCCGCGAATTTCCGACTTGACCCCCTGCTGATCCAGCGCCGACACCACCTGCCCTGCGGCCGCCGGATCCAGACCCGAGTAAAGCAAAGCCATATTGGTTTGCCCTGCCATCCGCGCCATCCCCAGCACGGCCAAGAACATGGCCAAAGTTGCTCCCACAACCATCGCGCGACGGGCCAGGCTAAAGGTGGCCCAAAGGCTTAGCAGGTTTTGCACACTCTTCTCCCGTTCCAGCGCGTGTTCGGTGCACTTTGCAGCCCCGCCCTTAACAATCGGTTAGGATCGCCGGTTTATCTTGGCCCGAAGATGAAAATTGGAGGTTGGGGTGACAAATATCGACGCGCTACCGGCGGCGGATCCGAAGAAAAGATCAAAATGGCCAATGATTATTGGGCTTTTCTTGTTTCTGACCCTTGGGGGCGGCGGGTTTTACGCAGTCTATTCAGGGGTGATTCTTAGTCCACTTAGCGCCCTCTCGCTGCGGGCGGCGAAGTCTGGTCTTGAGGGGTTGGCCTTTGTGCCCATCGACACGCTGACGATTTCACTGGGCAAGGCGCAAGACAACAGCCACCTGCAATTCACCGCCCAGCTTGAGGTGAACGCCGATCGCGCAGCGGAGGTGGCGGCTCTTTCCCCGCGCATTTTGGATGTGATCAATGGCTATCTGCGCGCCGTCGATAGCGCCGATCTGCAAGATCCTGACGCCTTGGTGCGGCTGCGGGCACAATTGCTACGCAGGATCCAGATTGTCACAGGGCAAGGCCGTGTGCGTGACCTGCTTGTCACCGAATTTGTTCTGGATTGAGGGGGGAAGATGAACCTAATTTCAGATATTCTTCTGTCGTCAGGTGCCTTTGGCGCTGCGATCTATTGCCTTGTTCTGTCAACCCGTTTGAAGAAACTCACCGCCTTGGAAAGCGGCATGGGGGGGGCCATCGCCGTCCTTTCTGTGCAAGTTGACGAAATGACCAAGGCCCTTCACAAGGCGGGGGGGGCTGCCAGTGGGTCTGCCGCAAGTCTGGACGGTTTAGCCACCCGGGCAGAGGCTGCCGCCGCGCGAATCGAACTGCTTTTGGCCGCCATGTACGACCTGCCGGATCCGGGCAATGTGCCAACCGGGGGCCCAGCTGCTACCCACGACGCCAGTCAAAAACTGCGGGTTCTCCGCCGCAGGTCTGCCCGCCCCGATCTGGAGGCCGCAGGGTGATCATGGCCAAGAAAAATGGAAAACGTGTTCTCATTCTTCTTGCAATTCTCTTGGCATCGGGGGGGGCGTTCCGGCTTGCGTCGGGCGGCGTGATCGACCTGTTATCGACAGCCACGGCAGAACCCTCGGCCACGCTTGTCAGTTGCCCTTTACCGCCCGCCGCACTGCTGGAATCACTGAACAAGCGTGAAGGGCAGGTTAAGGCCGAAGAGTCAGCAGCTGCAGAACGTATGGCCGCGTTGAACTTGGCTGATCAGGCGATCAGCCAACGCTTGGCAGAGCTGCAAGCTGCAGAAGCAGAATTGAAAAAAACTCTGACCATCGCCGATGGAGCATCAGAAAAGGATCTGACGCAACTGACGGCCGTCTACGAGGCAATGAAACCAGCCGACGCAGCCGCCTTGTTTCAAACGATGTCATCTGAATTTGCGGCCGGCTTCCTAGCGCGGATGCAGCCCGCATCGGCTGCCGATATTCTGACGGGGCTTAAGCCAGATAAAGCTTACGAGGTGTCTGTTCTATTGGCCGGGCGCAATGCGCTGGTGCCCAAGAACTAGGGTCAGCCTTTGTTAACCTGCGTGTGCGACAAGGGGTACGGCAAGCGGAGTAGAGGGTATCTTATGTTGGCATTGGCAGGAATCGTCGTGGTGTTCGCTATGGTCTTTGGCGGCTACGCTTTGGCCGGCGGCCATCTGGAAATCATTCTCGAGGCGTTGCCGCACGAATTGATGGTGATCGGGGGGGCGGGGGTCGGGGCTTTCTTGCTGAGCAACGACTGGCCCTCGGCGAAAGCGGCGATTGCTGATTTGAGCAAGGTTTTCAAAGGGTGCAAATGGAAGCCTGCCGATTACCGCGATCTGTTGGGCCTGTTGTTCGATCTGGTGCGTCTGGCCCGCAATGACCCGATTTTGCTGGAAGAACATGTGGAAAGCCCCGCGACCTCTGCAATTTTTGCCCGTTATCCCAAGATAAAGGCCGATGAGGGTGTGGTCGAATTGATCTGCGATACCTTGCGCGCGGCTTCGATGAATTACGACGACCCGCATCAGGTCGAAGATGTGTTGGACAAGCGGATGGACGAAGCCCACGCGCATGCCCTGCATGGCAGCCATGCATGGCAATCTATGGCCGATGCCATTCCCGCCATCGGTATTGTCGCGGCTGTTTTGGGCATTATCAAAACCATGGGGGCGATCGACCAGCCCCCCGCCATTCTGGGTGCGATGATTGGCGGTGCTTTGGTCGGCACATTTTTAGGTATATTCTTGGCCTATGGATTCATCGGGCCAATGGCCGCACGAATCAAGGCGGTGGTGGACGAAGATCATTGTTTTTACCATCTGATCCGCGAAGTCTTGGTGGCCAATCTGCATCGACACCCGCCTAATATCTGCATCGAAGTGGGGCGACAAAACACACCGCCTCATGTGCGCCCTAGTTTTGCCGATGTGGAAAAGGTGTTGCGTCAGTTGAAATTGGATGCCGCCGCATGAGGCTGTGGTACATCCTTATCACGGTGTTGATCTGGGCCGCCTGCCCTGCCTTTCCCCGCCCCGCCGTCATCACGGCGGGCGAACATGCGGGCTTCACACGGGTGGTGATCCAGTTTGGGGCGCCCATAGATTGGCACTTGGGGCGTGAACCACAGGGCTACCGTCTGCGCATCGTACCAAAAGCACCCACCTATGATCTGAAAAATGTTTTCAATTTAATTGGAAAAACCCGGCTTACTGCCGCGGCTGTCGATCCTGAAACGGGCGATCTAAGATTGAACCTGTCCTGCCGCTGTTTTGCCATGCCCTATGAAGAGCGGCCGGGCGTGGTTGTGGTGGATCTGCGCGATGGCGATGCCCCTGCCGGATCATCCTTTGAACTGCCTTTGGATAAGCCTGCGGTGGCGCACATCTCGGCGGACATTGATTCTGCACAGCATTATCCTCAACCCACCTTTAACTGGTCCATCTGGTCATTGCCAACCGCGGTTTCCCTTCCGGTCGCCCCCGATCCAAACCCGCAATTGCCGCCGTTGAACCCGAGCTTAAACCCTTTACGATCTTCTCTGATACAAGACCTCAGCCGCGGGGCATCACAAGGGCTGGTCGATATGGTTGTGCCAGACCAAACTGCCCCCCCCCCGACTGACGGCAAGGCCTTGCCGCCACAGATCGAGATTGGGGTCCAAGACCACCTGATAACGCGCCAAAAAGATCGGCCCGGCCCAGCATTGGCAGCTCAGGGCGGTGCCTGTTGGTCTGATGATCAGCTCGACATCGCGGCTTGGGCAGGGCAACAGCCCGTCGCCGCCCAGATGGGCCCGCAGCGAAAGGGCCTGATCGCAGAGTTCGACACGCCAGATCCCGTCGCCGTAACCCGTGCCGTAAGGTTCGACCTTTTCTTGGGCTTTGGTGCCGAAGCGCGCAGTTTGATCCGCACCTTTTCGCCAGACAACCCGGATGCTGCGCTGTGGAGCAGCATGGCCCGAATTATGGATACCGCGCCCGACCCAACCCCCGCCTTTGTCGGGATGGAAGACTGCCCCACCGCTGCTGCCCTTTGGGCGACACTATCGCGACCTCATACCTTGCCCCGCAGCCCGTTGGCGAAAGCCGCTGTCTTGCGGGGTTTTTCTGCCCTTCCGCCGCACCTGCGCCAACTCTTGGGCCCCGATTTGGTAGACCGCTTCCTTCAGGCAAACGATATGACGCTTGCGACAGCGCTCTTCGATGCCATTTTACGTGATCCGAGCGTTCAAAGCCCTGCAATTGTGATCATGCAGTCCAAAATGAACCAAGCGTTGGGCAAGACTGATAGAGCGATATCCAAGATCAGCGACCTTGCCAAATCGCCCGGACCCAGCGCTGCCGAGGGGTTGGCTACTCTGATCGAAGAAGAAGCCCCCCTCGGTCATCCGATCACATTTGCACAAGTTCAGGCCCTAGAGGCTTACCTCTTAGAGCGGCGCGGCGGCCCCGATGCCCCACGCTTTCAGCGGGCCTTGATCTTGGCACGGGCCGCTTCAGGCGATTTTGACAGCGCGTTCAAGAATCTGGATAGCGCGCCAGATATTGGGGCCAAGGTGTGGCAATTGCTGACAAGGACTGGCTCGAACACCGCCTTCTTAAGCCATGCCAGTTTGCTGGGGTCTGACCCAATTCCACAGGCGGCCAAAGCCTTGGCAATTCAAATTGCCGACCGAATGCTGGGACTGGGCCTTCCCGATCAGGCTGCCCTATGGATTGCGCAGGCAACGCAAACTCCGTCGCAGCTGGTGGCGCGAGTCAAACTGGCGCAAGGCGATTCTCAAGGCGCACTTAACCAGTTGCAATCTGACACCAGTGACAGCGCAAGTCAGCTTAGGGCGCAAGCTTATCAAGCGCTGGGGAATCCCAGGCAAGCTGCTGATCTTTATGCCAAACTGGGCCGGCCCCAAGATCATTGGCAGGCCCTACGCCAAGCGGGCGACTGGGTCGGGCTTGCAAAGCACGGGCCCGCCCCTTGGAAAGTTGTGGCAGAACTTGCGATCAATTCTGCCCCTTTGCTGGATGCAACGTCAGGCCCGCTTGCCCATGACACATCTTTATTGGCCCGCAGTGTGGCGACCCGCGATGCGATTTTGGATCTTTTGGAGCAGACAAAAATTCCGGTTTCCGCCTCACAATAGGTCGCCGCTTACGCTCTGCTAAGGTTTGCCGGTTAATCTAGGAAGGGGGCACAACCCACGTTCAAAAAGGGTGAAACCAGTGCGACACAGTTCATCTTTGATCCGGCAAGTGTTGGCCTTGGCCGTGATAGCCAACGCTGGCTTCACGGCTCCGCTTCGGGCAGTGGAAGTCTCGGCATTCTTGTGCGACCAGGCTGCAGCGCAAGCGTCTCAGCTCACCGGTGTCCCGTTTGACATCTTGCGCGCGATATCGCGTGTTGAATCAGGGCGGCGGCAAGAGGGCGGATTTGGCCCCTGGCCTTGGACGATCAATGCCGATGGGCAAGGCACATTTTACGCTACCAAAAAAGACGCCGTAGCCGCCGCCCAAGCCCATTTGACCGATGGGACAGGCACTTTTGACAGCGGATGTTTTCAATTAAACTACCGTTACCATCGCGCTGCCTTTGACGGATTTGACGCGATGTTCGATCCCAAAGAAAACGCTGCATATGCCGCACGTTTTCTTTTGTCGCTTTACGACGAAAAGGGCAATTGGGCTGACGCCGTAGCCGCCTATCACTCTCGCACGCCAGATTTGGCCGACGGGTATCTTGATCGGGTCAAAGCAGTATTTCATGGGCCGAAATCTTCCGAATCTCTCACCCAAGGCGCAGCTCAACCGACTGTTATCTCGCAGGAAAACACCTTTCCCTTGCTGAAGGGGGGCGCGCAGGGGGGGTACGGTTCTCTTGTGCCGATGATCGCAGCCCGGGGCCGATTGATCGGGGGGAATTCGTGATGCTGGGGGGCAAGATAACGGCAGCAACCCTATTTCAACCCACCGTCTTGCTGGCGCTTGCCTTGATGGGGGTTATCTTGATGATGGTGCTGCCGGTGCCGGCCTGGGTGCTGGATATCGGCCTGGCTTTGTCCTTCGCGCTGGCGATTTTGATGCTGACCGTGACCCTGTTCATCGAGCGCCCGCTAGAGTTTTCGGCTTTTCCCACGATTCTGCTGGCCTCTTTGATGCTCCGGCTGTCGTTGAATGTCTCGTCGACCAAATTGATCATCGGGCAGGGGCACACCGGCACGGCAGCGGCAGGTCATGTCATTCAGGGCTTTGCTGATTTTATCATGGGCGGCAACCTGTTGCTGGGCATAGTGATTTTTCTCGTCCTGCTGATTGTGAACTTTGTTGTGATCACAAAAGGTGCCGGTCGTATGGCAGAGGTGGGCGCGCGCTTCGCCCTTGATGGGATGCCCGGCAAGCAACTGGCCATTGATGCCGACATGGCCGCTGGTGCCATTACCCATGCCGAGGCCAAACTGCGCCGCGAGCGGGAGCTGGCGGAAACGAATTTTTTCGGCTCTCTCGACGGGGCGTCGAAATTCGTCAAGGGCGATGCGGTGGCAAGTTTGTTGATCACCGGATTGAATATCGTGATGGGGCTGATCGTCGGGGTATTTGTGCACGGGATGCCCGTCGCGAAAGCCTTTGAAACCTATGCGATTTTGACTGTCGGCGATGGGCTTGTCGGCCAGATTCCGGCGGTAATCATCTCGGTTGGGGCGGCGCTTTTACTCGCACGTGGGGGGGCTGTCGGGGCCACGGATGTGTCCTTTTTTGCCCAACTTGGGCGCTATCCGGGGGCCTTGGGCACGGTGGCGCTGTTGATGGCGATGATCGCCGTGGTTCCCGGCATGCCGTTTTTGCCTTTCATACTAGGTGCTGCCGCTTTGGCTGCGGCAGCTTGGCGCGCTGGGCATCAGGATGCCGAAACACCAGCCGTTGAACCTGCGGCGCAACCTTCCGGCAAGAAGCCCATGGGCGATATTCTTGATTTTGACGAGATTCACATAGAATTTGCCCCAAATCTCGTCGCAATGGCGCTGGATCCTGCCACTGGCCTTGATGCGCGCATTGTGAATATGCGCAGCCATGTGGCCACGCAATTTGGGGTGATTTTGCCGGAAATTCGCCTGACCGATGCGCCGGCCCTTGGCTCGGGCATTTATGCCATCCGGCTGCAAGGCGTTGAAAAGGTGCGCGATAAACTGATACCCGATCGCACCTTGGTGCTCTTGGCCGAGGGTATCTCTGCCCCCGATGGCATTGATGTGAAAGAACCCGTCTACGGGGCACCCGCCCGATGGATCTTGCCTGATCAGCAGGAAGAGGCAGCCTTTGCCGGTTTGACCGTTGTTTCGCCCCCCGAAGTCTTGGCCACCCATTTGCTAGAGGTGATCAAAGCCAATCTCGCCCGGCTTTTGTCGCTGCGTGGCCTGCGCCGCTTGCTGGATGAGTTCACCAAGACCACAGATCCAACCCGTGCCGATCAAAACAAACGGCTTTTGGATGAATTGGTGCCCGACAAGGTTCCGATCGACACTCTGCTAACGGTCTTGCGCTTGTTGCTGGAAGAACGTGTGTCGATCCGCAACCTGCCCCTTATTCTGGAAGCCGCAGCAGAAGCGCGCAGTCTGGGTACGCCGGACGCCATTTGTGAACACGTGCGTCATAGGTTGGGTTTCCAACTTGTGGCCGAATTGCGCCGCGCAGATGGCACAATTCCGCTTATTCAACTGGCCTCGGAATGGGAGAAAACCTTTGCGGCCTATCAGGTCGACGGCGACCGCGGGCAGCGTGATGTGGCCTTGCCACCTGACCAATTCAGCAGGTTGGCCAATGGTTTGGCCGAAAAGCTGAACAAGGCGGCCGAGCAGGGAACCTTTCCGGCCCTTGTCACCTCAACCCTGCGGCGGCGGTTCTTGCGCACCGTGGTTGCGGCCAAGGGGTTAACCGCCAGCGTGCTGTCTTACGAAGAAATCGGAACCGAGGCGCGACCGGCCCTTGTGGGCGTTGTGCCGATATGACGGACCTTTTTGCACAGATGCTACAGGCGGCGGGCCTGACACAAGGCTGGCTTTGGGCGGCGGCCCTTGTCTTCTTGCGTGTCGGGGCCGCGATGGCCCTAATGCCGGCCTTTGGCGATCAGGTTGTGCCGCAGCGGGTTCGGTTGGTGTTGGCGCTGGCCTTTACGGCCATTGTGCTCCCCGCGGTCGCAGGCCAGATGCAAGACCTGCCCTCAGTCCCCCTTGCTGCAGGAGAAGAGGTTTTGGCCGGCTTGACGCTGGGCATCGGGCTGCGCCTGTTTGTCTTGGCCTTGCAGACGGCGGGGTCGATTGTGGCGCAAACCACCTCTTTGTCGCAGCTTTTTGCAGGCGCGACACCCGAACCGCAGCCTGCGATCGGCAATTTGCTGACAATGGCCAGCCTTGCCTTGGCGGTGCAGGCCGGTCTTCATGTGCGTGCCGCCATTCTTTTTGTGATGTCGTACCAGATTTTGCCGGCCGGTCGCTTGCCTGCGGCCGCCGATCTTGCAGAGTGGGGGTTGCAGCGGATTGTGGCCGCGACGGTCTTGGCCTTGGGTCTGGCCGCGCCCTTCGTGATAGGGTCGGTCGTTTACAACGTGGCCCTCGGGGTGATCAACCGCGCCATGCCGCAGATGCCCGTGTCGATGGTGGGCGCACCGGTCTTGACACTGGGGGCGTTGGTCTTGATGGCACTCGCCTCGCCGCTGATCTTGGTCATCTGGCTTGAGGCGTTTACCGCCTTTCTGGCCAATCCGACCGTTATCGCAAGATGAGTGAGCAAGACGCCGAAAAGTCTTTTGAACCGTCACAAAAGCGGCTTGATGAGGCCCGAAAGCGCGGCGATGTGCCAAGTTCGGCAGATCTGTCGACTGCGGCCGTCTACGGGGCCTTGGCGTTGGGGCTATCGGTGTTGGGGCACAAGGCCATTGATCAGATTGGAACAGCGGCTTCGGGATTGCTCGCACAGTCAGACCACCTTTCGCAAGATTGGCTTGGATCGGCGTACGCTCCGACGTTGGGCGCACTGGTCGGTTTTGGTGCACCGATTCTGGGGCTGGTGCTTCTGCCTTTGGGTGCGGCTTTGGCGGTGACGATGGCCCAAAGGGGCCTTACCTTTGCACCGGACCGGATTGCGCCAAAATGGTCGCGCATCTCGCCCTTGGCGGGATTGGGGCAGCGCTTTGGGGCCGAGGGCTTGTTTTCCTTTGCCAAAGGCCTGTTCAAGATGCTCGCCATTTGCGCCTTGGTTGCAGGTTTGGTGCCGCGCTATGGCGATCAAGTGCTGCAAAGCCTACGCTATTCTGCCGGCCAATCCACTGTTTTAATGCTGCAAATCCTGATGCAGGTTCTGGTCTTGGCGTTTTTGGCCAGCCTTGTCTTTGGTGCTTTGGATTATGGCTGGCAGTGGGTCCAGCACCGCCGCCGCAACATGATGACCCGCCAAGACATGGTCGACGAGCACAAGGAAAGCGAAGGCGACCCCCACACCAAAGGGCAACGCCAGCAAAAAGGGCGCGAGATTGCGATGGCCCAGATGCTGCAAGATGTGGCCAAGGCGGATGTGGTCTTGGTGAACCCGACCCATTACGCTGTGGCCCTGAAATGGCGCAGGGGGGATCGCTCGGCCCCGATTTGTGTCGCAAAAGGGGTGGATGACGTGGCGGCGCGCATCCGCGCCAAGGCTGCCGAAGCCGGCGTGCCCGTTCACCGGGACCCGCCAACCGCCCGCGCCATTTACGCAACGGTAGAGATTGGCCAAGCGATCCGACCCGATCACTACAAATCCGTCGCCGCCGCCATCCGCTTTGCCGAAGCGATGCGAAAACGGGCCAAAGGGATGGCGCGATGAAAGACACCGAACGGCTGCATCGCCTTGGCCAGATCAGCGCCCTTTTGCGCGCAAGAAAATTGCAAAGGTTGCAAGGCGCAGCCCAAGCGCGCCAAGTCAGTTTGAACAGATTGGCCGCCCTAGATGCGCCGATGCCCGCACCGGATCTGCCGTCAATTGCGGCAGAGGAGGTGGCTTTGCGTTATGCGGTTTGGGTTGATCAGCGGCGGCGCGAGATCAATCTTACGCTGGCCCGCCAAACGGCCGAGTGGCACGTGGCCCTGCAAGAGGCGGCCGAGGCGTTCGGTCGTGATCAGGTTGTGCAAAGTTTGGCAGAATAGGCCCTATGCGTCGCGACGCAGGATATCGGTTATCAGCACATCCGTCACCTTGTCGCCAAGCACAGATTTGGCGGCCTCTAACAGGGCCGTGCGCAACGGGATCAGGTTGGTGGCATCGGTGTAAGACCCGCTAAAGCCGCCAGCACTGGCGTGGTCGAACATCACCTGCAAAAAGGCGTCACGCAATTTCGGCTCGGCCGTATCGACATCGGATGTCATGCCCGCGCGCACCTCAAGGCTTAGTGATAGAACCATCAGGGCCGACACTTTGCCCTGCGCCATGATCGGCACGATGAATGGATTGGCCAGTTTGGCATAGTCTTTCAGCGTATGCGCGTCATCTTCTGGCTTGATCGCAGACTCTGAGGCGTGGTCATATGACACGGGCCGGGCGACGTAACCGGCCCCCGCGCCCAAACACAGCCCCAAAAGCCCCAAAGCAAATGGCAGGATTTTACGGATCATGGCGGTCAGAACGGAATGATGGTATCGACGGCTTGCTGCCCCCAGCCGGGCTGCTGCACATCGGTGATCTGGCCGCGCCCGCCATAAGAAATCTGCGCCTCGGCGATTTTGTCGTAGGTGATTTCATTCTGGCGAGAGATGTCATCGGGCCTCACATATCCCTTAACCATTAAATCGCGCATTTCGTTGTTAACCCGTACTTGCTGCTGGCCTGCGATGCGCAAGACACCGTTTGGCAATTCCTCGACCACAGTGGCGGCCAGCCGCAGCGTAACCTTTTCAGTGCGCGCCACATTTCCGGTACCCGCAAAGGTGGATGCCGAGTTGACCGAAACCAAATCGGCCGAACTTGCCCCATCGGGCAGCACCGCGGCATCCAAACGCTGGGGAATCCCGAACAAAGACGGCATTCCCATTTTATCACTCGCGGTGCGGCTGCGACCGGTGGAATCCTTGATGGTGGCCTGATCGTCAATCTCGACCACCACGGTCAGAATGTCGCCGCGCGCACTGGCGCGGTGGTCGCCCAGAAGCGAACTGCGCTGCGCTGTCCACAGCGACGATTGCTCTGTCGGGCCGCGATCATCGGCGACGGCGGGCAGGGTGGAATAGACCCCGTTTTGCGCGGGGCTGTTGGGCATGGCAGAAAAGTCGGGGCTGTGGCCCACCTTGGCAAGGTTGCCACAGGCCGATAATATCAAAAACGCTAGGAAAGATTTGCGCATGTTTCTCACTCTTGCGGGTTGGGGCCAACGCGCACGCTGCCATCCGGGGCGACCGCGCCCTGAACGGTCATATGCGAAGACAGGTTCATCACTTTGATCACAGCCCCAGCACCGCCCCGTTCCAGCGCGCGGCCGTCGGTGCGGATGGTTAGGCCTGCGACTTGGTAGACGACCGACACCACCTGATTGCGCTGGATCAGGGCCGGTGACTCCAGATCGGCGGCATGAACGGGCCGGCCGGCGTAAAGTGTCACTTTGGCTTCAAGCCCCACGCCGGCATCGGTGGCGGTCAGCGCGCCGATGATGTCGGCGGGCACTGTGGCCAGATCTTGGGCTGTCACGATGGTCTGCGCCTTGATCGTGCGGGTGGCGACCACACTGTCGGCCATGGCCGCGCAGGGAAAAAGGGCCGCCAACACCAAGACCCGCATCATTTCACCTGCGTTGTAGCAGACATCATCTGATCGACGGCGGTGATCACCTTGGCGTTCAACTCGTACCCGCGCTGGGCTTTGATCAATTCGGTGATCTCTTGCACGGCATCGACCGAGCTGGACTCTAGATAGCCTTGCCGTAACGTACCAAAGCCCTCGGTTCCGGGTGCCCCCTCGATCGGGGGGCCAGAGGCGGCGCTTTCCATAAACAGGTTTGATCCGCTCGCCTCGAGCCCTTTTTCATTGGCAAAGGTGGCAAGGGTGAACTGGCCCAGTTGGGTCGGGTTAATCTGGCCTTCGAAATAGGCGTAAACCTCGCCATCGGCGTTGATCGCAATGCTTTTGGCATCTGACGGGATCGTGATGCCCGGATTGACCTGATATCCGTCTGACGTGACGATCAGCCCATCGGCCGTGCGCTTGAGCGCGCCGTCGCGGGTATAGGCCGTGGCGCCCGAGGGCAGCGTCACCTCTAGATAGCCTTTGCCTTGCACCGCCAGATCCAAATCGCCGCCGGTCTCGCTGAGTGCACCTTGCTGCAGAATGACAGACACCGACGAGGGCCGCACCCCCATGCCCAGTTGCACGCCGGTGGGCAACATCGTGCCCGTTTCGGATGAAATGACGCCGGGCTGTTGCACCTGCTGATACATCAAATCGGCAAAGTCGGCGCGGCGGGCGTTGTAGGCCGTGGTCGACATGTTGGCCAAGTTGTTTGACACAACATCGACCTTCATTTGTTGCGCGCTCATCCCCGAGGCTGCGATTTGCAGGGCGTTCATTGTCTTTTCTACCTTCCAAGGGTTTGGATGACGGCGCGGGTGCGGTCATCCTCGCGGTCTAGAAAACTTTGTCCAAGTTCATAGGCGCGCTGCACGCTGATCATCTTGGCCACTTCAGACACCGCGTCGACATTGCTGTCTTCAAGGTGGCCTTGCAGAATGCTGCCCCCCTCGGCCGGTTGGTAGGCGGTGGCCGTAAAGATCGTGCCTTGCTGGTGGGTCAAGCTCAGCGGGTCAGTGGGGGCCCAAAGGCCCAACTTGGCCAAGGGCGCACCGTCGGCGGACAAGGTGCCATCCGCAGCCAGACCAATGTTTTTTGCGATCGGCGGCAGCGCGATCGGCGCGCCGGAAGCATCCAGCACAGGGTTGCCATCAGCGGTTTGCAAGGTGCCATCCGCGCCCGGCGTAAAGCTGCCCGCCCGTGTGAGCGCTTGGCCTTGCGGGGTTTGCACCAGAAAGAAGCCAGAACCTTCGATTGCAAAATCCAAAGCGCCGCCGGTTGCGCTGACCGGCGCTTGTTGCAGATCAACCGCGCGGGTGTTGGCAAACCCCATCGACAGCGAAGGCCCATCCCCGCCAGAGGCGATGAATTCGGCAAAAATCGTGCCCTCGCGCTTGAAGCCATTGGTTGACGCGTTGGCGATGTTGTTGGCAATCGCGTCCATCTGGCTGAGCAGACCGGTTTGCCGCGACAAGGTGACATAGCCCGAGGCATCCATGCTACACCCGCGCGATCATCGGCACGATGGTGGCCGTGAAAAAGGTAAGCAGGGTTGATGTCATAAAGCTCATCGAAACCCAAAAGACGATCAGCATGGCGGCGGCTTTGGGCACAAAGGTCAGCGTGTTTTCCTGAACCGAGGTGAGGGCTTGAAAAAGCCCGACGATCAAGCCCACAACCAGCCCGACGGTAAGAAGCGGTGTCGACATTTGCACTGCGATCCATAGGGCGGCGCGCAGGGTGTCAAACAGGATCGTCTCGGTCATATCGGCATCCTTAAGATTTCCTGATAGGCCTCAACCACTTTGTCGCGCAGGGTTGATACGGTTTCGACTGCCAGTTGGGAATTCGCCAAAGCCTCCACCAAAGCATGCGGGTCGGCACCACCGGTCATGGCCGATTTTGCCGTTTGCTCGCCTTTGGCGAGCGTATCCGCAAAGCTTTGCGCAAAGGTGCCCAAGGCGCTTTCGCCTTGGCCTGCTTGCGGCGTGGGGGCCGCAGCGGTACGCGCCTTGGCGTACAGCTGCGCTGCGGTGGAAGATCTGATGTCCATTCTGGATTACCTTCGCAACAGGTCAAACAGGCTTTGGGTCATCGACCGCGCCTGATCAAAGATTTTGAGGTTCGCCTCATAACTGCGCTGCGCTTCGCGCGCGTCCGCCACTTCAACCACCAGATCGACATTCGAGCCGTCATAGTGGCCACTTGCATCGGCCAAGGGATTTCCGGGGTCGTAGACCGGGTTCAGGGCCGATTTGTCCAAAACAACCTTTCCCGCCTGCACCGTGCCGTCAGCCATGTTTTCATCAAAGGCCACCAGTTTGCGCCGATAGCCGGGCGTATCGACGTTCGAGATGTTTTCGGCCACATGGCGCAGCCGTGCCTGCTGCGCCTCCATCCCCGAGGCGGCATAACTGAGCGATTTCAACAGGTCAGCCATTTACTTGCGCCCCAGACTGGCGCGCAGAATGTCGCGCGCGTGGCTGTAGACGGCCAAGGCCATGTCATGCTCTTGCCGGACGGCGGCGGATTTCACCATTTCGCGCTCCAGCGAAACGGTGTTGCCATCGGGCGACTCCTCACCCGCGCTGGATTGGGGCGCGGTTTGGGCTGCCATCGGGGATGTGGTGAGATGACCGGGTCTTGTGGCGCGCATGCTGGTGTGCGCGCCTGCGTCATAGACCTGCGCGAAATCGGGCAGGTCCATCGCCTTGTAGCCGGGGGTATCGGCTTGGGCGACGTTGCGGGCAATCTGATCCATCCGCGCTGCGGCATGATCGGCCAAGGCTTCCGCCATGCGCGTCAGGCTGAGTGTTTCTAACATCGTGGGCTTCTCCCTCGACCAACTTCACCAAGGCTTAAGACTGATTCCTTTAGAAAGGGTTTCGACATTCCAGTTGGAGACAAAAATGGCGGGAGTTTTTGATGCTTTGGTTGCCGAACTTTCATCGGTTCCCGTGAGCACGCGGCTTGGGCGCGTGCGTGCCATCGGGCGGGGCACGGTGACGGTGACGGGCTTGGGCGATGTTGCCGCCTTGGGCGACCGAGTGGTGTTGGGCGATACCTTTGGCGGAGAGGTCGTGGCCCTCCACCCTGACGGGATTACCGTTTTGACAGATCAGTTGGCCGAAGGTTTAACCTTGGGGGCCTTGGTGCGGCTGAAGGGTCAGGCGGGGATCGCACCAGATAACAGTTGGATCGGTCGGGTCGTTGACCCGTTCGGTAAGCCCTTGGATGGTAAGGCCCTTTTTCGTGGCCCCGAGATGCGCCCCCTTTTGGCCGCCGCCCCTGCCGCCGCCACGCGGCGCAGTTTGGGCGAAAGGCTGAACACCGGTGTTGCGGTGTTTGACACGCTTTTGCCGGTGGTGCGCGGCCAAAGGATCGGGCTTTTTGCCGGCTCTGGCGTGGGCAAATCGACCCTTTTGGGCAAGTTCGCGCGGGGGATTTCCGCGGATGTGGTGGTGATCGCGCTGATCGGCGAGCGGGGCCGCGAACTGCGCGAGTTTGTCGAGCGGGTTCTAGGGCCGGAGGGGTTGGCGCGGGCTGTTGTGGTGACGGCCACTTCGGACCAATCGGCACTGATCCGGCGTCGTTGTGCGTGGGCCGCCATGGCGATTGCAGAACATTTTCGTGATCAGGGCCTGCATGTATTGCTGCTGGCTGATTCGGTCACCCGCTTTGCCGAAGCGCACCGTGAAGTTGCCCTCGCGGGTGGGGAAGAGGCCAGCCTGCGCGGCTATCCGCCTTCGGTTGCGCCGGCCATTATGGCTTGGGCCGAACGCGCAGGGCCGGGGCCAGCCGGGGCGGGCGATATCACGGCGGTCTTTTCGGTTCTGGTGGCAGGCTCTGACATGGAGGAAACCGTGGCCGATATTCTGCGCGGGGTGCTGGACGGACACGTGGTGATGGACCGCAAGATTGCCGAGCGGGGCAGGTATCCAGCGATTGATCTGCTGCGCTCGGTCTCGCGCAGTTTGCCGCAGGCGGCGACGGCGGCTGAGAATGGCGATATCGCCAAGGCGCGACGGCTGCTGGGTGCCTATGACAGGGCAGAGCTGATGATTCAGGCGGGACTTTACAGCGCCGGATCAGACCCCGTGATTGACGATGCCATACGGGTTTGGCCCGCGCTTGACGCCTTTTTGGCCGAAGATGCACCAGACGAGGGCATTGAAGGCAGCTTTGTGCGACTGCGGGCCGCACTGTCATCGGCATCAAAGGGATAACGGGCTTTGCTGCAGCAAGGTTAAAGCGGCGGACCCGCTGGCCGATTGAGTCATCAATTGATCGGCCTGCGATCTGGACAAGAAGCGTTTGATCACAACCTCGGCCTTGGCGGGGTCAGCGAACTGGCTGATCCCGCTGTCGCCGAAAATGGCCGACGCTTTGGACTGATACAGGCCCAACTGCTGATCCAAATTCAAAGACGACGTGCCCGATGGCAGGCCCAATGCCTTTTGAAAAACCCGGGCGAGGGGCGCGTTGCCCAGAACGGTTAACCATTTGGTCGTCTCGGTCGCGCGCGCGCTGCCCAAGGATGCCAATTCGCGTTGGGTGTTGAGGGCCAGATGCAGATCCTCGTCCTGAGCGCCGACGGCCGTTTCAAACATGCGGGCCTTGTAGGCTGTCAGGAGTGTGGCGGCAAAATTGGGAGTCTGCGTGGCAGGCGCGGATTGATCAAAGCGAAACGCGTTGGCCAGTTGAAGATAGCGCTTATCGGCCAGTCTGTTGGCCAAAGCGGCGGGGGCGATGGGGCCATCACTCAAAACCTTTTTGATGAAGGCCTTGTTGCCGATGTCGGCCTCTAGCCCAAAGGCCCCCAAGGCGACCTTAAGCAGCCGCCTGTCGGCGACAAGTTGGTCAGCGCTTGTGACGTTGCCGATCTTGGCGCTGAAATAGTCAATATCGCGCGCCATGTCCGGCGTTGAGGTCAGCGCAGCGGTTTGGGCGGGCAAAGTGCGTTTCAAAAGCGCCCAACCCGCCGTGCCAGACAGGGGCAGGATGGGCGAAAAGCTCATCTTGCGGCGGCGGCAAAAAGCCGTTCTTCGCGCGGCAGCAAGGCGCGCAGGGATTTGAGCGCGTGGTAGGGCTGATCTTCCAGCACCGCTTTGGTGGCAAGGTTCAGATGGCTGCGGCTGTCGTGATCGGTCAAAACTTGGCTGAGCTGCTCGATGCCGCGCAGCAGTTGCTGGCGCGTGTCGCCTGCGCTGGCGTCGCCCGTCAAGACCAGCTGCGCGATGTAGCAGACCCGTTTGACCGGCGTGTTTGCCTCTTGCGGGTGGATGGCGTCTCGCAGGCGCAAGATGTTGGCATTAGGGGTCATGATCGCCAGCCGAGAGCGCTTCTCGCCGTTTTCGATCACCGCCCCGTTGATCAAGACCCGTTCGTGCGGACCAAGTTTCAACACAAGACCGCTCATACCCCACCCCCATCGCCGCGCAGGCCCCGCATGACGGCTTTGTTGATATCAACCAGCACCTCGACACTGGCGCGGTTGGCCAGAACGGCTTGCGAATGGGTTGCGGTGAATTCGTACAGATAGAACAGTTGCGCGCGCAAGGGCGCTGGCAAGCCGTTGTCGTGATCGGCCACGTCGACGGCCAAAGCACTCCAAAGCTGCAGGTTTTCGTGGACCGCTGTGGCCAGAAGCGGAAAATCTTCTTTCCGCCGCGTCCAGGCCATAGCCATTTTTTGGGTGCAACGCGCAAGCAGGTCATATTCTTGGGCGCGCGCGGTGCGAACGGGGGCTTCGCGCTGGCTGTAAGCCGCACGGGCAATAGGTGTTGCGATGTTCAAAATCTGTCCTTCCGGATGTTTGCGTGGGATGGCGCAGGCGGAACCGGGAGGGGGTTACCCCCCCCGGTCACCCTCTTACCGGAACAACGCCAGCAGGGATTGCGGCTGCTGGTTGGCAATGGACAGCGCCTGCGTGGACAGCTGCTGCTGCACCTGCAACGCCTGAAGACGGGCCGAGGCCTCTTCCATATCGGTGTCGACCAAGGCGCCGATACCGGTTTTCATGGTATCAGCCAAGCTGTTGATAAAGCTCTGTTGTGTCGACATCTTGATCTGAGCCGTAGCAAAGCTGGCAGAGGCGGTGATGGCTTTGTTGACAAGCGTTTCAATGCTGTTGAGCGCACTCGCCGCACCAGCCTGTGTGGTGATGTCCATGTTCGCCAAAGCCCCAAGACCGCCTGACCCCACGTTGGAGAATTGCGCTGCAACCCGGTAATCAACGGTGCCGGTGTTCTTGAACGTCAGGTTCGCCGTGCTGCCGGTGTTGTCATAGTCAACCGCCAATCCCGCGATTCCAAGCGACTCGGTCGCCAACTTCAGACCGATGGCCACCACTTCGTTTGTGTTGGTGGCGGCGATATCGGCAGCCGTGACGGTATAAGAAGCCGTCTTGCCCGCGATGGACACAGACACGCTGTCCCCTGCCGCAAAGGCGTTCGCCCCGGTGCCTTCGGCAATGACAAGTTTGCCCGTACCGTTGGTTTTGTTCAACGCAAAGCCAGCCACGTCAGCGCCGATCGAAGCCCCGTCAGACCCGGTAAAAACGGTCTTCGCCGTATAGTTGCCGACTGCCAGATTTTGCCCGCTCACGGTGATGCTGGTGGCCGTCACGGTGGCACCGCTGCGGTCAATGGAGGCCAAGACACTGGTCGATGTCGTCGTGCCACTGATCAAATTCAACCCGTTGAACTGCGCGCCTTTGACAACGTTGATGATGTTTTCCTTGTAGGCGGTAAGGTCGGCTTGCAACTTGACACGGTCAACGTTGCTCGATTGTGCCGCGATGATCTTGTTCTTGATCTCGCCCAAATTCTCAACAATCGTCTGCGACGCATTTCCAGCAACACCGACCGTTGCCAAGCCAAACCCAAGGTTGTCCGAGACGGTCTTGAAAGAGTTGATATCGGTGTTGATCACTTTGGAAACAGACCAGATGGCGGGGTTATCTTGGGCTTCCTTAACCCGCTTGCCAGAGGATACCTCTGACGTGACACTGTCGAGATTGTTATGGATCGACTTCAAGGTTTGAAGTGCCGTAAGCGCGCTGCTGTTGGTCAGAATTGACGACATTTTATCTTCCTTTGCGGTCAACCGTCGCTTTGCGACGGGCGATTTGCGCCATCCATGCCGATGGCCCCCAAGGCTTTCTTGCCGATGCGACCCGATTGACCGAACCGCGCCACCCCACCTGGGATGCCCTGTCAGTAAGGGCCTGAAGTCTTAAGATACTTCTAAACGCCAAACAGGCTTTGCGCAGGATTTTAGCGAAATCTTACAGTCTGTGCGCCACGGCCGATGCTGCGAAATCGTGCCGCTGGCCGTCTTTGCTATAGGTGACCAGACCGGCCGACACAGACCGAATCTCTGCCACGCGCCGCACGGCCGAGCGTATGCCGCGTTGCACCGCCCGCAAGGTAGCGGCGTTGCGTTCGGCTTTGGCGTGGATCAGACGCAGGTCTGCGGGCGTCAGCAAATGCGGCTGTGCCAGTGCCTGATCCAACGCCTGCGACAGCGCTGGCAGGCGGTCATATTGACGGGCCAGTAACGAGCGGTGGATGTCATCCAGCACGCCGGCGGCGATGGGGTCACGCGGTGGGGTCATCGTGGCGCGCCAAGCTTTGGAAGATGTTTTGGGCCAAGCCAAACCCGCCATGTGCTACGATGGCTTTGGCCTGCGCCTCGCGCAGAAAAGAGGCAAACTGATCTTCGCCGACCCCGCCGCCAAAGGCACCCGTTTGCGAATCAAGTCCGGTGTGCGCGAGCATTTCCGACACAAACGCCGTCTCAAGCTCTTGCGCCTTTTTCATCAGCTGGGTTGAGCGGGCGGGTGTCAGCGCCATCGGGCGCATGGGGGGATCAGGTAGGGTCATCCGTGTCTCCATTCCATAAATTTTTTGGAAGTATCGCGGAGGGCGGTAAAGAACTGGTAAGTTTTTGGGCCCTATCATCAAAACACACCGGCAGGAGTCGATGCGTTATGGATATGCCCACGTTGCTGTCAGCTTTCATGGTTTGCGGTGGTGATTCGGTCCAAGGCCCGTCAGGGCTTGATCCTGCGGGGTCGGGAGCAGAGTTCGAGGCCGGTTTGATCTTGGCAGACGGCGTTGCGCCTGCGCCCGATCCGGCGGGTGTCTTGCCCAAGACCGCCGATAAAGCGGTGCCGGTTGCGCAGGTCGCGCAGCGGGCCCCGCGCGAGCAAGAGGCTGGAGTTGAGCTGCCGGTATGTTGGCAAGCCTTGGTGTGCAACCCGTCAGAGCGCCCTGATATCCCAAGAGAGGCCCCTTTGGCGAAGGATGCGCCCGCAAAAGACGACCCCGCCCCCAACGATGCGGCGCTGGCGCAGGCCGTGGTTGTGCCGGTCTTGGTGCCAATCAATCTTGCCCCGCCGCAAGGGGCTTGCGGCACGTCCGCAGTGTCGGAAGTACCCAAGGTGGGGTCGACCCAAGAGACAGCCAAGGCGGGTCTGCCGACGCCGGGGTACGCGTGGGCGTTGGAGCCGCTGCAGGGCGAGCGTTTGACCGGGCAGGTCACATTGGAACAAGCGGCGACACTTCAGGCGCCGCCTACGGCACCAGACCAGACGATGGCGCAAACCATCGCCAGCAAGCCAGACTCTTTGACCGCCGATGATGTGCTGCCAGCAAGGGAACCGCCCAAGGAAAAGGAAGGCAAAGCAAACCCGATGCAAGCGCTGCCTACCTCGGCGGCAAGACAGGCCGCCCACGATTCGCAGACGGCACTGTTACAGGGCGACGATGTGGCGACAGCGCGTGGCGATGCTGGCGAAAAGCAGGCGCGTCCGCAAACCCTGCCGCACCGATCAGCCCCGACTGGAGAAGAAGACCAAAGTCACCTGCCAAACAGGCGACTGACCGATGGGCTTGCCTTGCCTGAATTTAGTACCGGCTTTGAAACGGTCGATAGCAAAGGCGCTGTGCAGGTTGCAAAGGATTCGGGGGGGCAGGTGCAGATGGTTTCTGCACAAAGCACATCACAAACGGCGATGGGGCAACAGTTGTCGGTTGATGCCCCTAAGGTGACGCGCGGTATAGGGTTTGCGCCCGTAGAGCAGGCTCAACCCACACAAGCAGCGCCCAAGCCGTCAAGCCGGAAAACCCAGCCCGACACGGCGGGATGGACCCCGCAGCCCGCATCTGTCCCAAGGGCTTATCCTCCCGCTGGCCCCACTGAAAAACCACCGAGTGTTCGGCCGGACCAAGCTGTGCCGCCTGCAAAGCCGTTGATACGCCCCGCCGAAGCGGCAGCGACAGACGACAGCGACGTGGCAAAGACGCGCTTTGCGCCAAGTGCGGCCCAAGATGCCGTGGTGCCCGCAAACCCGCAGGCCCTTGGCGGATCGCCGCCCCCGCATTTGCAAATACCGATGCAATCCGCGTTGCCGCCAAAAACGGCACAGGCCCTGCACGCGCAGTTGCCAACGGTGATCGAACACTTGCACCATGGCGGCGCGCATGACGGCCACAACCGCGCGGAAGTGTTGCTCAATCCGGCAGAATTGGGCCGCATCCGGTTTGATCTGATCACGCAAGGCGATCAGGTGCACATCAACTTGACAGTCGAGCGGCCTGAAACCCTAGACCTGATGCGCGCCCATGCCGAAACCCTGCGGCAAGAGTTTCGTGCGGCGGGATTGAACACCGACACCCTGAACTTTGGCCAATGGGCCCAGCGCGCCCCCTCGCGTGATCAGCCCGAAACCGTTTCCCGCGATGTGGTCGATTCGCTCTCCCCGCCGCAGATCATCGCTGCCCCCTATGTCAAACCCGTGTCCGCCTCAGGGCTGGACCTTCGCCTTTGAAAGGAAAGTTTATGGACGTCGCAGCCGCCACGCAGACCCCGATCAAAACCGCCGCTTCGGCGGATAAGCAAGCCAACGACAAAAACTACGACACGTTTTTGAAGATGATGACGACCCAGATCAAGAACCAAGACCCCCTCAACCCGATGAGTGCCGATCAACTGGCCGTACAATTGGCCACCTTTTCCGGCGTCGAACAACAGACCAAAACCAACGACCTTTTGGCCCAGCTTTTGGGGCAAAGTGCGCTGACGGGCATGGGCCAAATGGTCGGCTGGGTTGGCAAAGAGGCGAGGATCGCCGCCCCTGCCTATTTTGATGGCGCAACGCCCGTAACTTTGTCGCCCAATCCGGCGCAGTCGGCCACAAAGGCGGTTCTTGTGGTCACCGATCAAAGCGGCAAGGAAGTGTCGCGCACCGAATTGCCGCTTGGGTCGAAAGACTATGAATGGCAGGGCCGCGATTCCAAGGGCGAAGCTTTGCCAAAAGGTGTTTACACTTTGAAACTGGAAAGCTGGCAGGGGGATAAAGTGATCGACACATCCCAAGTCGAATACTACGCCAGAATCAGCGAAATTCGCAGCACATCCGATGGCCTTTCCGCCCTGCTGCCCGGCGGCGTGGAAGCCCCGATTGCCGCCGTCACCGCCATTCGAGAAAGAAAAGATATCTGAAAGCTGCCCGATTTTGGATTGGGCGCAAAACGGGTCTGGCGGTTGGTGGCGCAACGTTCCACATTAGGGCGAAGGGAAGGGCACCTATGATCGAATATGCCAGCAACCGCGTTCCTTTGAAGCGTCTGTGCGAAACGGGCGGCGTCTTGGCCGTGATCACGCAGATCGTGGGAACGTCGTATCGCAACCTTGGCACGATGATGGCCTTTGGGCCACAGGGCCAGCGCACAGGGTCGCTTTCGTCGGGCTGTATCGAGGATGATATCGCCGAACACGCCGCCATGGCACTGCAAACCGGTCAGGTGCGCGCACTGCGCTATGGCCAAGGCTCGCCTTTCTTTGATTTGAAGCTGCCCTGTGGCGGCGGGCTGTCGATTTTGTTGATCCCAAATCCCGACCGCGCGGTTTTGCACGAAATTCTAAGCCGCGGCGATGCCCGAATCGAGGCGGCCTTGCGGATCACCCTATCGACGGGGGCGCTGGCTTTGGTCACGCCAGAGCAAACCAGCGCGGGGCCGGATGCGCTTGTCATCGTTCTGGAACCGGAACTGCGGTTTTGGGTTTACGGCCACGGGATCGAGGCGATGTCCTTTGCCCTGATGGCGCAGGCGGCGGGCTATGATGTCACCTTGTTTGGCCAAGAGGGTTTGCAAACCGACCTGTCGCGGATCGGGCCGTTGAACGTGACGCTGGTGCCCAGCTTTCGCAGCTATATCTGCCCCAAGCCCGATCGACGCACGGCTGTGACCTTGTTCTTTCACGACCACGAGAATGAGGCGCGTCTTTTGGCACAGTTTCTTCCCTCAGACGCTTTGTTCATCGGCGCACAGGGCAGCCTGAAAGCGCGGCAGCGCCTGCTGGCCGATTTGCACGCGCAAGGCGTGGCGCCAAGGGCGATAGAACGGCTTTGCCCCACCTTTGGCCTGATCGGATCGTGTCGCGATCCGCGCACCTTGGCCGTTTCGGTCTTGGCCCATGTCTTATCGCTTGCCGGACCTGCTGTGCAGGCGTATTCAGACAGCCATTAAGGTTTGACATTCGGGCGCGTCTGGTTTGGGGCGTCGCTTACTGACATTTTAGGAAACAAATTGGCATTGGCGGACCCCTCATTTTTAAGCTGTGTTGAAACGCTTCAGGCTGCCTTGCAGCGCTGGGGCGCAGACACCGTTGCCTTGGAACGCGGCGATCTGTTTCGCCTGCACGGGATAGATCAGTCGAACACCGTTGTGGGGTTGGACGATCTGTTTTTCGTGGTGCAAGACGACCATTTCATCCCCAAGGGCGAGGCGGGGATGCAGCTTTTGAATCAAGAACTGATCAACACCGCCACGCTGCGCAATGCGTTTTTTCCGCAAATCCTGATGGCGCATGGCGAAGATCTGGATGTGTCTTTGAACGTGGTGTTTCAGGGCCGATTTCAAGTGACGGTCTATCAATGCCGCATGGATCAAGAGCCGGTGGCGCTGGTTGAAAAAATCATCGCCTCTGACGAGATTGTGGAAGCCGACGTGGCCATAGGGGCGCTAAGCACCCTTCCGCGCGGGGTGCGGTTGTTTTGGGTGGCGCGGGCCTTGTCAGACACCTGCGTGTTGATTGACGCCACGTGGCAAGCGCGTGCCCCTGCCGCGACACAAGCGCGCATGATTGTGGCGATTCGCACCTTTGGCCGCAGCGCCGAGGTGCAGCGTCTGCTGGCGCGGTTTCACGAACAGGCGATTGCCAGCGATTATGGGCAGATGCTGAAGAACACCTTCTTTTTGGTCTATGACGCCTTAGGCACAGGGGCTGCGCCCTATGCGCCCCAAGGGCAGACTGACCCGCTGAACCTTTTTGTCATGTCAGGGCCCAACATGGGCGGCGCTGGCAATTTAAGCTTGGAACTCTTGGCCCTGCAAACTGCCGTTTCAGCGGCGGGCATCACCGTAGACGAACTGGTGATCGCCGATGACGATCTGTCAATTTCGCTGGAAAGTCTGGCGCGCAATTGGGCCGCAACGTTGTTTCGCAAGGATCAAGCCTTTCACACTCTGCCGATTTTCCTGAAATCCGAACCGCGGATGATGTGGGAGGATGGCGGTTTTTGGGGCCGTTACACGAGAGATAATCCGGGCGGTCAGCGTAGCGCAGTGGCCCCGCGCCTGCTGCGCCATGCCAAAGTGTTTCACGGTGCCAACCACTTGGGCGAGATGGCCCGCCTGCACCATCCCGAATATTCGGCCTTTATCTTCCTGTCGATGCCATACGCCCGCTTGGCAGACTTGGGCCTGCCCTGCGCGATGTTCCTGCGCGGCGATGATATTGAGTATTGTTTGCGCCATGTCGCTTCGGGCGGGGTGACTGTGTCAAACCCCAACTTGGCCGCGTGGCATGAACCGGCCCATTCTTATGCGCAGGAATATATGAGCATCGCGCACGGTGTGATCATCAATATGACCTATGGCCAGCGCAAGCCTGACGATCTGGCGACCTTTTTTCACCGCCGCGCCGCCGTGCATCTGTCGCTGTCAGACGTGGCGGGCCTGACCGTCTATGCCGAGGCTTTGGCCGATCTGGTGGCCTGCGATCGGTTGTTGCAGCCCGATTTTGCCGGCCATTACCTGTCCGTTATGGCGCGGTTCAAAAGCTTCGATGCGGCTTTTTCGGTTCTGGCGGATGAACTTATAGCCTCGCTGACCGAATCCTCGGCGCGCGAGGGCAAGATGACCGTTGTGGCCCCGTTTTTGTATATGGACCCCCATTTCAGCAAAGACCCGCTGGATCACGTGGTTTTGGTCAACACTCACACCGATAAACGCTGCATTTACGACCCGTTCGAGACCGACCGTTTGGCCGCCCTCTCCAGCGTGGCGGCGCGGCTTTATGCCAGTTTGGCGGTGTTTATCCAGAATTTTGACACGCTGCGCGGGCATTACCGCGAAAGAATCGCCACCTCTGCCTCAGCCGCCTTCTGGCTGGCAGAGGCAGAGGGCAAGGCGTTCGGGGTGCTGCATGGCGGATGAGTATGGTTCTGCCAGCCTGCGCCGGAGGAAGCGTCAGGATTTGCACCGTTTGACCGCACCCTTTTTGGTCGATGGGCGCACCGTCACCTCCGCCAGCCCGATTGCCTTGGCCCGCAGTGGCGAGGTGGCGCAGCCCTATCTGGACGGCGATGTCTTTTCCGGCGGCATCACCCTCGCCCCCAAGGCGGCAGAGCCGTATTCCGGCACGCGCTGGGTGATCCAGCAAGATGCGGACGGCACTTGGGGGTTTTTAAACCAAGGCCAGCCTGACAAAATGCTGGTCGCCTCGGCCGGATGTGTGGCTTTGGGGCGCCCCTTGGCAGGGGCGGGGATGGCGCGGTTTGTCACCTCGCGCTGGTTGATGTACCGCGACCTGATCGGCTTTCGCTTGCGCCCTGTGATGGCGGTCAGCGGCTGGCTTGGCGTGCGCGACGAAGCGCTGATCTTGTCCGAACCTAGCGATTCGCCGGGACGTTGGATGTATTGGGATATTGTGCCCCTGCAAGACGGGGCGCAGCGCCCTTGACCGGCGTGGCAAGGCAGCCTTGGCTTGGCGAATTCCCTTTCGCGTGGAAATCGGCTAGACCGTGACCACCCTACCGGAGCGACCCTGACCTTGGCCAATCATCTGCACAAAAATGACCTGCCCGTCGGGCTAAAGCTGGGCCCCATCGTGTCCATAGATACCGAAACCATGGGCCTTGACCCGCGCCGTGACAGGCTGTGTGTGGTGCAGCTGTCGTCGGGCGATGGCCATGCGCATATCGTGCAGATTGAAAAAGGCCAGACCAGCGCCCCCAACTTGCAGCGCCTGCTGACCGATCCGGCCATACTGAAGCTGTTCCACTTTGGCCGCTTTGACATTGCCATGCTGCACCAAGCCTTTGGTGTGCGGACGGAACCTGTCTGGTGCACCAAGATTGCCGCCAAACTGGTGCGCACCTTTACCGATCGGCACGGGCTGAAATATCTGCTGAACGAATTGGTGGGCGTTGATGTGTCAAAGGCGCAGCAAACCTCTGACTGGGGCCAAGCCACCTTGAGCGAGGCGCAAAAAGACTATGCCGCCTCTGACGTTTTGTATCTGCACCGGCTGAAAGACGCGCTGGAGGCGATTTTGATCCGCGAAGACCGCCTGACCTTGGCGCAACGCTGCTTTGATTTTCTGCCCACACGGGCCGAGCTGGACCTTTTGGGATGGAACGAACCCAATGACATCTTCCACCACTGATCCCCTAACCATCGCCCGCCGTGTGATCGGGTTAGAGGCGCAGGCCTTGGGCGATCTGGCGGCAAGTTTGGATGACAGCTTTTCCAAAGCTGCCGATCTGATCTTGGCCGCCAAGGGGCGGGTAATTGTGTCGGGCATGGGCAAATCTGGCCATATCGCGCGCAAAATGGCAGCGACCTTTGCATCGACCGGCACGCCCGCGCAGTTTGTGCATCCGGCAGAGGCAAGCCATGGCGATCTGGGCATGATGTTGCAGGGCGATGTGGTGCTGGTGCTGTCGAATTCGGGCGAAACGCCCGAGCTGGCCGACATTGTGGCCCACACCCGCCGCTTTGACATTCCGCTGATCGGCATCGCCAGTCGGTCGGGTTCGACCTTGCTGCGCGCGGCGGATGTGGCCTTGGTGTTGCCGCCTGCGGCAGAGGCCTGTGGCACGGGCGTGGTGCCCACCACATCCACCACCATGATGCTGGCCTTGGGCGATGCGCTGGCCGTCGCCTTGATGGAGCGGCGGGCCTTTACCCCCGAACATTTCCGCGTCTTTCATCCGGGCGGCAAGTTGGGTGCCCGCCTGACCAAGGTGCGCGATCTGATGCACACCGACCTGCCCCTGATCGCCGCCGATCGCCCGATGTCAGAAGCGCTTTTGGCGATCTCGCGCTATGGGTTTGGCGTGGTGGGGGTGACGGGGCCAGAGGGTGCGTTGTTAGGCATCATCACCGACGGCGACCTGCGCCGCCATATGGACGGGCTTTTGTCTTTGACCGTGGCCCAAGTGATGACCCCCCATCCGCGCACCGTGGCCCCCGATGCGCTGGCCGAGGTGGCCTTGGCCATTATGAACGAGCGAAAGATCACCTGTCTGTTTGTCAAAGACGCGCCCGAAGCGGGGTTGCCTGCTTTGGGCATATTGCACATCCACGACCTGCTGCGCGCCGGTGTGGTGTGATGGCGCTGGCGGCGGCTGACAACTTTCATTCTCGACTGGTGTTCTGGCTGAAGATTGTCTTGCCGCTGGTGGCTTTGGGCCTTTTGGCAACCTTGTTCCTGTTTGGCCGCCCGATCAGCCCCGAAGATGCCATTCCCTATGCCAGCACCGATATCACCGACCGCGTGAAAGAGCCGCGCGTGACCAGCCCTGTTTTTGCAAGCATGACGCAGGATGGCACAGCCCTCACCATCATGGCCCAAGAGGCACGGCCCGGGGCTGCGGGAAGCAACATCGCCGGGCAAGCGCAAGCGATGTCGGCCCTGATGGAAATGCCAGACGGATCAAACGCGCAGATCACTGCACCCTTGATGCAGATGGCGCGCGCAAGCCAAACTGCGACGTTAAGCGGCGGGGTGAAAATTGTCACCTCGGGCGGTTATACGGCGGTGATGGCGGGCATGTTGGTGGCCACGACCAAAACCGATGTAACCAGCCTTGGCCCCGTGGATGCCACAGGTCCGCCGGGAAAGTTACATGCGCAAGCGATGCACCTTGGCGCGGCCCCCTCGGGCGGTTACCAATTGGATTTCACGGGGGGTGTGACGCTGGTCTATCTGCCCAAGGGAGGTTTGTGATGCTCAAAGCTTGGCTTTTTGCTGTGGCCCTGATGGCGGCCCCCTTTGGTGCGGCGGCGGCTGGAACGGATATTGCCTTTGGCGGTTTGAAGGTTGACTCCACCCAGCCGGTGAAAGTCGTGGCAGATCAGCTTTCGGTCAACCAAAATGACGGCACCGCCATCTTTACCGGCAATGTCGTGGTGACGCAGGGCGACATGACCTTGCAAACGGCACATCTGCAAATTGAATATGCCCAAGACAAGAAAAGCATCGCGCGCATGCTGGCGGATGGCGGCGTTAAAATGGCCGCAGGAAGCGAGGCGGCCTCGTCTCAAACGGCGGAATATGCGCCTGAGACCGGCGATTTGATTATGCGGGGGGATGTTTTGCTGACGCAGGGGGCCTCGGCCATTTCGGGGCCTGTGCTGACCATGAGCCTTAGGACCGGCCTAGGCACGATGGAGGGCCGCGTGACCACCGTGTTCACCCCAACCCAACCGAAGAAAAACTGATGGCACAGGCGGGTGGTCTTGATGGCTTGCAGGTGCGCAACCTGCGCAAAAGCTACCAAAAGCGGCTGGTGATCCGCGACGTGTCGTTGACCCTTGGTAGGGGTGAGGTTGTGGCGCTTTTGGGCCCCAACGGGTCGGGCAAGACGACGACCTTTTACGCCATAGCCGGCCTAATCACGCCAGAGGCGGGGCAAGTTTTGATTGACGGGCGCGATGTCACGGCCCTGCCCATGTACCGCCGCGCCCGATTGGGGATCGGCTATCTGCCGCAAGAAATGTCGATCTTTCGCGGGCTAAGCGTGCAAGATAACATTCTCGCCGTGCTGGAAATCACCGAGCCTGACCGCCACAAGCGGCGCGAGCGGTTGGAAGAGCTGTTGTCGGAATTTTCGATCACCCACATCCGCGCCGCCCCCGCCTTGGCCCTGTCGGGGGGCGAGCGGCGGCGGGTAGAGATTGCGCGCTGCTTGGCGGCCAATCCGCTGTATCTGCTGCTGGATGAACCCTTTGCAGGGGTAGACCCGATCGCGGTGGCTGAAATCCGCCACTTGGTGCAAGATTTGAAATCGCGCGGCATCGGGGTGCTGATCACCGACCATAACGTGCGCGAAGCGCTGGATATCGTGGACCGCGCCTATATTTTGCACGACGGCAAGGTGTTGATGACCGGCACCGCCGATGAAATCGTGCGCGACGAGATGGTGCGGCGGGTTTATCTGGGCGAGAATTTCAAGATCGGCTAAGTGCCGCGCACGGGCCAGTTGACAAGCGCCCCCTGTCATCCCCAAATGTAAAGGATGCGTGCAAGAGGTCCCCTGCCTTGCCTATCCGATGCGGCCCCACAAAGGGGCACCGCCACAGGGGGTGAGTGCGCTGTAAATCCAAGGAAAAAAGGTTCTAACCCGCCGGATCGCGTGATCCGTCGGCATCTTCATGCTTAGGAGGCATCCATGCGGTACCAAATCACCGGCAAGCAGATCGACATCGGCGAAGCGCTGCAAACACATGTGAAATCCGAACTGGGCGAGATTGTCGAAAAATACGCCCAACGGCCCACAGATGCCTCTATCGTCTTTTCAAAAGCCGGCTACGAACATGTGTGCGAGGCGGTGATTCATCTGTCCACCGGCCTGACCGCCCATGCCAAGGGCCATGCGACCGAAATTTATGCGGCCTTCGAATCGTGCCGCGAAAAAATGGACAAGCAACTGCGCCGCTACAAGCGCCGTCTGCGCAACCACCATTCGCACCGGACGGAACCTGTTGAATATGGGGTGGGTGCGTCTTATATCCTCGCTCCAACCCAAGAACCGGAAGATACAGACACAGCCCCCGTTTCCCATGTCATCATTGCCGAGATGGAAGCGAAAATCCCGTCGCTGACCGTGGGCGAGGCTGTTATGCAACTGGAACTGGGCGGGCAAAAGTTTCTGGTGTTTCGCAATCTGGGCCATGGCGGGGTCAACGTGGTTTATGTGCGCGACGATGGCAACATTGGCTGGATTGACCCCAAGAATGAGACGTAATCCGCGGCTGCGGCCGGTATAAGCAGGTAGATAAGGCCCATGGAACTTTCGAAACTGCTTATGCCGGGCGCGGTGCGCTTCATTGGCCAGTTGACGGGCAAAAAGCGCCTGTTTCAGGAACTAGGCGAGATTGCAGCACAGGCCTATGGGCTGAACGCCTCGGTCGCGACCGATGGGCTGCAAGAGCGCGAAAGCCTTGGGGCCACGGGCGTGGGCCACGGCATAGCCCTGCCCCATGCCCGTTTGGATGATTTAGACCGGATCGTTGCCGTCTTCTTGCGGATGGAAAAACCGCTGGATTATGATTCGGTCGACCGTCAGCCGGTGGATTTGATCGTTGGCCTGTTTGCGCCCAAAGAATCCGGCGTTGAGCATCTTAAAGCCTTGGCGCTGGTGTCGCGCACCATGCGCGATCCGGGCATTTGCGCCAAACTGCGCGCCAACACCGACCCCGCCAAGTTGCACGCGATCCTGACCGAAGCGCGCGCGGTGCAGGCGGCCTGACCGGGCCGCCTAGCTCAGCGTAAAGCCTGCCCAGACACCTGCCGCCAACAGGGCCACAGCCCCCAATGCGGCCCAGACCAAGGGAACCCCACGGCGTTTGGGCGGCACTTTGGGGCCTTCGGCTTGGGCGATCAGCAAATTCTCGACCAGACGGGGGAGTTTTGGGCCAAAGCGGGCCAGCACCTCGACCGTGCTGACCAAATCGCGCAGCAAGGCCACAGGGCCCACGTGGCTGCGGATGTAGCTTTCGACCACGGGGCGGGCCACGTCCCAGATGTTGATATTGTCGTCCAGACTGCGGGCCACGCCCTCGACCACGACCATGGTGCGCTGCAACAAGATCAGCTCGGTGCGGGTTTGCATGCCGAAGCGTTCGGTCACTTCGAACAGATAGGCCAAAAGCTTGGCCATCGAAATGCGGTTCGCTTCCATCCCGAAGATCGGCTCGCCCACGGCGCGCAGGGCGGATGCAAAGGCCTCGACATCGCGGTCGGCGGGGACATAGCCTGCCTCAAAATGCACTTCCGCCACGCGGCGATAGTTGCGCTGGATGAAGCCCATCAAAATTTCGGCATAGACTTTGCGGGTATAGGCATCAATCCGGCCCATAATGCCAAAGTCATAGGCGATGATATCGCCATTGGCGGCAACCTTCAGGTTACCTTGGTGCATGTCGCCGTGAAAAAACCCATCGCGCAGGGCGTGGCTTAGGAACAACTGCAACACGCGGTTGCCCAGTTTCACGCGGTCATGCCCCGCAGCATCCAACGCGGCATTGTCTGACAGGCTGATGCCTTCGGCCCAATCCATCGTCATCACCGAACGCCCAGACAGCCGCCAAACGGTTTGGGGCACTTGAAAGCCCGCATCTTTGGCGGTGTTAGCGCGAAACTCGGAAGCCGAAGCACTTTCCAGCCGCAGGTCCAACTCTCCTAACACAACACCTTCGAAATGCCGGATCACTTCCAGCGGGCGCAAGCGGCGGGTCGAGGGGAGCAGCAGTTCCAGCGTGCCTGCCGCCAGATAAAAAGCGTCAATGTCTTTGCGAAAGGCGCGTTCGATCCCCGGGCGCAGCACCTTTACGGCCACCGCGCGGTCATCTTCCGCCAGCCGCGCCTTGTGCACCTGCGCGATCGACGCCGCAGCGACGGGTTCGGAAAACTCGGCAAAGATGGTTTCAACGCTTTGGCCCAATTCCGCCGCGACCATGGCCTTGGCCACATCGGTCGAAAAGGGTGGCAACTGGTCTTGCAGGTATTTCAACTGCAACGCCATCTTGTCGCCCACGATGTCGGGGCGGGTCGACAGGATTTGGCCGAATTTGATGTAAGACGGCCCCAACGCCGTCAGCGCGCGGGTGACAGGGGGCAGGGCAGGATCACCGCGCAGCCCCAGCCAGATAAAGGGCCAAGCCAGCGTGCGGGCCAGAATGCGCACCGAAAGGGGGGCGCCAAACCCTTCCAGAATAACCTGTATCGCGCCGGTGCGTTCAAACGTAGCACCGGTGCGTATCAGTCGCCAAAGATTGTGCGGTCCCCGCATCAGACCTTCCAGCCTGAATGGAGAGCGGCCACGCCCATCGTCAGGTTGCGGTATTTCACCTGCGCAAAGCCCGCCTTGCGGATCATCGTGGCGAAAACCTCTTGCTCGGGGAATTTGCGGATTGATTCGACCAAATACTGGTAGCTGTCACGATCCCCCGTCACCAGCTTGCCCAAGGGCGGGATGATGGTGAAGGAATACAGATCATAAGCCTTTTGCAGCATCTCGTTCGGAATCTGCGAGAATTCCAACACCATCAACCGCCCACCGGGGCGCAGCACGCGAAACGCCTCGCTTAGCGCGTCTTGCACACGCACCACGTTGCGGATGCCAAAGCTGATTGTGTAGGCATCAAAGCTGTTGTCAGCAAAGGGCAAGGCCATGGCGTCGCCCACGATCCAGTCCAACCGATCCGACAGGCGCTCCGCCTCGGCCCGTTTGCGACCTTCGATCAGCATGGATTCGGTCATATCCAGCACGGTCGCCACCGAATCCGGCGCGCGGCCCAAGAAACGAAACGCCACATCGCCGGTGCCGCCCGCCACATCCAGCAGGCGCTGGCCCGGGCGGGGGTTCAGCCAATCCATCATCGCCTCTTTCCACAGGCGGTGGATGCCGACCGACATCAGGTCATTCATGATGTCATATTTGCTGGCGACACGGGTAAAAACCCCATGCACCATGCCGGCCTTGTCATCCTCGTTCACGGTTTGGTAGCCGAAATGGGTGGTGGAGTGTTCGTTCATCGGGGCTTGCCCTTCCTTGGCGTCACAGACCTTATAGGCGGTGTGGGCCAGCGCCTCAACCTATAGGAACCAGATGCCCGAACTGCCCGAAGTGGAAACCGTCCGCCGTGGCCTTTTGCCCGTGATGGAGGGGCAAAGGATCGACCAAGCACAGGTCAACCGCCCTGATCTGCGCTTTGTTTTGCCCAAAGACATGGCAGAGCGGTTGACGGGGGTGGTGGTGCAAAGCCTGCGGCGGCGGTCGAAGTATATTCTGGCGGATTTGTCCTCGGGCGAGACGTTGTTGATTCATCTGGGCATGTCGGGGCGAATGCTGATTTCGGGCGCGCAGCTGGGGCAGTTTCACCACGACCACCCCGCGCCGCAAAAGCATGACCATGTGGTGCTGACGATGGAGTCAGGGGCGCGGGTGACCTTTAACGACCCGCGCCGCTTTGGCGCGATGGACCTGATGCCCACCGCCCGCTGGCAGGCGCACAAGCTTTTGGCCGATCTGGGGCCGGAACCTTTGGGAAATGGCTTTAACGCCGCCTATCTGGCCCAGCGTCTGCAAAACCGCGCCACGCCGATCAAATCGGCGCTGCTGGATCAAAAAATCGTCTCGGGTCTTGGCAACATTTATGTCTGCGAAGTGCTGCACCGTGCGCGCATTGCGCCCACACGGCTGGCTGGCGATCTGACGCAGGCTCAGGCCGCAGCGCTTGTTCCCGTGATTCGCGATGTTCTAACCGAAGCCATCGAGGCCGGCGGATCAAGCCTGCGCGATTACCGCCAAGCGGATGGCGAGCTGGGCTATTTTCAACACACGTTTCGCGTCTACGACCGCGAGAACCAACCTTGCCCCACCTGTGCCACGCCCATTGTCCGGCTTGTGCAAGCGGGTCGATCGTCGTTTTATTGCCCGTCTTGTCAAAGGTGATCTGATGCAAACCCTAATCCTTGAACCGCATGGCTTTGTGCTGCTGATACGTCTGAACCGGCCAGAGGCGTTGAATGCCCTGAACCAGCAGATGATGGGCGAACTTACCCAAGCCCTAACCCACGCCGATGCAGACCCATTGGTGCGCTGCATTGTGATCACCGGATCTGACAAAGCCTTTGCCGCAGGGGCCGATGTCAAGGAAATGGTGCATATGTCTTATGCCGATGTGGCCACCGCAGACCTGTACGGCCCCGCCGCCCAAGCCATAGCGCGCATCCGCAAGCCGATCATCGCGGCTGTGTCGGGCTATTGCTTGGGTGGGGGGTGCGAGCTTGCGATGCTGTGCGACTTCATCTTGGCATCTGACACCGCCCGATTCGGTCAGCCCGAGATTAATCTTGGCATCCTCGCCGGTATGGGCGGAAGCCAGCGGCTGACACGGCTTGTTGGCAAATCAAAATCTATGGAAATGCACCTGACTGGCCGCATGATGGACGCCTTAGAAGCAGAACGAGCAGGCCTTGTGTCGCGCATCGTTCCCATGGGGGATCTTGTGGCCGAAGCGGTCAAAACAGCCACCACGATCGCCGGAAAGTCACTGTTGGCGCTGCGCGCTGCAAAAGAATCGGTCAACCGTGCGCTGGAAGTTCCGTTGTCGGAGGGCCTGTTGTTTGAGCGGCGCGCCTTTCATGCGGCCTTTGCGACTCAGGACAAAACCGAAGGAATGCAGGCTTTCTTGGAAAAACGTCCCCCCAAGTTTACCGACCGATGACGAATGCCCGTTGACGCGGCGTCAGTCGCGCTCTATAGCCCCAACCTCAGATCAGATAGACCCAAACGGACACCGAAAAAGATATGGCAAACACCGCCCAAGCCAAAAAGCGCGCCCGCCAATCCGAGGCTCGCCAAGACGTGAACAAGGCGCGCCGTTCGCGGATCCGCACGTTCCTGCGTAAAGTTGAAGAAGCGCTGGCTTCTGGCAGCCAAGACGCCGCCGCCGCCGCGTTAAAGGCTGCACAGCCCGAAATCATGCGTGGCGTAAGCAAAGGCGTTTTGCACAAGAACACCGTTGCGCGCAAAATCTCGCGCTTGAACCACCGCGTTAAATCGCTGGGTGCTGCGGCCGCTGTCTAAGACAGGCCGAAAGGCAACACTGCCGAAGCGCACTCTGAAAAGAGTGCGCTTTTTGCATTTGAGGCTGCGGCCGTTTGTACGAGATTCTTTTGCCAAGACCTGCTGTCAAGCGTGAAGTTCGGTTGCCCTGCGCCCGAATGGGTTGCTAAGATGATCAGGCGATTCCGGTCGCCTTGGGGGACAGAAGGATTCCAAGCCGTATTTCTGCACTGCCGAACCTGCCAGTTCGGCCGCATGATGACAGAAAACGGTCAAGGATCCGTGGCTTGGCTGATTTGCTTTTGGGCAGATTGCACAGGCTCATGCAAAACAACGGCTGGCACCGATTCGGCCGGCCGGCTTTGCTTTTGTTTCGTAGGACGATCACATCTGACCGGACGGGCGGATGTGATGACCTTGACAAGGTGTGCTGAATCCAACGGTGAAACAGGATGAATGGGCCTCCCTCTTTTGCCC